>JABZYU010000009.1:0-33344 GCA_015264985.1 Streptococcus sanguinis | reverse complement strand
ACGAGCATCCGAGTCCTTGCTGTGGGTAGAGAAAATCCCAGCCGCCACTTTGACAAACTTGCCCATGTGACCGATCATCAAAACCTTGGTAAAGCCGATGCGCTGCACTTCTTTGAGGACATGGCCGACAAAGTTACTCATATTGACGATGCGCCCAGCTGGAATCCCCACAGTATTAGTCGCAAAGTCTTCACCGTAATTCCCCGGTACCAAGACGACTGAGCGATGCCCTTGATTGTAGAGCATGGTTAACTCGATCGTGATGGATGCCTTCCAGCTATCCTCGGACATAGGATTGACAATCCCTGTCGTTCCTAAAATTGAAATGCCACCGACAATACCTAGTCTGGAATTATAGGTCAGCTTGGCCGTTTCTTCCCCACCAGGAACAGAAATGATGACCCTCGCCCCACAGTTGGGACCGATAATCTCACGGACATGCTGCTCAATCATCCGTCTAGGAGTCGGATTGATGGCTGCCATGCCGACATCACAGGCCAGCCCCTTCTCGGTCACGCGCCCAACGCCCTGACCACCGTCAATCTCGATTTCCGTCTGATCTGGCAGAAGAGTCACGGTCGAATAAATCAAGAGGCCATGCGTCGCATCCGCATCATCGCCGCCATCTTTTTCAATGGCCGCGGTCGCTTCTTCTGGTCCGAAGGAAGGATTGTGAACATCCATGGTCACTTCCACGCCTGAAGCCGTATGCACAGTGACCTTTTCTTCCCTTTCCTGATTTAAAATCATGCTCAAGGCTGCAACAGTCGCTGCCGTTGCGCAAGTACCAGTTGTAAAACCTTTTCTTAATTTCTTTCCATTGACATAAGCGTATTCATCCATCATCAGCCCTCTCCTTTCTCCGGAGCCTGCTTTTTATCTGAAACACTGTAACGCTCATAGTCCGTAGTAGCAAGCTTGAGCTGGTAGAGAATGGCATTGACCACAGCTGCTGCGATGGTACTGCCTCCCTTTTGACCCAGTGCCGCGATAGAAGGCACCGAACTTTCATGCAGTTTGAGCTTGGATTCTGCCGCTCCGACAAAGCCGACTGGAACCCCGACAACTGCATCCGGCTGCAAGCTTCCCTCTTCGACCATATCCAAAACCTTGAAGATGGACGTTGGAGCATTCCCGAAGACAAAAAGTTTTGGACCATCCACTTTAGCTGCATATTCTACAGCAGCCATGGAGCGAGTAATTCCTTTTTCCTTAGCTTCCTGAAAGACTGCTGGCTCATTGACCAGACAGCGATAGTTGACACCTAGGTCATCCAGCAATTTCTTATTAAAACCACCCAAGACCATGGTCGTATCCGTAAAAATGGTACCCTTGTTTCGGAGGACATAGAGGATTTTTTCAATAACCTGATTGGAAAACTTGATATTGTAGAGGTAGTCAAAGTCTGCACTGGTAAAGACAACCCTCTTGAGCACTGCCTCTTCAAAAGGATCTGAAAAATGAATATCTGGATGCTCTTGATCAATAATTTCCTGAATCTTGCTGAAACTAGCTTCTTCAATCTTGTGCGCTGCTTTTAGATAGGACATCTAGTTCTTTCCTCCTTCTTTACTGGATGGTGTAGAGTAGCGGACATAGTCATCCGTCACCACTTCCCTCAGCTGGTAGATAATGGCATTGATAATGGCTACTACAATCGTGCTGCCACCTTTTCTGCCGAGATTGACAAGGGCCGGAAGACCTGACTGAAGCAGTTCCTCTTTGGATTCTTCGACATTGATAAAGCCGACTGGAACCCCAATCACTGCATCTGCTTCTACCAATCCCTGCTCTGCCAGCTCAATCAAATAAGACAGAGCCGTAGGAGCACCACCGAAGGCAAATACTTTAGGCCCTTCAATCTTAGCTGCTATCTCAACAGCCGCCATAGCTCTGGTAATTTGCTTTTCCTTGGCCAGCGCAACTACTTCTTCATCGCTAATCAAACAGCAGTAGCTCACACCCAGCTGGTCAAGCACGCGTTTATTAATCCCATTGAGAGAAATATTAGAGTCCAGCAGGATGGTACCCTTAGCTCTGATTACTTCTTCTATTTTTTTAAGTACGTCATGCTCAAATCGCATAGTATAGAGATAATCGAAATCTCCCGTCGTATGGATAGCCCTCTTGATAATGGATTCTTCCATTTCCGAATGGAAGACATAATCAGGATCTTTTTCAGTAATCATAGACTGAATAATTTGAAAACTCTTTTCCTCGATAGAGGAAGGATTTTGGATATATGTCATAGTATACTCCTAGAAATATGCTTGCTTTACTAAATAAAAAAGAGTGAAGAAGATTAAACCTGTCATGGTGCTTGTATAAAGCAGAGAGATAGCCGTCTGAATATCATCCGCCTCAACCAATCTGGAAGCTTCTCCAATGGTCGGCTTCTCAATCAGTTCTCCGTGATAGACGTGCGGTCCACCCAGCTGAATGCCCAAAGCCCCAGCCACAACTGCCTCCGAAAAAGCACTGTTGGGACTGGCATGCTGATAGCGATCCCGCCAACCAATCCGCAGAGCCCCCTTGAAATCCAGCAGTAAAATCTGACTGCTGAGAATCAAGAAAAGCCAAGTCAAACGCGCAGGAATCAGATTGGCCAGATCGTCCATCTTGGCAGATATCAAGCCAATTTTGCGGTATTTCTCCGTCTTATAGCCCACCATGGAGTCCAAGGTATTGATGGCCTTGTATGTCATGGCTAAGATGGGGCCACCTAGAAAGAGGCAGAGCAGCGGTCCGATAACCCCGTCGCTAGTATTTTCAGCCACCGTCTCAATCGTCGCCTTGCTGATTTCCTCTGGTGTCAGATGAGAAGTTTCACGGCCGACAATTATACCAACTTGCTTTCTAGCTTCTTCCAAAGTGCCAAACTTGAGCCTATGGTAAACCTTTTGGGCCTCAAAAGCCAGACTCTTAGTCGCCAGACTGGCATAGGCCAGATAGATCCAGACGATCCAGTAGAGGACGGGATGAATCAGACCAGCCAGCCAGAGCAGCCCGTGGCTCACTCCTAGCGCCAGTCCAACTGTTGTCAGCCAGAGGAAAAAGCCAAATAGATAGGGCGAAAACTGCCTTTTCTCCTGCAAACGCATACATAAATAAATATAGGAACCCATCCACTTGACTGGATGAGGCCAGCTATAGGGGTCGCCAATCAACCAGTCCAGTAAAACGGCCAAAAAAATTGCAATGAGTGTCATATCAGTTCGCCTCTTTGATATAGTTCAGCCAGTTGGCTAGCAGCTGCTCGTCCTGATAAAAATGAACATGCAGGTAGCTAGCAAAGGTCCGGTCCTTTTGATAACCGCCTGTCCAGGCAGCTACGACCTGACCGTCTCTGGCCTTCTCTAGCTTGAGGACCGTATCTTCCTCCGTCTCAAAGACCGAATGGTGAAACTCATGTCCCCTGACTGCCGTACCTTTAGGACCAAAAAGACTGTCTACCTGCGTTTCTGCTTGGCAATAACCAAAGCTTTTCAGGCCAGGGGTCATCAGGCTCTTGCCCTTGAAAATACCGACCATTTCATAGACCTGACCATCTACTTCCAGCAGCTCTCCCAGATACATGAGGCCGCCGCATTCTGCATAGATTGGCCGGCCCTGCTCGTGAGCTTTCTTGACCGAAGCCCGGAAGTCAGCATTTGCCATCAGCTCCTGAGCGTAGACTTCTGGAAAACCGCCGCCAAAATAATATGCATCTGCTGCTGGCAGTTCCTTATCTTTCAGGGGGCTGAAAGGTACCAGCTGGACATTGAGCTCTCTTAGAAAGTCCAGATTGTCTTCGTAGTAAAAGTGAAAAGCATCATCCAAAGCATAAGCCAAAGTTAAGGGCTGGTCATTGCGGATACGAAAAGGATTTGTCATCCGCTTATCGGGAAGTTCTGCCTTTTCCAGCAGCCTGTCTAGATTTATATGCTTAGCCGCTGCCGCTCCCAACTCCTCAAATCGACGGTCCAAATCATCCATTTCTACGTCTGGGATTAGACCCAGATGGCGCGATGGCAGCTCTGCTGTTGCATTCTTAGGCAGATAGCCCAGCACTTCCACATCCGTGTAACGCTCAATGGCGCCCTTGATAAGTTCAAAGTGAGTCTGTGAAGCCACCCGATTGATAATGACCCCAGCAATATCCAAATCCGGATCAAAAGTCGCAAAGCCATGGACCATGGCAGCTGCCGAGGTAGATGTCGCCTTTCCATCAATAATCAAGACAACCGGAATTCCCAACTTCTTAGCAACAGAAGCAGAAGACGCACAGTCCTTGTCTGTTCCCAGACCATCAAAGAGCCCCATGACTCCTTCAACCACTGCCACATCAGCATCTCCATGCCATTTGTAGTAGGACCAAGCCAGGCTCTGATCGTCCGGTATCATAAAGCTGTCCACATTCCGCGACGGCCGCTTGGTAATCCGACTATGATAAGCTGTATCAATATAATCAGGTCCTACCTTATAAGGCTGAACCTGATAACCTCTGTCTGCCAGAGCTTTCAAAATCCCTAGGGTAACTGTGGTCTTTCCGACACCGCTGGAAACACCAGCTAGCATAAATTGCTTCATCGCTTTACTCCAGATTCGCTGATAAAAAAAGTACTACAAAAAAAATAAGGAATTTTTATTTTTTTTGTAGCACCGTTGCTCACTTATATGTAGAGCAAACACCCCGTTGTGTTCGCTTCCAGTTCTTATATTAAATTTATTTTAATATAAAGCATAAAAACTGTCAAGTTTTTGATAGAGCATCTGCGAAAAAAGTCAGGATTTTAGAGCGTCTTCACTGAAAATTGAGCATTTTTTACAATTCTGTTAAATTTAAAAAAACATCAGAAAAACGAACATTCCTGATGTTTTATTTGAGCATCAACCTGCATCTTCCTCTACAAACTGACTATTATAGAGATCCGCATAGAAGCCATTCTGATTCATGAGTTCATCATGGTTGCCCTGCTCGATGATATTTCCATCGCGCATGACCAAGATAAGATCCGCATTACGGATAGTAGATAAGCGGTGGGCAATGACAAAGGAAGTCCGGCCCTCCATGAGTTTGTCCATAGCCTTTTGAATCAGCTCCTCCGTCCGCGTATCAACTGACGAAGTTGCCTCATCCAAGATCAAGAGCGGCGCATCTTTCAGCAGAGCACGAGCAATCGTCAATAGCTGCTTCTGACCGACCGATAAGTTAACCGTATCATCCAACACTGTATCATAGCCCTGCGGCAGAGTCATGATAAAGTGATGAACACCGACCGCCTTTGCTGCAGCAACAACTGCTTCATCAGTCACATGCTCCTGATTGTAAATCAAGTTCTCCCGAATCGTCCCCTCAAAGAGCCAGGTATCCTGCAAGACCATTGAAAAGGCATCGTGAACCTCAGAGCGCTTCATATCCTTAATATCTATACCGTCAATGCTGATACGCCCTTTGTCAATTTCATAGAACTTCATGAGCAGATTAACAATGGTCGTCTTACCAGCACCCGTTGGGCCGACAATGGCAATCTTCTGTCCGGCTTTGGCCTGGGCTGAGAAATCATGAATGATTGTCTGGTCTGGCTTGTAACCGAAGAAGACTTCTTCAAAGGCAACATCTCCCTTGACAGCAGCAAGCTGCCGCTCTTTATACTGGTCGTCTTCCATCTCAGGCTCAGCCAGAAATTCAAAGACACGAACCAGTGCTGCACCAGCCTGCTGCAAGACAGTGATACCTTGAGCAATCTGTGACAATGGCTGAGAGAAAATCCTCACATAAACCATAAAGGCGACGATAATTCCGATGCTAATAGAGCCGTTAATCGCCAGAGCAGCACCGACCAAAATAACCAGCACATAGGCAAAATTCCCCGTAAAGAACATGAGCGGCATCATCATGCCAGAGATAAATTGAGATTTCCAAATACTGTTATAGAGATTATGATTGAGAACCGCAAAGCGCCCCTTAGACTGCTCAATGGCATTATAGCTGGTAACAACATTATGACCAGAGTACATCTCCTCCACATAACCGTTTACCGCAGCCAGATCGTTTTGCTGGGCGGTGAAATAGCCCTGAGACTTGCCCATGATGAGCCCGACAAAGACAAAACCGAGTATAGTAGCCAAGATGGTTACCAAGGCCAAGATCCAGTTCATGAAGAACATGGTCAAGACCACAGCCACCAAGAGCAGGCTGGCAGAGATAACGTTACCCAGACTCTGGTTGAGGGATTGGCCGACCGTATCAACGTCATTGGTCACGCGCGACAGAGTATCTCCCTGAGAATGACCATCGAAATAGCCCAACGGCAGCTTATTTATCTTCTCTGCAATAGCCGTCCGCAGCCGCTTAGAGAAATACTGGATAACCGTACTGATGATAAAGGACTGGCCATAGTTGAGCAGGGCTCCGACTGCATAGAGCACGGTCAGCAGCAGGGCAATCTGAGACACAGCTTTCAAATCAATACTGGTAGCCAGACCATCAGAAATGAGATTGGTAATTTCTTTTAATTTATTTGGCCCATAGACCGTAATAATGTTTGACAAGACAGCTCCCACAAATGCCAAAGCAAGAGGAAGCTGGAAGCCTTTGAGATAAGGCCGTATCTGGCTAAATAATGAAGGCTTCTTATTTTCCATTTTCTAATTCCTCCTTGGATAGTTGTGAGTAAGCAATTTCTTGATAGACTTCGTTGCTGGCCAAAAGTTCTCGGTGAGTACCTTGACCGACTACCTTACCAGCATCCAAGACCAAGATTTGATCCGCATCCATGATAGTAGAAATCCGCTGCGCCACGATCAGCTTGGTCATATCCTGCGTCCGCTCAGCCAGTTCCTTGCGCAAAATGCGGTCTGTCTTATAGTCTAGGGCTGAGAAGGAGTCGTCAAAGATGAGGATTTCTGGCTTACGAGCCAAGGCTCTGGCAATGGCCAAGCGCTGACGCTGACCACCAGAGAAGTTGGTCCCGCTTTGAGCCACTTCTGACTTGAGCCCTTTTTCCTTCTCTTGGACAAAGGGCTTAGCCTGTGCTAGATCAAGAGCATCCCACATTTTCTGCTCATCCAGCGGGCTTTCTTTGCTTTGACCGAAGTCCAGATTACTCTCAATATCGCCAGAGAAAAGCACAGCCTTTTGCGGGATGTAGCCGACCTTATTATGCAGATCTTCCAGCTGGTAATCCTGAACATTGACACCATCTACCAGAATCTCTCCTTCAGTCACATCGTAGAAACGAGGGATGAGATTGACAAGTGTGGATTTCCCTGAACCAGTTGAACCGATAAAGGCCACGGTATCACCAGCCTGCGCTGTAAAGCTAACATGCTCAATGACCGCTTCAGAATTCTTAGCATAGCGGAAGGACACATCTCGAAAGACCACTTCTCCCTTGCTATCTGCTGCTGCCTTAGGATGTTCCGGACTGGTGATAGAAGAATGCAGATCCAGCACTTCATTAATCCGTCCAGCGGATACAATGGTCCGGGGCAGGACGATGAAGAGAGCACCCATGAGCAAGAACCCAATCACAATCTGCATAGCATAGGACATAAAGACGACCATATCACTGAAGAGTGGTAGGCGCTCCTGCAGTCCAGCCTCCTGAATCAAATAAGCACCAATCCAGTAAATCGCCAGTGTCAAACCGCTAGAAATCCCCATCATAACTGGATTCATCATGGCCATCAGACGATTAATGAAGAGATTAAGACGAGTCACTTCATCATTAGCCATCGCAAACTTCTCATCCTGATAGTCCTCCGCATTGTAAGCCCGGACCACGCGAATCCCAGTCAGACTCTCTCTAGTGACACTGTTTAGCTTGTCGACCAAGCGCTGCGCCACTGACTGCTTGGGAAAGGCCAATGTAACCAAAACTACTGTCAGCAGGATGTTAACAAGAACGGCAATGAGAACAGCTGTCAGCCAGTTCTCGGACTTACCGATAATCTTAGTCATGGCCCAAATCGCCATAATCGGTCCCCTGGTCACCACCTGCAGTCCCATGGTAATTAAAGTTTGCACCTGAGTAATGTCGTTCGTTGTCCGAGTTAGCAAACTAGGAATCGAAAATTTCTTAATCTCCGTCTGCGAATAGTCCAGCACACGGTTGAAAATATCGCTCCGCAAGCTCTGGGTAAAGCTAGCTGCTATACGAGCGGCAAAAAAGCCAACCACAATAGCTGACAGCAAGCTAGCAAAAGACAGACCGATCATTTTCAGACCTGGCTCCCACAAATCTGCTAAACCAGTCCCTGGCGTTTGCAATAGCTCTGTAATTGTTGAAATATAAGTCGGAACTTCTAATTCCAAATATACTGTTAGGAAGGTGAAGAGCACGCTGAGAACAATCATGCTCACTTCCCTTACCGTCAGGCGTTTAAATAACTTAAACATCTTTCCCTCCATGTTCTAAACTTTCGATATTCTGATAAAACTTGGACATGACTTGTGAAAAAATCAGCAGTTCTTGCTCAGAAACACCATTCAAAATAGAACGATCCATTTCATCAAAAAAGTCACGGATTTTCTTCATTCTTTCCTGCGACTGCGGAGTAAGGCGGATATACTTGGCCCGCTTGTCCGTCTTGCTCGTTTCTAGCTGAATAAAGCCATTCTTCTCCATCCTTTTCATTAAGTTAGAGGCCACCGATTTGGAAATATCCAACTTCTGCTCAATATCCTTGATAAGAGTGTCCTTCCCCTCTTCCATACGACTAGCGACAATATGCAAGACCTGCCCCTGCGGCCCAGCCATGGACTCAATCCCATGCTCCTTAGCAAGCTTTTCCACTATGAGGTGAATCTTTCGTCCAAAACGCTTCATTTCTAACAAAGGCTTTTCCATCAAAACTTCCTTCCTAGATTGGTTCTCGTGAGAACTAATTAGTTTTCATGAGAACTATTTTAACACATGGAAGAAAGATGTCAAGAAAAAAGTTTCTATGAGAACTATTTTTTCAACAAGAAAAAAAGCGAAGAAAATTTCTTCACCCTTCCTTTCAAACTGACAAACAGCCTAAAAATTGATTGGTCCCGCATTAAAATTTTGAAGAAGAAGCGAGGAATAGAGCCCCTCCAATGATAAGGAGAATGCCTGCAATCCAGCCTATAAATGGAATGGGCGCGATGTTGCTGCTTCCGACGATAAGGAGGACGCCCGCTGCGACACTGAAACGCATTTGACCTTTGTAATAAGCCAAGGAAGTAATTCCCAAGCCCAGAGCTGCCAATTTAATCACCGCTCCCAGTAAATTCAGGCCAGAATCACCTAGTAGGGCTGAAAAAGGAACAAAAAAGATATTCGAGAGCAGCAAAATAGTCCCTCCAATCAAACCAACCAGACCGCTTATCAGTGCTAAAGTTTTTGTTTTCATTTACATCTTGCCTCCTTCAATATTATTCTGCTAATTATCTCTAATTTTAGACATTTTTTGCAATTTTGTCAAATTTTTCTAAATGATAATCCCTTCCAAATGATCCAATTCATGCTGGCAGATTTGGGCAGGCAGGCCTTTCAAGGTCATGGTCTGCTGCTGCCAATGTTTATCCAGATAATCGACTGTGATTTCCTGATAACGTTGAGTGGGACAGCTTCCAACCAAGGACAGGCAGCCCTCTTCTGTCTTATAAGGGCCTGACTTAGAGAGCAGCACCGGATTAAACATGACTACCGGCACCAAGCCATATAGAAAGATAATGACCCGCTTACGGACACCAATCATATTTGCTGCGAGCCCTATACAGTTTTCTCGATTGGCCTGCAGAGTATCCTGCAAGTCTTGAGCCAGATAAAGGTCTTCTCTGCTAGCCTGCTCTGATGGCTGCTGTAGGAAGAAAATATCTTTGACAATTGCTTTTTCCATTATTTTTCCTCATAGAGAAGGGTCTGATAAATCAGACCCTATAAACTTATTTTGCGTGGCGCTCACTAACTTCTTTAGCCAATACAAAGTTGCCCAGCGTTGCGGAGCCATTTCCAGCCACAGCCGGTGTCACGATATAGTCACGGACATCAGGAACTGGCAAATAGCGATTCAGAAGAACTGTGAATTTCTCACGAACCCGATCCAGCATGTGCTGCTGAGCCATAACCCCGCCACCGAAGACGATAACATCTGGACGGAAAGTTACTGTCGCTTGAATAGCCGCCTGAGCGATATAGTAAGCTTGAATATCCCAGACGGAACTATTGAGTTTAATATTTTCCCCACGAACTCCGGTCCGTGCCTCTAAGCTTGGTCCAGCCGCCAATCCTTCCAAACAGCCATTGTGGAAAGGACAAACGCCATTGAACTCTTTTTCCACATCCATAGGATGCTTAGCTACATAATAATGCCCCATCTCTGGGTGGCCTGTCCCCCCTATAAATTCGCCTCGCTGGATAGCGCCAGCACCGATTCCTGTCCCAATCGTATAATAGACCAGATTTTCAATGCGGCCGCCAGCATTGTTGCGAGCTACTACTTCACCATAAGCTGAACTATTGACATCCGTCGTAAAGTAAATGGGCACATTGAGAGCCCGGCGCAGAGCACCAACAATATCTACATTAGCCCAATGCGGCTTAGGCGTAGTCGTGATAAAGCCGTAAGTCTTTGAGTTAGGGTCAATATCAATCGGTCCGAAAGAACCAACAGACAGACCAGCTAGATTGTCAAAACGAGAAAAGAACTCAATCGTCTTATCTAGCGTTTCAATAGGTGTGGTCGTTGGAAACTGTGTCTTTTCAACAACTTCAAACCGTTCATCGCCTACAGCACAGACAAACTTAGTGCCGCCCGCTTCCAAACTTCCATACAATTTTGTCATTATAAATCCTCTTTTAAAATTTGATTTCTACTCTATTCATTATAGCATATCTCTTGCAGACTTCTTGCCAAAAACTTTCCTTATGACACTCTTATTAGATAGACTTACGTTATTAGAAAAAACGAACAAATCAACTTTTGTTCGTTTTCTAAATTCCATTAGGCTTTCACTTCGATAATTGCGTCGCCTTTAGCAAGAGCTCCTTCTGCTACTGGAGCCACAGAAGCATAGTCAGCTGTGTTGGTAACGATAACCATAGTCGTATCATCCAGACCAGCAGCTGCAATTTTCTCAGCTTCAAATGTTCCCAGAACATCACCAGCTTTGACCTTGTCGCCTTGAGCAACTTTTTGGTCAAAACCTTCGCCGCCCATAGACACTGTGTCGATTCCGACGTGAATCAGAATTTCAGCACCATTGGCTGTCTTCAAACCATAAGCATGGCCAGTCGCGAATGCAATCGTAACTTCTGCATCAGCCGGAGCATAAACCACACCTTCGCTAGGTTTGATAGCAATTCCTTGCCCCATCGCTCCGCTAGAGAAAACAGGATCATCAACATCACTCAAAGCTACTGCCCGACCAATAATTGGAGAAATAATTGTTTCGTCTTGGAGGGCAGCTGGCACATTACCAGTTGTTTCTTCCTCAACCAGTTTTTCAGTTTCGGCTTTTTCATCTTTTTTATCAAGCGCAACTCTCAAAGCAACGCTAGGAATTGAAGCTTTTGATAAAACATCCGTCATTTTATCTTGCCACTCATCTTTCTCATCTTCAAAACCAAACATATACGTCAAAGCAAATCCAAGCGCAAATGATACAGCTACCATGAAGAGATATTGTAAGAGTTGTCCATTACCGATATAAAGCATTGTACCTGGGATGATAGTGATACCATTACCAGTACCAGCAAGTCCAAGGAGAGATGCCAAGCCACCACCAATTGCACCAGCAATCAATGAAAGGAAGAAGGGTTTGCGGTAACGCAAGTTAACCCCGAAGATAGCCGGCTCTGTAATACCAAGAAAGGCAGAAAGAGCAGCTGGGAAAGCAAGAGCTTTTAATTTAGGATTTTTCGTTTTGAACGCAACGGCTACAGTAGCTGCACCTTGGGCTGTCATGGCAGCAGTGATAATCGCATTAAATGGATTCACCTTATCAGTAGCGAGTAACTGAATTTCAAGCAAGTTGAAGATATGGTGAACACCTGATACGACAATCAATTGGTGAACTCCACCAATCACCAAACCACCTAAACCAAACGGTAAAGCAAGGATTGCTTTTGTTCCAAACAAAATGTAGTTTTCAACAACGTGGAATACTGGTCCTATGATGAAAAGTCCAAGGATAGACATTACAAAAAGTGTAACGAATGGAGTCACCAAGAGATCCAAGACATCTGGCACAACCTTGCGGAGAGCTTTTTCAAACTTAGCTCCAACAACCCCGATAATGAAGGCTGGAAGAACGGAACCTTGCAAACCAACAACCGGGATGAAGCCAAAGAATTTCATAGCAGTCACTTCACCACCAGATGCTACTGCCCAAGCGTTTGGAAGCGAGCCAGATACCAGCATCATCCCAAGGACGATACCAACAGCTGGATTTCCACCAAATACGCGGAAGGTTGACCAAACAACCAAGCCTGGTAAGATGATGAAGGCTGTATCCGTAAGGATTTCTGTATAGGTCTTCACATCATCTGGAAGCGTCATTCCAAGAGCGTTCAAGAGTCCACGCACACCCATGAAGAGACCTGTCGCTACGATAACTGGGATGATTGGTACAAATACATCACCAAATGTACGGATGGCGCGTTGGAACCAATTCCCTTGCTTAGCAGCTTCTGCTTTCATGTCATCTTTTGATGAAGTTGGCAATCCTAAGGCTACAACTTCGTCATAGATTTTATTAACCGTACCGGTACCAAAGATAATCTGGTACTGGCCTGAGTTAAAGAAGGCACCCTGAACTTTTTCCAGATTTTCGACAGTATTTTTGTCGATTTTACCCTCATCTTTAACCATCACGCGCAAGCGAGTCGCACAGTGAGCCACACTGTTGACATTCTCACGTCCGCCAAGGGCTTCGATGACTTTTTTTGCAATTTCAGTATTATTCATTTGCAAAAATCTCCTTATAAATATTTTTAACTTTTTTGAAAGCGATTTTATCACCTTTACGAATATTATTTTACCATGATTCAAAAATATGTCAAGCGTTTTGCAGAAAAAATATTTTTTCACTGTTAAATGTTGATTTTTCATCGGAAAACGTTTACTATAGTAATAAGAAATAATATGATTCGGAGGACAAAAGATTGGCTTGGACGACTGAAAAACGCTACAAACGCTATGAAGACTGGACTCAGGAAGAGCTACAGCAGATCAAAGAAAACATCGCTAAATCTCCTTGGCGGGCTAACTACCATGTGGAGCCTCAGACAGGACTGCTCAATGACCCCAATGGCTTTTCTTATTTTGACGGCAAGTGGGTGGTTTTCTACCAAAACTTTCCTTTCGGAGCTGCTCACGGACTCAAGTGCTGGGTCCAGATGGAAAGTGATGACTTAGTCCACTTCACGGAAACTGGTATTCGGGTTCTGCCAGATACTCCTCTGGACAGCCACGGTGCCTACTCGGGCTCTGCCATGCAGTTTGACGACAAGCTCTTTCTCTTCTACACTGGCAATGTTCGTGATGAGAACTGGGTGCGTCACCCTTATCAAATCGGTGCCTTGTTAGATAAATCAGGTAAGCTAGAAAAAATTGACAAGGTCTTGATTGAGCAGCCTGCTGAAGCGACCGACCACTTCCGTGATCCGCAGATTTTCAATTACAAAGGGCAATACTATGCCATTGTCGGTGGGCAAAACCTAGACAAGCAAGGTTATGTCAAGCTGTACAAGGCTGTTGATAACGACTATACCAACTGGGAAGTCGTCAGCGATTTAGACTTCGCCAATGACAAGACAGCCTATATGATGGAGTGTCCTAATCTAGTCTTTATCAACGACCAACCAGTCCTGCTCTATTGCCCTCAAGGTTTGTCTAAGGACGTACTGGATTATGACAACATTTATCCAAACATGTATAAAATAGGTCAATCGTTTGACACAAATAAAGCTGCTTTGATTAATCCTAGCCCTATCCAAAATCTGGACTACGGTTTCGACTGCTACGCGACCCAAGCTTTTAACACACCTGACGGCCGTGCACTGGCTGTCAGCTGGCTAGGCTTACCCGATGTGGAATACCCATCTGACCGCTTCGACCATCAAGGAGCCTTCTCCCTCGTCAAGGAATTAAGTCTGAAAGACGGAAAACTCTATCAATACCCAGTGCCTGCTATCAAGAACTTGCGAACAGATGAACAGCCTTTCACTGCTTTGGCAGAAAGCAAGAACAGCTACGAACTAGAGTTGAATCTCGCTGCGGATACCGAACACGAAATCATCCTCTTTGCGGACAAGGATGGCAAGGGCCTACGCATCAATTTTGACCTCAAGGCAGGTCAAGTGACCGTTGACCGCAGTCAAGCGGGTGAGCCATTTGCTCTGGACTTTGGAACCAGCCGAAGCTGTAATATTGACAAAGAAGCAACGAGTGCTACTATCTTCATCGATAAATCAATTTTTGAAATTTTCATCAATAAAGGAGAGAAAGTATTTTCCGGCCGTGTCTTCCCAAGAGAAGACCAGACAGGCATTGCCATTACCAAGGGCAATCCAACCGGTACTTACTATGAATTAGATTATGGTCGCAAAGCTAACTGATGTAGCAAAACTTGCAGGAGTCAGCCCCACAACTGTTTCCCGCGTCATTAACAGAAAAGGCTACTTATCCGAAAAAACGATTTCTAAGGTTGAGGCAGCCATGCGAGAGCTGGCCTACAAGCCTAACAATCTGGCGCGTAGCCTCCAAGGTAAATCAGCCCAGCTAATTGGACTCATTTTCCCTAATATCAGCAATGTCTTTTATGCAGAATTGATTGACAAGCTGGAGCATGAGCTCTTTAAACAGGGCTATAAAACCATCATCTGCAATAGTGAGCATGATTCAGACAAGGAGCGCGAATACCTTGAGATGCTGGAAGCCAATCAGGTGGACGGCATCATTTCTGGCAGCCACAATCTAGGCATCGAGGACTACAATCGCGTGACTGCGCCTATCATTGCCTTTGACCGGAATCTCTCGCCGGATATCCCAGTTGTTTCCTCAGACAACTATGGTGGCGGAGTGCTGGCAGCTCAGACCTTGGTCAAGGCTGGAGCTCAAAACATCATCATGATAACCGGCAATGACAATTCCAACTCACCGACCGGCCTGCGCCACGCTGGCTTCGCTTCCGTCCTGCCGGACGCACCGATTATCAATGTATCCAGTGATTTTTCTCCCGTCCGAAAGGAAATGGAAATCAAGCAAATCCTCAGTCAAACTAAGCCCGATGCTATTTTTGCTTCAGATGATTTGACAGCCATCTTAATTATGAAAGTCGCTCAGGAGCTGGACATCCAGATTCCCAGAGATTTAAAAATCATTGGCTATGACGGCACCTACTTTATAGAGAACTACTACCCGCAGCTAGCAACGATCAAGCAGCCACTGAAAGATATCGCCCGTCTCTCTGTAGACCTACTCCTCAAAAAAATAGCCGGCCAAGAAGTCCAAACGACTGGCTATTTTCTGCCAGTCAGCCTCTTGCCTGGTAAGAGTGTTTAACACAGATATAAGCAAGCAAAGACGACATCCATTATTGGAAGTCGTCTTTATTTAGCCATAGTCTAAAAAATTTCTCACAGGGCAATAATCAATTATTACTCTTTCTTTCTAAAGGTTAAGAGACCGGCCAGGAAAGCAAGGAAGCCACCTAAAAGTGCCAGCAGGGAAGTATTTGTTCCCGTTTTTGGCAAGGCTTTTTCTGTTTGGTTAGCCGCTTCTTTTACTTCTGAAGCCTGAATTTTTTGCCCATCCAAGGATAAAGCTTGAGGCTGAGCGTTGGCTACAGAAGCGGCAGACAGCTGCTCTTCTTGAGCTACTGGAGCTTGAGATTTTTCTTCCTGAGCTAGGTTCGCTTTTCGAAGTCGCAAAATAGTCGCTGTCAGCGGAGCTAGGACTAAACCATTGCCGTTTCTGGTGACACCTACCGGGTCAGAAATGGCTGTCACTCCTGCGGTATTGCCGTCTGCCACAACCTCTGCACCTGCTAGATGCTTGTAGACTTCACCAAAGTTGAATTGTCGTTCCTTGGTGTCCGCATTGACAAAAACAGCATAAATATCACCATTCGACGCAACCACTTGGTAACCGAGAACAAGGTCTTCTTTCTCAACACCATCCTTGCCAGGCTGGGTGATGAGGGTCACATTTTGCTCCACTTCATCTTTGGAGCTGCGGGTAAAGGCATCCGTTGATTTCCGCAAGGCAATCAAGCCTTTCATATAGGCACGACTCTTGGCATTTTCATGGAACTTCTCTGAATCAGTCGCCTTGGTCCAGTCAAAGTGGTTGACCGCGTCACTCGAATCATAAGAATCATGAATGAAGTACGGATAGTCAAACGGAGTGCCGTCCTCATTGGTTAACAAATGCGCTTTGTTTGGAACCTTGTCTTCTGAGACCGGATATTTATAATCGGGATCGCGGAATTGCTTGGTTCGGCCGTACTCTTGACCAGAGTGGATAAATGGTGTCCCTTGCGAAGTCAGAATCATCAGATTTCCCAGACGCAGGCGGCGATGAATCTCTTGATAATTGGCAGCCACTGCCGGATCTTTCTTGATCGACTGGGCAATGATATCAAAGAGCGTCAGATTATCATGGGCTGCGATGTATTGGATCACATCCCCTGGGCTATCCGCCTCAAAATTGGTTGGCTGCGCCTTGATGTTTTTGAAGACATTTTCTACACTGCGTTTGCCACTGGTTATAAAAGCTGGTGTCCCCTCATTTGGATAACCCGATTTCAAGGTATTGCGAATATCATCTGAGAAGACCGCTACCGTGTCTGTTGACTTCATCCAAGATTGGTCAGCAGGCTGGACAGCTTTATTTTCATCACCTGCATAAGTCTTCCAGCCCTCACCCAGCATAATGAGATTTGGATTGAGCTTCTTGGCTTCTTCAAAGGCTTTTTGGATGGACTCAGCATCGTGATCCCCCATCATATCAAAGCGGAAACCATCTACCTTGTACTGCTCTGTCAGGTACTTGATCGAATCCACCAAGACCCGTCTGCTCATATAGTGAGTAGTACCCAAGCGACCGCCGCCAAAGCTGGATCTCGGTGTACCATCCGCATCCATAAAGTGGTAGTAATTGGGCTCAAAATCCTCAAAGATAGAGGTTTTAGCCGTATGATTATAGACCACATCCAGGATAACACCCATGCCACGCTTGTGAATTTCGTTGACAAGGTTTTTGAATTCCTCAATACGCTTGGCTGGATCTGTCGGCGCGCTGGAGTACATACCTGTCAGCGAGAAGTAGTTTTGCGGGTCATAGCCCCAGTTATAGTTGCTGTTGCTAGAAGCGTACTTGTCCATACGCTCAGCATTTTTCAGCTCATTTACAAAGTAATAACTTAGAACTGGCAAGAGCTGAACGTGGGTCACTCCCAAGTCTTTCAAATAATCCAATTTCTCAATGAAAGCTGAGAAGGTTCCAAATTGAGATTTCAAATCCTTTGAGATAGCTGGATCAGAGGTAAAATCACGAACGTGTGCCTCATAAATCAAGGCATCTTCCCGCTTCTTGAAGTTCGGAATAGTAGCATAGGTCAGGTCTTTCGGTCCATATTCACTTGGATCTACAAAGGCTGCCTTGGCAATCTTGTAGGCATCCCCCTTGTCCGCATCTTCACTGTTCCAAGCAGCTAAAGACTTGGCATAAGGATCCAGCACAAGAACCTTTTTGCCACCGCGAGTAATTTCATAATGATAGAAATATCCTCGATAGTCAGAAATCCCCAGGCCGCTCTCAGGCGTCAAGCTGCTAATCCATGTGCCAGACTCACCTTTCTGCATAGCCAGGCGACCAACAACCTTATTCTGATCTTCTTTGTCATAGACTACCAAATCGACTTGGTCCGCACTTGGTGACCAGAAAGTTAGGTCCACTTGTTTACCCGCTTGAGAAACACGCGCTCCCAATTCACCATCATACTTATAAATACTATCCTTCAGCTGCCAGTTCATGCTAGTTTTGAATTGGTCATTGCCATATTTGATAAGATAAGGTGACTGAGCTTGGTTAAAATCACCGATGAATTTGGCGCTTTTAGTCTTAGGATCCAGAACCACATCTTTAACACCGACTTCATGGCCATCTTTGTCCGTAATCTTTAAATTTTTTAAAATATCTTCTTTTTTAGCACTCTCTAGGGTAGAAAAGCTGGCCTCAATCTCGGTCAATCCTACATGCTGGGCTCCTGTCATACGAATATCATTGGCAAAGTAAGGGTTAGTATAAACTGTCGGATCCGCATCACGCAAGAAAATTTGGCTGTTTTTCTCCAAATTCGTGAAATTATAATCCTGATTTTGAATCTTCACATCATCTCCTGATTTGCTTTCGTCTAAAAGTAAGAAGCCAATCGCCTTTGCAGCATCTTTCAAGGGAACATCTACATAGCGACCATATTTCCCAGTATTTTCAAAATCCACTCCGTCAGGCCAATTCTTGCTCGGGTTTTGGACATCTCCCCAGAGCCAGAGCGACTTCTTATCATACTGGCCATCCGTACGATAGTAGTTGATTCGAACCATCCCTTTTTTCAAAGGCTCGTAAGTATGAGGTTGATAGTCTGTGTCAAACCAAACCTCATTCATCTGAGGACTGAGGAGCTCAACTGTCTTGTCACCGGTGATATTTTGCCCTGCTGTATTATTGATTAGAAGGCTGATTTTGCTTCTTTTCTCAGCCATTTTAACATCAAGGTAATAACCATAGTCATCTTCTTTAGCAGTTGCAAAGCTAGTCGCTCCGGTTGGCCAAGCTCCCTTTTGGCTAGAAGGCGTCTCGACATCGTCCCAAGTCCACAGGCCCAAGCTATCTAGATTTTGTGAGGGTAAGGTTTTGAAATGAAAGCGAATATTGCCTTCTTCGATAGTATCTTTCGCCGAAGTATCTGATACGACTGGTTGGTTACTTGCTTCTTGCTTCTCTTTTTCAGCGGAAGCAGCGGTTTCCTTTGCATCTTGCCCAGCTGCTTCTGAACCCGCACTAGCTGGATCTTGATCTGCTAGCACACCAGTTGGAGCAGCCTGCTCTGAAGCCCCCGCTCCTGAACTATCTGCCTCTCCAGTTTTTTCTTCATCTGTTGACTTAGGTATGGCTGCCGCATTTGCATCAGAGACTGCTTCTGTTGCTGGGCTGGTAGCTGTGCTCGCCTCATCCGCTTGGACTAATTGGGCATTTCCCAGTAGGAAACCTGAGGCAATGACAACAGAGGCTACTCCTACTTTTAAGCGACGGATGCCGAAATAATGACGCTTTTCGCTCATCCGAGACTGTAGGTGATAGTTATTTTTCATAAACAGAAAACTCCTTTATATTTCTTAGAGAACATCTATGCAAACGTTTTCTGTATTTATTATACCGATTCTTTTTGAACTTGTAAAGGCTTTCAAGAAGAGTTTTTTCACTCAGATATTTCATGCTCCCTGTGCGGATTTTGATGATTCGATAAGCTATTTGCAATTCAAACGACAATTGACAAGCAAAAAAGCCAAGACACTTGTCTCGACCTTCATTTTATTCAACGATAAATTGACTCAAAATCCCATTGATGAACTTACTGGACTTTTCGTCAGAGAATTGCTTGGAAAGCTCAATGGCTTCATTGACTGCTACCAGCTGTGGGGTGTCAAACTCTGTAATCTCAAAGATACCCAGACGCAGGATGTTTTTTTCGACTAACGTCAGACGATCCACAGTCCAGCCCTTTTTGAGGTGCTGGGCAATTTTCTTGTCCAAGTCGTCCTTGGACTGGACCACACCGGAGACCAGATTGAGCAAGAAGGCTGGAATATCAGCTTCCGCTGCTTTGTCAGCCCCTTCGTCCTTATCATAAGAATAGGCAAAGCGACAAGCTTCTACAAGATCCCCTTCATACTCTAGGCTCATCAGGGCCTGAAAAGCCCGCTGGCGCAGACCTCTTCTGGATTCCAACAGTATATCAGTCATTGAGGAAGTCCTCATCAAATAGATCTTTCAAGTCTGGCTTCGGTGCCTTTTCTGGAACAATGCCTGCCACATGGATATTGACCGCAGACAGCTCTACCTCAGCCATATCAAAAACAGCACTTTTTACAGCTTTCTGGATTGCTACTGCAACATTTGGAACGCTAACACCGTATTCCAAATACAGATAGATGTCTACAGTCACATCACCTGTCTCATCTGTATGGAGCGATACTCCCCGACCGAGTGAGCGCATAGAAAGACTGTCTGACATACTCTTATTTGCGAAGGAATAAACACCTTCTACCTTTGCCGTTGCAATGGCAATGATTTTTTCCAAAACACGTGGCGCAATGACGATTTCACCTAATTGTTCAGCTGCCATAGTTATTACCTCTTCTATATTATGCGCGAGAAACGTAAGTTCCTTCTGCAGTGTTGATGATTAATTTTTGTCCAACTTCGATGAAGTCTGGTACGTTAACAACAAGACCTGTCTCTAGTGTCGCTGGCTTACCAGATCCGGTAACAGTAGCTCCCTTGATAGAAGGCTGAGTATCTGTCACGACCAATTCAACTGTTGTTGGTACTGTCACACCAATCACTTCTGTTCCGTAGAACTGGATTTTCACATCAGAGTTTTCAAGGATGAATTTCAATTCTTCTTCTACATTGACTACTGGAATTTCATATTGATCGTAAGTCTCAGTATTCATGAAATAAGCAGTGTCATCCATTTGGTACAAGTATTGAGCTGGAACAGTTTCAATAATGGCTTGTTCAAATTTTTCTTCTGGACGGTAGCTGGTATCAAAGGTAGATCCAGTACGAACATCGCGCAGCTTCATACGCATAATCGTATTTCCCTTACCTGGCTTGTGGTGGCTCGCTTCCAAAACGCGGATGAGTTTCCCATCAGCTGTTTCGAAGGTCATCCCAGCTTTCAGCTTACTTGCTTCAATCATTCTATATTACCTCTTTTTAAAATTATATTTCTACTTATTTTATCATAAAGCCTGATAATTCTCAAATAACAATCAACTCCAATTGGTTGCAGCTACTAAATTTTCAGACTTAATCTCCATACCAAACCGTACACTTACCTCAGTCTACTGGAACGATATTTCCATCTTCATCTTTCTTGACATGGACATACTTGCCATCCACCTCAATATAAAACGTTTTTGCTTTACCTTGAGAAGAAGATGCTTGTTGCTGAAGTTCTCCACCTAGAGCTTGTCCAACATTCATGCCCATCAAAAGATTCATTCCGTTTCCGCCTTCGTTTTTAGCCGCAGCAACCAAGGCTTCATTACGCGCCCTGCGTTCTTCAATCTCAATCGTATTGTATTTCATAGCCGCTAATTCACTATCAAGCTTGCGAACAGTCACCATGCTATCTTCATCATAGCTTAAGTCTTCAAGGAGGACATTGGTTACTTCCAAGCCATATAAGCTCACCCAAGTCTGATTAACCTCTTGTTTTGCCACTTCATTAAAGACTTCTTGATTAGCATTAAGGCTATAGATATCCACTTGGTTCTCAGCAGTATACTTTGCAATTGCTACCGCAATCTTTGGCGGCAGGTTTTGTCGCAAAGTCCCTTGTGCTACATCTTGCAAGGTAAATGGCTGTTCCTCTGTAATCTGACGACTTACAGAACTAATATAAAAGAGAACTGGGTCCGCAATTTTCACGTCATACAGACCATAAAAACGAATGCTTAACAGCTGTTGATAGCGTTCGCTAAAGTACTCAACTGGATTTTGTGTACCAAATTTGTTCCCTGTAAAAGGCTGAGTTCGGAAATAAATGATTTCTTGCTGGGTTACAACTTGACCACCAAAGGAGAAGCGATGCTTAAAGTTCTCCCAAGTTCCCTTGATACCCTCTTTTTCTAATAACCAAGTGTTGTCTCCAGCCTGCCATTCATGACTTCCGGGCTCTAGAAGTTCTCCCAAGAAGCTTCCATTGTTGACCAACAGAGCCACATATCCTTGTGGAACAATAACTAGTGAGCCATCCGTTAAAAGCCCTGTATTCTGATTGCCATGACGAGATTGACCATCTGGATCTTTGGTCAAAATTCTCCCTTTGATTGCTAGTGCCGTTTCCGGAACAGATTCAGGCAAAACTACTGCTTCTTTAAATTGACTATCACGAAAACTACTAATACCCCCAGAAAGGGCTGCTTTAATAAATCCCATAATTACTCCTATTTATAAAATTCAATTTCATCAACAACATCATAAGTATCCAGAACCCAGTCTTGAGCGGTTCGAATCAAGGAAGCCTGACAATACTCGCACTTACTACCAGAATCAATCGTCAGCGGCGCCCCACAATTAGGACAATGATCGCTGGATACATCGTCTTTCGCAATTCCTTCGGTCTGAGCTCCATGCACACGAATGAAGTTCATTCGATAAACTGTAAACAATTCTTTGCTTGGATCACCTTCAATAATCCGACCTGTTTCATCATCTTTAATATAGTCTCTCATAGTAGATGAAAGGATGACTTCTAATCTATCATGACCTTGTGGATTTGGATAAAAGTCTTTAATTTTAGAATCTTCTACACACACCCGTTCCAAGACATTGGTCGTTTTGGCTCGAATATGTTCCTGTAACTGCGTTCGGTGTTGCTCATATAAACTCGGACTTTCTAAATTACGAACAGAAGCCCAATCTTTTTCTGTCCAAGCAGACTGAAGGTGAAGGTAGACAGCTTTCGCTTGAGACAAAAAACTTTCTTCATCAAAGTAAGGATCCAATCTTTTCAGTTCTCTAATTGCTTCTTGATTATTCTGAATCTGTCTTCCTACTCTCTCTTCTGTGGTCATTTCCACGTCATTGCTTGAATAGATATCACCACCCATTCCCTTCACAATCCTAAAAAATATACCGCCAACCGCAACAATAGCAACGACACCTAGAGCCCCAGAAGATCCTAATCCTGCCCCAGACTCTGAGCTCGAACTGTAACTACTCGTTCCTCCCGACCAACTACTTCTTCCTGATCGATCGCTTCCTCCTGACCAGCTACTTCTTCCAGACCGATTGCTCCCTCCAGATTTTCTGCTTCCGCCACTCTTAGAATTACCCACACCAGCATCAACTGTAGGAGCTAAAACCAATAGTAAAGCAAGAAGACTTGCAACAAACGCTAAAGTACTTTTTTTCATAATCCTCTTTTCATCCTTATAAAAAATAATAGGGGTAAGAATACAATATTCATTTTATATAACAATCAACTCTTTCGGCGCAAGAGTTAGGACTTCGCAGCCTGTTTCTGTGATGAGGAGATCGTCTTCGATGCGGACGCCGTATTTACCGTCCAGATAAATACCTGGCTCATCAGTCAGGACCATACCGGCCTCAATCGGCTCTTCTGACTAGCCGAAGTAAGGAATCTCATGGATGTCCAGGCCGATACCGTGACCAATCCCATGACTAAAGTAAGGGCCGTAGCCAGCATCGTTAATAATCTGGCGCGGAATCCGGTCAAAATCAATTCGGCTAAGCCCAGCCTTGGCTGCTTCTATCAGGGCTTGATTGCTGCGCAGGACAATATCATAAATCTGCCGCTCATCATCCGTCACCTGCCCCACATGAACAGTCCGCGTCATATCACTGACATAGTGATTGTAGTAGCAGCCAAAGTCCATGGTCAGGGTTTCCCCTTTTTGAATGACCTTGTCACTAGCCACACCATGCGGCATAGCAGAGCGGTAACCCGAAGCGATGATGAAGTCAAAAGAGGCACCTGAAGCACCTAACTGGCGCATACGGGCATCTAAAAAGTTCATAACAGCCAGCTCTGTCGTCTCACCAGGCTTGATAAAATCCAGCACATCTAGGAAAGCTTGATCCGAAATCTGACAGGCCTTGCGAATAGTCGCGATTTCGTGCTCATCTTTAATCATGCGCAGATTTTCAATAAAGCCTGTCATGGGAACCAGGTCGTAGGCCGAGAAGACACTTTCCAGCATTTTGAAGTAGGTATAGGAAATCTCGTCATCAAAACCGATTTTTTGTAGCTTGTCGCCCGCAATAATTTTAGCAATCTCACCGAGTGGATCTCGAGTTTCGACAATATCAAAGCCTTGGACAACTCCCTTGGCAATCAGCGTATAGCGCGCATCCGTCAGGAAAATCCGACGAGTCTTGCTGATAAAAACTGTCGCTTCTGTCCCGCTGAAGCCAGTCAGATAGTAAACATTTTTCAGATTGGTTACTAAAACAGCATCGCATTCTGTCTGAGCCAATGCTGCTTCAAACTTCTCAACTCTTGATAACATGAGGCACCTCCGTGAAATAACTAAGCTTATTATATCAAAAAACCAGTCAAATAGGACATTTTTTGACAAAACTTATCTAGGTCTTAGAATCCAACGAGCACTCTCTGACATGAAAAATCCCTGTTTTTAATATCTAACAGGGATTTGATGTATTATTTCACATGCAGCTTGCCTTTCAAGTACTGGCCGGTATAGCTGGCTGGATTAGCTGCGACTTCTTCCGGTGTACCCGTCGCAATAATCGTACCGCCACCAACACCGCCTTCTGGTCCTAAGTCGATAATATGGTCAGCCGTCTTGATAACATCCAGATTGTGCTCGATAACGAGTACTGTATTGCCATCGTCCACAAAGCGTGATAGCACTTGAAGGAGCTTGGCAATATCTTCAGAATGCAGACCCGTGGTCGGCTCATCCAAGATATAGAAGGACTTACCAGTCGAGCGCTTGTGAAGTTCGCTGGCCAGTTTCATCCGCTGAGCTTCACCACCTGACAAGGTTGTGGCTGGCTGCCCCAGAGTCACATAGCCTAGTCCCACATCCTTGATGGTCTGGAGTTTGCGGGCAATCTTGGGAATATGCTGGAAGAACTCTACCGCATCATTGACCGTCATGTCCAGAACCTGAGCGATATTCTTCTCCTTGTAGTGGACTTCCAGAGTTTCGCTATTATAGCGGGTGCCGTGGCAGACCTCACAGGCCACATAGACGTCAGGCAGGAAGTGCATCTCAATCTTGATAATCCCATCACCCGAGCAGGCCTCGCAGCGGCCGCCCTTGACGTTAAAGCTGAAACGGCCCTTCTTGTAGCCGCGAATCTTGGCTTCATTGGTCTTGGCAAACAGATCGCGAATATCGTCAAATACTCCAGTATATGTAGCCGGATTAGAGCGCGGTGTCCGACCAATCGGACTTTGGTCAATATCAATCAGTCGATCCACGTGCTCAATGCCGCTGATTTTCTTGAACTTACCTGGCTTAGCAGAGTTGCGGTTGAGTTTTTGGGCGATGGCTTTTTTAAGGATAGAGTTGACCAGCGTTGACTTGCCGGATCCAGAAACTCCTGTCACAGCGATAAATTTGCCCAAGGGGAATCTGGCCGTGATATTCTGCAAGTTATTTTCCTGAGCTCCTGTCACTTCAATAAAGCGGCCATTGCCTACACGGCGGTCCAATGGCACTGGGATTTCGCGCTTACCTGACAGGTATTGGCCAGTGATAGATTTCTTGCTCTTGGCCACTTGCGTAGGAGTACCAGCTGCGACGATTTCACCGCCAAAAACACCGGCTCCTGGTCCCACATCAATCAACCAGTCCGCCTCCCGCATGGTGTCCTCATCGTGCTCAACCACGATAAGGGTATTTCCCAGGTCACGCATCTTCTTGAGGCTGGCAATCAGGCGGTCATTGTCACGCTGGTGCAAGCCAATAGAGGGCTCGTCCAGGATATAGAGAACGCCGCTCAAGTTAGAACCAATCTGAGTCGCCAGACGAATCCGCTGGCTCTCACCTCCTGATAGAGTCCCAGCCGAGCGAGACAAAGTCAGGTAATTGAGGCCAACGTTATTAAGGAAGGTCAGGCGATCATGAATTTCTTTGAGAATAGGCCGAGCAATCGTAGCTTCATTGTCAGTCAAGCTAAGCTTGTCCAACTGAAGCAGATGATCTGCAATGGACAAGTCTGAAATCTCACCGATATGCAAGCCGTCTTCGCCGCCAACCTTGACAGACAAGGCCTGAGGGCTGAGTCGATAACCATGACAAGCCGCACAAGTCAGCTCATTCATATAAGCCCGCATCTGTGTCCGAGTAAAATCACTATTGGTTTCATGGTAGCGCCGGTTGATATTGGTGACAACCCCCTCAAAAGGAATGTCAATATCGCGCACGCCACCAAATTCATTTTCATAGTGGAAATGGAACTCTCGTCCATCTGAGCCAAAGAAAATCAGCTGCTTTTCTTCCTCCGTCAGCTCCTCAAATGGCTTGTCCATATCAATGCCAAAGGCTGCCATGGCCTGCTCCAGCATCTGCGGATAGTAGTTGGAGGAGATGGGATTCCAAGGCGCTAGTGCTCCTTCGCGTAAGGTCTTGCCAGCTTCTGGCACAACCACATCTAGATCCACCTCCAGCTTAACTCCCAGACCATCACAGTCCGGGCAGGAGCCAAAGGGCGCATTGAAAGAGAAGAGTCGTGGCTCTAGTTCTGGGACTGTAAAGCCACAGACTGGACAGGCATAATGCTCAGAAAAGAGAAGCTCTTGGCCGTCCATAGTATCAATCACCACATAGCCCTCAGCAATCCGCAGAGCAGCTTCGACCGAGTCAAAGAGGCGGCTGCGCACCCCTTCCTTGATAACAATTCTGTCTACTACGACTTCAATATCATGCTGCTTGCTCTTAGAAAGCTCTGGTACTTCCGTTACATCGTAAATATCGCCATCCACGCGCACCCGGACATAACCGTCCTTCTGAACCTTGTCAAAAACGGTCTTATGTTGGCCCTTTTTCTTACGAATGACCGGGGCTAATATCTGCAGCCGCTGACGCTCTGGCAATTCCAAGACCTTGTCAACAATCTGCTCAACAGACGAAGCCGTAATAGCTCCATGACCGTTGATACAGTATGGAGTTCCAACACGAGCATAGAGCAGGCGCAGGTAGTCATTGATTTCGGTAGCTGTTCCCACTGTTGAGCGGGGATTTTTACTGGTCGTCTTCTGGTCGATGGAAATAGCTGGACTGAGACCATCAATCGAGTCCACATCTGGCTTTTCCATATTGCCTAAAAACTGCCGAGCATAGGCCGACAGACTTTCCACATAGCGGCGCTGCCCTTCAGCATAGAGGGTATCAAAAGCTAGGCTGGACTTGCCCGAACCGGACAGCCCCGTCACCACAACCAGCTTGTCCCGTGGAATTTCTACATCAATATTTTTTAAATTATGAGCTCGCGCTCCATGAATCACAATTTTATCTTGCATCTTGACCTCGTTTCACTTATAAACCTTCTCCATTATAACAAATTTTTCTGCAAACTTTTGTCCCAAAAGCCCGAATTTGTAGTATAATAGTACGGTATGCAAAAAACTCTGGAAAGGAAAATGATTATGAAGCAAGTCTTTTTATCAACTACGACAGAATTCAAAGAGATTGATTCGCTCGAATCGGGCACCTGGATCAATCTTGTCAACCCTTCCCAGAGTGAATCAATCGAAATTGCCAACGCCTTTGGTATTGACATCGCCGACCTGCGAGCACCGCTCGATGCAGAAGAAATGTCCCGACTTACGATCGAGGATGAGTATACACTGATCATCGTTGACGTGCCCATCACTGAGGAGCGGAATAACCAGACTTACTATGTCACGATCCCCCTTGGTATTATCATCACGGAAGAGGCTATTATTACCACTTGTTTGGAAAAATTACCTCTGCTGGACATCTTCATTCACAGGCGCCTGCGCAACTTCTATACTTTTATGAAGTCCCGTTTCATCTTTCAGATTCTCTACCACAATGCCGAGCTGTATCTGACAGCCCTGCGCTCCATTGACCGCAAGAGTGAGCAGATTGAAAGTCAACTGCACAAGTCCACGCGAAATGAGGAACTGATTGAGCTTATGGAGTTGGAAAAGACCATCGTCTATTTCAAGGCCTCTCTCAAAACAAATGAGCGCGTGATTAAGAAGTTGACCAGCTCCACCAGCAATATCAAGAAATATCTGGAAGACGAGGACTTGCTGGAAGATACCTTGATTGAGACCCAGCAGGCCATTGAGATGGCTGATATCTACGGCAACATCCTCCACAGTATGACAGAGACCTTTGCCTCCATCATTTCTAATAACCAAAACAATATCATGAAAGCCTTGGCTCTGGTGACCATCGTCATGTCTATCCCGACCATGATTTTCTCGGCCTATGGGATGAACTTCAAAAATAACGAACTGCCTCTCAACGGTGAACCACATGCCTTCTGGATTATCATGTTCATCGCCTTTGCCATGAGTGCTTCGCTCATGGCCTATCTCATGCACAAAAAACTATTTTAACCTTTAGAAAGAACGCCTATGTCACAAGTATCCCTCGACAAACTCAGCAAAAAAAACAAAGAATTTATCCATATCGCAACTAACCAACTCCTACAAGACGGCAAATCCGATCAGGAAATCCAGACTATCTTAGAAGGTATTCTACCGGAAATTCTGGAAAATCAAGCCAAGGGAATCACTGCCCGCGGCCTTTACGGAGCCCCAACTACTTGGGCAGCTTCTCTGACTGCAAAAGAGCGCTATGATGCCGAACATCCAAAAGAAAATGACGATCCTAAATGGATGATGCTGGACTCTGTCCTCTTTATCCTTGGTTTCTTTACCCTCCTGACCTCAATCGTCAATCTAGCTTCCTCTCAGCCATCTGTCTATGGACTGACGACTCTCGTACTCGGAAGCATCGTCGGTGGCCTTTCTTTCTATGCCCTCTACCACTTTATCTACCGTTTCTACGGACCAGATAAGGACCGCAGTCAGCGCCCTAAGCTGCTCAAGTCCATCCTTACCATGGCAGCGGCTATTCTCCTCTGGAGCATGTCCATCGTATTGACCAGCCTCCTGCCTGAGTTCCTCAATCCCCGCCTGTCCAATATTGTAGTTGCTATTGTCGGCGCTATTACCCTAGCCCTGCGCTTCTATCTCAAAAAACGCTTCAACATCAAGAGCGCGACTATGGGGCCGACGAGATATTAATATCACACAAAAAGAGGTCAGTGACCTCTTTTTGATTTGCTTCGGAAATATTTCCAATAAAGAGAGTAGGGAATGGGCAAACCGAGAATCAACCAAAAGCGATTGACAACAATGTCCGTCTTTCCTGCGCTGTTAAAATGAATGGGAACCTGCTCTGGCAGCAGGCAGATAATCAAAAATATGATTACTGCTAAGATAAACAAAACGAATAAATCTTTCTTTTTCATTAGCCATGAACCTCCTTAAAATATCCTTGTTTCATTAAATGCCTATAAAGGACGGCTGCCAAAAGCAAAAGTCCAAGAGTTGAGATTCGCAGCGACATCTCCAAGTCCATACCAAATAGTAAGGAAAAGCAAAGAGGGAACACAAGAACCAAGATGCCAATTCCTCCAGACAAGATAGCCGAAAAACTTTGCTTAATAATAATCATTTCATTGTCCCAGATGAACTTAGGAAAATGAAAATTGACCACAAGTCCCTGAAGAGCTGTAAATAGAGAATAAGCCAGCGAAATAAGGACCAAATCCACTACTTGCAAGCCTCCTAGCGAGAAACGCCAAACCAGAACAGGCAAGCCCAGCAGCAAGGCTGTGAAGTGTAAGGACACCGTCAAGGCCAGCTTCGCCATCATTATCTGCCTCATAGAAACCGGGAGCGTCTGAAGCAGCCAAATCTCTTCACCCTCTAAGGAAATACTGACAGCCGCAGGATTGGAAATACTGAGACAGCCAGCCAGTAATAGGAGTAAAAATTCTCGGCTATTACTGAGTCCAATCGAAGAAAAGAGGACATCAGGACTCATAAAACAAAGCGAGATGGCTAAAACGATGATTAAAATGGATCCCAGTCCACTATTGAGCATATAAAGATAGGAACTCACAAAATTCTCAATTTCTCTTCTATAGAGAGCCATAAAGGGAGACTTCTGCCAGCTTCTATAGACTTTGCTTTCTGACTTCACCCCTGTTATCATCTGATTTATTTTTAAATAATTTCTACTTAAATACCTTAGAAAAAGTCCTGTCAGAACAAAAGATATAAGCATCAACAGAAGACTAGCCCACCAAAAATGCTGAGAGTTAAAAAACAAGCTTGTCGGAGGATAGAGAGAAGTCAGCTGCTTGGTAAGCAAGAGACCAACATTTTCCGCTGACAGTCCGGCTCTCATAGCCCACATACTGCCTGTTGCCAGCCCCAAAAGCAAGAGTAGAGAAAAAAGGAAGGCAACTAGATTTTTATGAGGGGCCTTTGAGGCTATGTAGGCAACGCACAAGCCAAGTAAAGAGGCTAAACAGAGAGGTAAAAGAGGGACAAATCCCATTAAAAGCAGATAAAAAAGCAACTCCAACAAGGACGCACCATATCTAAACCAAACGAGTCCTGCTGGGAGCATGAGAAGGACGGCAAACACACTGTTCAAAAGATAAAGAAAAGCATATTTCTCATAGACGATTTCTCTAACACTGAGTGGCAATACGATGAACCTGTCAAGTTCCTCTTGGTCAAATAAGATGCCATTTGACTGCATCAGACTGAAAAATAAAATAATAAAACTAACCAAGGCAATCATATAGGCTGGAATCAAATTTGCCTGCCCCAACCTGACCAAACTCAAAGCCGTCAAAAGGTTATAGCCTGAAAATAGAAAAACAAGCAAGAAGAGCAGGCCAAGCTTAAAATACTTGCCCAACCCTCGTCCTTTCCTTAAATCATTAAGCGAAAATGTGCTGTATAATTGTACTTTTAAAAGCAAAAGAATATTAGTCATCTTCCTGTAACTCCATAAATACTTGTTCCAAACTGGATGCCCCCTTAACTTCAGAGGTCCTTCCATTAGCCACCAAACGTCCCTTTTGCAGAATTGCTACCTTATTGCAGAGTTCTTCCGCAACCTCTAAAACATGGGTTGAAAAGAAAATCGCATGCCCTTGACTGGCTAGCTCTCTCATAATCTGCTTAAAATAATATGCGCCTTTCGGATCTAAACCGACAAAAGGTTCATCTAAAATCAGTAATTCTGGCTCATGCAAGAGGGCCGCTATTAGTGCCAATCGCTGCTTCATTCCATGTGAATAAGCTGATATCAACTGATCCAAAGACGTATCCAGCTCAAACATTTTAGAATACTTTTCTATAGCTGCTTGCCTCTTTTCCATAGAAACCCTATAAATGTCTGCTACAAAAGCCAAAAACTGCCTTGCTGTCAGATTTTTATAAAGGTCAGGGTTATCCGGAAGAAACGCCATCTTTTTCTTACAAAACAAGGGCTCCTTCCTGATAGAGTGCCCGCAGATATAAATCTCCCCTTTATCAAAATCATGAATCCCAATAATGGACTTAATAGTAGATGTTTTACCTGCTCCATTGGCGCCGATGAAGCCATAAATATCCCCAGGCTCCACTATCAGACTAAGATCATCCACTGCCTTTTTACCGTTGCTATATACTTTTGTTAAATGTTCTATTTTTAACATGAATTTCTCCTTTTATTTAAACTGACATCTTGTCAGTGTTGGCCTAAAATTTTTTAAATATCAGGATTAAAAGATTGAAGATTTAAACTGACATTTTGTCAGTACTATTTCTAAATAAAAGGCAGAAAACTGCCGATTATTCTAAAAAAATAGATTCTTCTAATCCTAAGCTTCTTTCTAGGATTGCCTGGAAGCTGGTGAGATAATCCTGCAAAGTTTCTGGTTTTTCCTGACTCATCTTGATATCATTGGACACAAATACGTAGGCAGTCATGAGAAAAGAAGCTGTCTCATGCGGATATTTCAAATGAAAATCTCCAGATTTCTGACCTTCCTCCAAGATATGAGTGAAGAAAATAATCATCCGCTCACAGAGTCTATGATAAAAGCGATCCAAGACATAGCGATTGGTTTCTAAATTGACTGTTTCCTGCAAGACTTGATTTTCCTGTGTTCTGCTTTCCTCTGGGATAAGGGTTGCCTCAATAAAAGTTCTGATTTTTTCTTTGGCTCCGACATTTGGCTGATAGCTGATTTTTTCTAACTTTCTCAGCAAGGGTTCAGAGTTCTTTTCAATCAGACAATAGAGAATATCTTCCTTATCCTTAAAATGATAGTAAAGCAGCCCTCGAGAAATTCCAAGCTTATCAATAATGTCTTGAGTCCTTGTCTTTAGATAGCCCTTTTGGGCAAAGAGCCACAAGGCTGCAGACATAATCTCTGCCCGCCGCACCTCTACATCCTTGACATCACGCATGATTTCTGCCTCCTTGTGGCCAGTATAGCACTTAACTGACATTTTGTCAATGATAAAATAAAAAAACAGCAAGCCAGAGCCTGCTGTCAATTTAATTAGTCTTCATTTACGAAAGGCATCAAAGCCATTACGCGAGCGCGTTTGATAGCTGTTGTTACTTTACGTTGGTTTTTAGCTGAAGTTCCTGTTACACGACGAGGAAGGATTTTCCCACGTTCTGAAACGAAACGGCTAAGAAGCTCAGTATCTTTGTAATCAACATATTCAATTTTGTTTGCTGCGATGTAATCAACTTTTTTACGGCGTTTGAATCCGCCACGACGTTGTTGAGCCATGTTTTTTCTCCTTTATATTATAGTTAGATTCGGTCCTTAGAAAGGTAGATCGTCGTCTGAGATATCCATCGGGTTAGAATTGCCAAATGGGCTCTCATCACGAGAAAAGTTCGGTACTTGGTTAGACGAGTCTGCACTGCCATAACTTGGAGCAGAGCTGCCGCCGAAGCTGTTCCCACCGTAACCGCCAGTTGGCTGACCTTCACGATTAGAGCGACTTTCCAAGAGTTGGAAATTGTCCGCAACAACTTCTGTGACATAGACACGCTGGCCTTGCTGATTCTCGTAGTTACGCGTTTGAATACGGCCTGTAATTCCGATCAGGGCTCCTTTTTTAGCCCAATTTGCAAGATTTTCTGCCTGCTGACGCCAGATGACAACATTGATAAAGTCTGCTTCTCGCTCACCACTTTGATTTTTAAAGTTGCGATTGACAGCAAGAGTAAATGTTGCGACCGCTTGGTTCTGCGGAGTATAGCGAAGCTCAGCATCACGGGTCATGCGACCCACCAGTACAACGTTATTAATCATAGTCTACCTTCTTAAGCGTCAAGTTTGACGATCATGTGACGAAGAATGTCAGCGTTGATTTTTGAAAGACGGTCAAACTCTTTAAGAGCTGCATCGTCGTTTGCTTCAACGTTAACGATGTGGTAAAGTCCTTCACGGAAATCTTGGATTTCGTATGCAAGACGACGTTTTTCCCAATCTTTTGATTCAACAACAGTTGCACCATTGTCAGT
>JABZYU010000099.1:0-6695 GCA_015264985.1 Streptococcus sanguinis | reverse complement strand
ATTATATATAATAAATGGAATCGTTCAGAGCTGAAGTCTAGCTAGGACAAATGGTGCGATTACGAAACAACGCGAGAATTTTAAAGTGCGAGGTTTTAGAGCTGTGTTGTTTCGTTTTTATTTATCATAAAAAGGACTGTTTTATTCAGTCCTCTTATTTTCTATTTCCCCAAGCAAAATTGGCTGAAGAGTTGGGTGATGAGTTCGTCTGGTGCGGCGTCACCAGTGATTTCGCCGAGAATTTCCCAAGTGCGGGTCATATCGACTTGGAGAAGATCTACCGGCATACCCATTTCCAAGCCTTGGTTGACGGCTTGCAAGCTTTCTAGAGCTTTTTCAATTAAGGAGATATGGCGGGCATTTGACAGGTAGGTGGCGTCTTGCTCGACGATACCAGCATTTTCAAAGAAGAGCTGATTGATGCGTTCTTCAATTTTATCGATATTTTGATTGTGGAGGACAGAAATCTTGATGACATCAGTTGGCAGCTGGTCCAGCTCAATCTTTTCTTCAAGGTCAGTCTTGTTAAGCAGGACGATGCGATTGCTGTCTTGGCTGATTTCGAGCAATTGTCTGTCCTGATCCGTCAGAGGTTCGCTGGCATTGAGAACTAAGAGGACCAAGTCGGCTTCCTGCAGGGCTTTTTTAGAGCGCTCAACTCCAATCTGCTCCACAAGGTCATCGGTTTCTCGAATCCCTGCGGTATCGATGAGTTTGAGCGGCACGCCCTTGATATTGACATACTCCTCAATCACATCCCGAGTCGTACCCTCGATATCAGTCACAATGGCCTTGTCCTCGCGCAGGAGATTGTTGAGCAGGCTGGACTTGCCAACATTAGGCCGGCCAATGATAGCAGTGGAAATGCCTTCGCGTAAAATCTTACCTCGTCGTGCAGTATCGAGAAGATTGCTCAGCAGAGCCTCAAACTCAGCTGTTTTTTCTCGCATAAGCTGGGTCGTCATCTCTTCCACGTCGTCGTATTCGGGATAGTCAATATTGACCTCGACCTGAGCCAGTGTGTTGAGAATTTCCTGACGGGTATTGTTGATAAGGTTGGAAAGGGAGCCATCCAGCTGCTTGACAGCGTTGTTCATAGCTTTATCGGTCTTGGCTCGGATGATGTCCATAACGGCCTCAGCCTGAGTCAAATCTACGCGCCCATTGAGAAAAGCCCGCTTGGTAAACTCACCAGGCTCAGCCATTCTAGCGCCCTCGCGGATAGCCAGTTGCAGGATTTCATTAGTGACCGCAATTCCACCATGGGTGTTGATCTCGATGATATCCTCGCGCGTGAAGGTCTTGGGAGAGCGCATGGCACCAAGCATAACCTCATCCAGAATTTCCTGATTTTGAGGGTCAACGATATGGCCGTAGTTGAGCGTGTGGCTTTCCACTTTGCTTAGATCTTTCCCTTTGAAGATTTTGTGGGCAATAGCAAAGCTGTCAGTCCCGCTTAGTCTGACGATACCGATGGCTCCTTCGCCAAGAGGCGTAGAAATCGCAGCGATTGTATCAAATTCTCTGGTAATCATACAGTATTTTTCCTTGTGTTTAAAATCAATTAATCTAATTGTAACGCAAAAATCAAGGAGGAGCAAGGCTTTCGATTATCAAGCCAAAGGAATGAAATTTAAGTCTGGTAAAGAAAACACTTTCATGTTAGTGAGAATCATGATATAATAAAAGTAGTGTGATTCGAGGAGGTGCTATGGAAAATCTAAAGAAACTGGCAGGAATCAAGGCTGCTGAATTTGTCCAAAGCGGGATGATTGTTGGTCTCGGGACGGGTTCGACCGCTTATTATTTTGTTGAAGAGATTGGTCGACGTATCAGGGAAGAAGGACTGAAGATTACAGCTGTGACGACTTCCAGTGTCACTAGCAAACAGGCGGAAGGATTAGGTATTCCGCTCAAATCCATTGATGAAGTTGACTTTGTTGATGTGACAGTTGATGGTGCTGATGAGGTTGATTCAGCTTTTAACGGTATCAAGGGCGGTGGCGGCGCGCTTCTCATGGAGAAAGTCGTAGCGGTGCCCACCAAGCACTATATCTGGGTAGTCGATGAGAGCAAGATGGTCGAGAAGTTAGGTGCTTTCAAGCTACCAGTAGAAGTTGTTCAGTACGGTGCTGAGCAGCTCTTTCGTCGCTTTGAGCGTGCGGGCTATAATCCATCCTTTCGTCAGAAGGATGGTCAGCGTTTTGTTACGGACATGCAGAATTTCATTATTGACTTAGATTTAGGTGTGATTGAAAATCCAGTTGAGTTTGCGCAAGAACTAGATCATATAGTGGGCGTAGTGGAGCACGGACTGTTTAATCAAATGGTAGACAAGGTCATTGTTGCTGGAAAATCGGGTCTTCAAGTTTTAGAGGCCAATAAATAGAAAGAGGTATTTTATGCCAAAATTTAATCGTATTCACTTGGTAGTCATGGACTCAGTTGGTATCGGTGCTGCACCAGATGCCAATAACTTTGTCAATGCAGGGGTACCAGATGGTGCTTCAGATACTCTGGGACATATTTCCAAAACGGTAGGGCTGAATGTGCCAAATATGGCTAAAATCGGTCTAGGAAATATCAAGCGTCCTGTTCCTTTGAAGACAGTTCCTCAAGAAGAAAATCCTAGCGGTTACTATACCAAGCTGGAAGAAGTATCTCTTGGAAAAGACACGATGACAGGACACTGGGAAATCATGGGTCTCAATATTACTGAGCCTTTTGATACTTTCTGGAATGGTTTCCCAGAAGAAATCCTGACTCAGATTGAAGAGTTTTCTGGTCGCAAGGTCATTCGTGAGGCTAACAAGCCATACTCTGGTACAGCAGTTATTGATGACTTTGGCCCTCGTCAGATGGAAACAGGCGAGCTGATTATCTACACCTCTGCTGACCCAGTATTGCAAATCGCGGCACACGAAGAAGTGATTCCTTTGGAAGAGCTCTATCGTATCTGTGAATTCGCCCGCTCTATTACCTTAGAGCGCCCTGCGCTTCTGGGACGTATTATCGCTCGTCCTTATGTAGGTGAGCCAGGCAACTTCATTCGTACAGCCAACCGTCACGACTATGCCGTTTCTCCATTTAATCCAACTGTACTTGATAAGCTCAATGAAGCTGGAATTGATACTTATTCTGTTGGTAAGATAAATGACATCTTTAACGGTGCTGGAATTAATCATGATCTGGGACACAATAAGTCTAACAATCATGGTGTAGATACTTTGGTCAAAGCCCTCAAAGACGAAAACTTCAAAGAAGGTTTCTCATTTACTAACCTAGTAGACTTTGATGCTCTTTATGGTCACCGCCGTGATCCACATGGCTACCGTGATTGTTTGGAAGAGTTTGATGCGCGCATCCCAGAAATCATTGAAAACATGCGTGAAGATGATTTGCTCATGATTACTGCTGACCATGGTAATGACCCAACCTATGCCGGAACCGACCACACTCGTGAATACATTCCGCTTTTGGTCTTCGGAAAATCGCTGAGCGGTCATGGTCATATTCCTGTCGGACACTTTGCCGATATCTCAGCTACCGTTGCTGAAAACTTCGGAGTAGACAAGGCGATGATTGGTCAAAGCTTCTTGGACAAATTGGTATAAGCATTATAAGAGAGTGAGGAAAATGTTTTATGACAAGCTTATCAGAAAAAATCAAAGCAACAGCAGCCTTCTTAAAAGAAAAAGGTATGACAGAGCCTGAGTTTGGTCTGATTTTGGGATCTGGTTTGGGAGAATTGGCTGAAGAAATCGAAAATGCCGTTAGTCTTGACTATGCGGATATTCCAAACTGGGGCCGCTCAACTGTTGTTGGCCACGCTGGTAAATTAGTTTATGGAGACTTGGCAGGACGGAAAGTCTTGGCTCTGCAAGGCCGTTTCCATTTCTATGAAGGAAATCCATTAGAAGTCGTTACTTTCCCAGTGCGTGTGATGAAGGCTCTTGGTGCGAAAGGTGTTATTGTCACTAATGCTGCCGGCGGTATCGGCTATGGTCCTGGTACGCTTATGGCCATCACTGACCACATCAATATGACTGGTCAAAATCCTTTGATCGGTGAAAACTTGGATGAATTTGGTCCACGTTTCCCTGATATGTCTAAATCTTACACTCCAGAATACCGTGCCGTCGCTCACAAAGTTGCTGATAAGCTTGGTATCAAGCTGGATGAGGGTGTCTATATCGGTGTAACTGGACCGACTTATGAAACACCAGCAGAAATCCGCGCTTATAAGACACTTGGAGCGGATGCAGTTGGCATGTCTACTGTTCCTGAAGTGATTGTAGCAGCACATTCTGGTTTGAAAGTCCTTGGAATTTCATGCATTACAAACTTTGCTGCTGGGTTCCAAGAAGAGCTTAATCATGAGGAAGTAGTTGAAGTAACAGAACGTGTCAAAGGTGATTTTAAACGACTTCTTAAAGAAACACTTGCTGAATTGTAAAAAATGTTGAAAGGCGGAGTGTCTGGGTTGGTAATTAAACCCGGAACAGCCTTTCTATCTATGCTGATAAAATCATTAAACTAGAGAAAGGTAGAGTGAGTTGTTCAGATTTGAACACGAGCGAAAAACTATCTTTCAAATAAACACAGAAAGGAAGGGCGTCTGAGTCTGAATTGAACTCAGGCCAGAGGCGGTGCAAAAAAGATAAATCTACCTAGATGCAGTCGCATCTTCGTTCGATTTCCTATTTTTTCTTTGCCTCTTTTAAGCCCTTAGTATCTTATATTATGTCTATTCATATTTCTGCTAAGCCAGGTGAAATTGCGGATAAAATTCTTCTTCCGGGAGATCCGCTTCGGGCTAAGTTTATTGCGGAGAATTTCCTTGAGGATGCTGTTTGCTTCAATGAAGTCCGCAATATGTTCGGCTACACTGGAACTTATAAAGGCCAGCGTGTTTCTGTTATGGGGACAGGGATGGGAATGCCCTCAATCTCTATCTACGCGCGTGAGTTGATTGTTGACTACGGTGTGAAAAAGCTGATCCGTGTCGGAACAGCGGGCTCACTGAATGCTGATGTTCACGTCCGTGAATTAGTACTGGCTCAGGCGGCTGCAACTAACTCTAACATTATTCGTAATGACTGGCCACAGTATGATTTTCCACAAATCGCTAGCTTTGATTTGTTAGATAAGGCTTACCATATCGCCAAGGGTCTTGGTATGACAACCCATGTTGGGAACGTTTTGTCGTCTGATGTCTTTTACTCAAACTACTTTGAAAAGAACATTGAGATTGGTAAATGGGGAGTTAAAGCTGTTGAAATGGAAGCGGCAGCTCTTTACTATCTGGCTGCTCAGCACCATGTAGATGCTCTGGCAATTATGACTATTTCTGACAGCTTGGTCAATCCTGAAGAGGATACGACAGCAGAAGAACGCCAAAATACCTTCACCGATATGATGAAGGTTGGTTTGGAAACCTTGATTGCAGAAGCATGAAAGTAGATGTCAAAGAAGCCATTCTCTTTGCTATTTCCCGCTATGACTATGCTTATGCGTATAAGCTGTCTGAGCGAGCAGGAAGCAGTGTCCAGTCTGACTTGGTCCTTCTTCTTGAGGCTTTAGCAGAGCGAAGAGAGCTCAACATCCAATCTATGATGAATCTAAAGTTGGAAATCACTAGGTCTGACCTAGCTGATTTTCAGCTTTTTTGCCATGAAAATGAAGCGGACGAGCAGCTGGTCAATTACCTTTATGATCTGGAAGCCAAGCTGAGAAATGAGCAGTTGATTGATTTTATCCGAGCTGTCAGTCCAGCTATTTATCGGATTTTTATGCGGCTGATTTGCATGCAAATACCGGATATTGACAGCTATATTCATAATTCGCGAGGGGCTAGTTACGACCGTTGGAAGTTTGAAAAGATGCGACATTCTGATAATCCTGACCTGCAAAATTTTCATGCAGAAAGCACGGTTAATTCTTCTAGTTTGACGGAGCTGATTTTGCAGTTGAATTTGCCCGAATCTGTCAAAGAGTCGGCACAGCAGCTAAGAGAGTTAGAAAAGTCAGTCCGCAATCCACTGGCTCATCTTATCAAGCCTTTTGATGAGGAAGAATTGCACAGGACGACAGGTTTCTCATCTCAGCACTTTATGGAGCTTCTGGTTGATTTGGCGCAGGAGACAGGCATTGTCTACCAGAAGGAACCTTTTTACTTCGACCGAGCGAATGAGCTCATAGAAAGTCTCTTATAAGGAGTAGCAGTATGGATAAGATTGCAAGGCTGCAAGAATTGATAGACCAAAGTCAGAATATCGTCTTTTTTGGTGGGGCGGGTGTTTCGACGGAGTCCAATATTCCGGACTTCCGCAGTTCAGATGGGATATACAGCGTCAAGCTAGGACGGCATTTTACAGCGGAGCAACTGGTTTCTCACACTATGTTTAAGTGCTATCCACAGGAGTTTTTCGACTTCTACAAGAAGTACCTGCTCTATCCGGATGCTAATCCCAATGCAGCTCATGTCTACTTGGCAGATTTGGCGAAGACGGGCAAGCTCAAGGCTGTGGTGACTCAAAATATCGATAGCTTGCATGAAATGGCCGGTTCGAAAAAGGTTCTCAAACTTCATGGGAGTGCGGATAGAAATTACTGTTTGAATTGTCAACGGTTCTATGATTTAGACGACTTTCTGGCTCTGCACGGTACCATTCCCCGCTGCCTTGACTGTGGCG
>JABZYU010000098.1:0-6773 GCA_015264985.1 Streptococcus sanguinis | reverse complement strand
ATAATGGCCAGGATAACCAGAGACACCCCATTGACAAATCCGGAACCGATGTCGGCATGCTGCAGGGCTGAGAGGACGCCGCGACCCAGTCCTGGCGCCCCAATCATAGAGGCAGTAACGACCATAGACAGAGCTAACATGATGGTCTGATTAACCCCAGCTAGGATGGTATTTTTAGCCAGAGGCAGCTCGACTTTGAAGAGTTTCTGCTTGCCAGTGCCCCCGAAGGAGTCTGACGCTTCAATCAGCTCGGTCGGAATCTGACGAATGGCTAGATTGGTAAAGCGGACAGTCGGTGGCAGGGCAAAGATGACAGAGGCAAAGACCCCAGGCACCATACCGATACCGAAGAAGGCCACGGCCGGTATCAGGTAGACAAAGGCTGGCATGGTCTGCATAAAGTCCAGCAAGGGCTTGATAACTGCTTCGACACGATTGCTCTTAGCCATCCAAATCCCCAGTGGAATACCGATGATAATGGAAATGGCACTGGAGACGATGACCAAGGTCACAGTGTTCATGAGATTTTCCCAGAGGCCTTGGTTGTAAACAAAGAGCAGGCCTAGGAGGGTGAGCAGGGGCAGCCCTAGCTTACGCTTGGAAATCAAATAGGTAAAGATAGTGATAACTGCGATAAAGAGCAGGGGCGGAATGAAGAGCAGGGTGTCTGTCATTCCATTCATGATGGCATTTCCGATAGCCTGAAGGACCGAGAAAAGCCCGGAGAAGGTATCCGTTACCCAGTTAGTAAAGGACTCAACCCATTGAGAAACGGGGATTGGCTGTTGTAAAATATTCAAAATGCGAACCTCCCTTATTCTTCAGATTCAGTAGTATTGGCCAAGGCTTCGATGACTCGACCTTTGATAATAACGCCGACTAACTTGTCCTTATCATCTACAACGGCCAGAGGCGCTGGTGAATCGTAAATCAGCGGGAAAATATCGGTAATCAGGGTTTCCTGAGTAACCTTGCGTACGTTCTTATCAATCACTTCAGCCAGTGCTTGATGCTGTTTGCGGGCATCGCGGGCGGCTTCGGCAGTTAGACTGCCCTTGAGCTGCCGCTTCCTATCCACAGCCAGCAGCATACTGACCTCTTCTTTTTTCATCCGATTAAGAGCCACGGTTGGTCCGTCAATGTCAATGTTAGTAGTCAGTGGCGTTGTCATGATATTCTGGGCAGTCAAGACCTTGGAGCGGTCAACATCTTCAACGAACTCTCGAACGAAGTCGTTGGCTGGATTGGTCAGGATTTCCTCACCGGTGCCAATCTGCATAATCTGACCGTCAGCCATAATAGCAATACGGTCACCGATACGCAGGGCCTCATTGAGATCGTGGGTGATAAAGATAATGGTACGCTCATGCTCTGCCTGCAGATCCAGCAGTTCATCCTGCATTTCGCGGCGGATAAGGGGATCTAGAGCTGAGAAGGCCTCGTCCATGAGCAGAATATCAGGATTATTGGCCAAAGCTCGAGCTAAGCCAACCCGCTGCTGCATCCCACCGGAGAGCTGATCGGGGTATTGATCCTTGAAGGACAGGAGACCTGCATTGTCCAGAGCTTGTTCAGCTAGGCGCGTGCGCTCTTCCTTATCAACACCTCGGACTTCCAGACCGAATTCAGTATTTTCCAGAATGGTCCGATGCGGAAAGAGTCCAAAGTTTTGGAAGACCATATTGAGCTTATGGCGGCGAACGTCACGCAGCTCCTCTTCGTTCATCTTGGCTACATCTTGGCCGTCGATGTAAATGTCGCCTGATGTCGGGTCAATCAATCGGTTGAGCAGGCGGATAAGAGTAGATTTCCCACTGCCGGACAGTCCCATGATGACAAAAATTTCTCCGGTCTGAACTTCAAAGTTTACATCGTAAACTCCGACAGTAGCACCGGTTTTTTCTAAAATTTCAGTTTTGCTTTTGGCTTGCTGCACCATTTCCAGTGCCTGCTTTTGCCTTTTACCGAAAATTTTAGTCAAATGTTTTACTTCTAGTTTATTCAACGTATTTCTCCTTTTGCACAAGTGACTACATGTTTATTTTGATAAGTTGTCACTTAAAAGACCATCACAGTATAACATCGTGTGGTCACTTTGTCAAACCCAAAAGACCGTCAGACCGGCATTTTTCGGCTATTATAAAAAAGGGGAGTGATTTTTTGAAATATTTTTGAAAGTCGTAAAAAGCTTGTCAAATAGCGTACTTGCTTGCGTATTCTGTTTTTTGACAAAGAAAAAACAAGCGCTGTTTCACTTGTTTGTTTCAATTTCATTAAAAAATAAATTATGCATCAAACCGACTGATAATTCGTTGCCAACAAAGTAGATGGTATTGCCGGCTTCCAGCTTGGTATAAGGACCAGGCGAGACTAGGAGTTGGTCTCCCTGCTGGACTGCGACAATGGTAGCGCCAGTCGAGTGCCAAATATTGAGCTCATTGATAGATTTTCCTAGGTTGATGGCGTCTGTTGAGAGTTGGAGCTCGTAGGGATTGAATGGGAAGCGCTGCTGGACATCTTTAGTTCGGCTGAGAAGCTGGTTAAGCAGCTGGGAAAAGTTGGCAAATTCTTCCTCTTGGCGTTGGATGCTCTGGTGGAGCTTGCTTTTGAGGTCCTGCAGAGAGTTGACATCTTTATAGGTCTCGAGAAACTGCTGAGCTTTTTCCTTGGAGGAGATGAAGGCTCCACTGCCATGACGGACTTCCATGATTTCCAGATCTACCAGCACATTGATAGCCTTGCGGGCTGTCTCAGGGGAGACATTGAAGTTACTAGCTAGGGTAGAGCGGGCATAGATTTTGCTGCCGATGGGATATTTGCCATCAACAATTCGCTCGGCAATGGCGACGGCAATCTGCTGGTAGCGTGGGAATGCGACTTCTTTTTTGCTCATGAGGACCTCCAATTTTACGACAGGAATATAGCTATGATTATAATATAAAACTGGAAGATTGAAAAGTGTCCTTCGTAAAATCGACTGTCTTATTCGCCTCTTCTCGCCTTTCTTTTTACTTTTTTAAGTAGTATAATATGTCTAAAAGTTAGAGGTCTTCTGGAAAGGGTGAGGGCATTTATGTCGCAATTTATCGTGGTATTACTGGGCTTTTTGGCGGTGCTAGTGCTTGTCATAGTCTTCGCTATTCGGAGAAAGATTCGCTTTAAGAAGCGTTTAGCTGCTGCTTGGGGAAGTCGTGAGTGGGTGGATTGCCGGCCAGACAGTGAGTCCAGTCTATATGAGTCCTTTTTGTTAGACGAAGAAGCTGGAACCTATGATAGTCTGGTGGACGACCAGACTTGGGGAGATTTGGACTTTTTTGATGTTTTTCAGGATATTGATACAGCATCCCAATCCAGTCTAGGTTCAGAGTACCTTTACAGCAAACTCCGCCTGTTGCATTTCGAGGCAGATCAGGAATTTGATGATTTGCAGGCATATTTAGCCCAACATCCAGAGGTGCGCATTCAGCTGCAGTTGCTTTTTTCTGAGATTGGCAAGAAAAACCACAATCAAGCCAAGAAACTAATCTATAAACCAGCTCAGGCTAATCACAGGGGAAGTTTTTACCTGCTTTTGGCTGCAATTCCGCTACTTTCCCCTTTACTCTATTTTGTCAATCCTAGTCTGGGATATATAGTTCCCATCATCAGCATGGCCTTTAATATCGTTTACTCCATGGCCACGCGCTGGTCTCTCGAGATGAAGTTGGACAGCATGGGCTATCTGGTACGGATCTTCTATATTGGTGAAAAGATTGCCCGCCTGCCCTTGCCCCAGCAAGCTGCTCTGAAAGAAGCGGTGGCTTCTTTTAGCCGAACACGGCTTTTTGGAGAAGTCTTTCGGCCGCAGTCGGGTGCCTCTGAGCTGGAGATTTTCTATCTCTATATCAACTCCGTCTTGCTCATACCTCAGTTAGCTCAGGCCTATATCTCCAATCGCCTGGTAAAGGCCAATCAACAGGCTAGGCAAGTGCTGGAGATTCTAGGTCGCTTAGAGGCAGCGATTGCTGTACTTAACTACAAGGAAAGCCTGCCAATTTATGCTAAACCTAGCTTTACAAGCTCAGCTGGGATGAAAGGCAAGGGCCTCTATCACCCACTCTTAGAGCGACCTGTCAGCAATGATTTGGACTTTTCTAAGAATATGATGATTAGTGGCGATAATGCTTCTGGAAAATCGACTTACCTGAGAGTAGCAGCTATCAATGCTATCTTGGCTCAGGGGTTAGGCTTTGCTTGCGCCGAGAGCTTGACCTTGCAGCATGGTCATGTTTTGAGTTCAATGGATGTGACCGACGACATCGGCTCTGGGGATAGTTACTTTATCGCCGAGAGCAGGGCTATTGAGCGCATGATAGATTCCTTGGAAGAAGAGGGCTTGCACTACTTTTTCATCGATGAGCTTTTTAAGGGAACCAATACTGTTGAGCGGATTGGTGCAGGAGTAGCAATCATTGATTGGCTAGCCCAGAAGCCCTGTCTTTACATGATTTCGAGCCATGATGTGGAGTTGGTAGAAGCCTCTGGTCAGCTCAATGCTCAATATCACTTTGACAGTCAATATATAGCAGGAGAGATTGTCTTTGACTATAAGATTAAGCAAGGCAGCGCTTTGACCAAGAATGCGGTTAATACACTAGAGAGCCTGAACTATCCAGAAGAGATCACGGATACAGCCAGGGAGATAATCACCGCCTACGAAGCCAGCGGCAACTGGAGCTTGCTGGGAAAGGGACAGTCCAAATTGGATGACAAAGATAGGAATGGATAAAAAGATGACTGTAAAGATGATAGCGACAGACATGGATGGAACCTTGCTAGACGGACAGGGCCAGCTGGATTTGCCGCGTCTGGCTACTATTTTAGAGGAGCTGGAGAAGAGAGACATTCGCTTTGTGGTGGCTACTGGTAATGAAATTCTACGAATGCGTCTGCTATTGGGAGATTTGGTAGAACGAATGACCTTGGTAGTCGCCAACGGAGCCCGGATTTTTGAAAAGAACCAGCTAAGCATGAGTAGCTTCTGGGAACCTGGATTGATTAGGGATGCGCTGGCTTACTTTGCTGGGCGTGAAAGGGAGCTTCAGCTGGTTGTGACCTCCGAAAGAGGCGGATTTGTCCAGGAGGGGACAGAGTTTCCCTTGATTGAAAAGGTTATGACTAAGGAAATGGCCCAGCTTTTCTATAAGCGTATGAATTTTGTTCCTAGTCTTCAGGATTATCCTTTTGACAAGGTCTTGAAAATGAGTATGATGGTAGAAGAGGCTGCAGCAGCAGAGCATGCTCGTCTGATTAATCAGCATTTTGCAGGCCGATTGAGCGCTGTTGCCAGTGGTTATGGAGCGATTGACATCCTCCAAGATGGGATGCATAAGGCCTGGGGCTTGCAGCAGCTGATGGCTAAGTGGCAGATTCAAAGCTCGGAAATCATGGCTTTTGGCGATAGTGAAAACGATATGGAAATGCTTGAATTAGCAGGTATTTCTTACGCCATGGAAAATGGCGATGAGCGGGTCAAAGGGGTGGCAGATTACCTAGCGCCGGCCAACACAGAAGCTGGGGTTCTACAGGTGATTGAGCAATACTTAGAAGAGGGAAAAGGATAATGGCAGTACAATTACTAGAAGAATGGCTTCTCAAGGAGCAGGCAAAAATGCAGCAAAACTACAGAGAACTCAATCAAGTCTCCGTCAAGGAGCCAGACATCATCTTTATCGGAGACTCCATCGTGGAATACTACCCTCTCTGTGAGCTCCTGCAGACAGATAAAAGAATGGTCAACCGCGGTATTCGGGGCTATAAGACTGATTTGCTTTTGGAAAACCTGGATGCCCATCTCTTTGGGCAGGCTCTGGATAAGGTCTTTATCCTGATAGGTACCAATGACATTGGCAAGGAGACGCCTCAGACAGAAACGCTGGCCAATTTAGAAGCTGCTATTCAGGAGATTTCCCGTGACTATCCGCTGGCTCAGATCCAGTTGCTGTCGGTCCTGCCGGTCAATGAAGCTCCAGCTTACAAGAGCACGGTCTATGTCCGCAGCAATGAAAAAATTCAGGCTCTTAATCAGGCCTATCGCCAGCTGGCCAGCGCCTATATGAATGTCCAGTTTATCGATCTCTACGATGCTTTTCTGGACGAGGAAGGCCAGCTACGCCCGGACTACACAACTGACGGCCTCCATCTGACCATTGCTGGCTATGCAGCCCTGTCCAAGGCTTTGCAGGAGACGTTATAGAGATAAAAATAGGGAGCGAAAAAAGCCCAACCAGACAAATCTTCAAAGGAAGATTTTTTTTAAAACTTTTGGTTGACAAATGTAAATCTTAGAGGTAAAATAGGATTATAAGATTTACAAATGTAGATTTAGAAAGGAGAGCTCATGCAAATTTCCAATGCGGAATGGCGCATCATGAAGATTATCTGGATGGAAGGCAAGCAGACCAGCACGGATTTGATCGCCGTCTTGTCCGAGCGCTTTGACTGGTCGAAGTCGACGGTCAAGACTCTCTTGACCCGCTTGGTGGAGAAAGGATGTTTGACTAGAGAAAAATCAGGCAAAGCCTTTGTTTACTCGGCTTTGTTGACGCAGGACCAGAGTTTAGACTTGGTCGTTGAGGATGTGAAAGACAAGGTTTGCTCCAAAAGGATTGTCCAGGTGCTTGAAAACTTGATTCAGGAGAGTGACTTTACGCTTGCAGATCTTAATCAGCTGCAGCAGGTCCTGGAAGAAAAGAAAGCAGAGGCTGTCGAAACAGTCCCTTGCAATTGTATGT
>JABZYU010000097.1:0-6821 GCA_015264985.1 Streptococcus sanguinis | reverse complement strand
TAACCAAGCAAAATCACGATTGTCGCGAGCCAACGGGCCAACGTAGTAAGGAATACGGAAGGTCAAGATTTTCTCAATCTTTTCTCTGTTTTCCTTCAGAAATGGATAATGTTCTCCTTGACGACGGAGAATGGCATTCATCTCTTGAAGATGAATTTGGTGAGGAATAGAACCATTATCAAAGGTGCGTTGTTTTCTCAAAAAATCTTCGCGTTCAATTTTATCAAGGAAATAATCTGCTCCTTCTAATTTAGAGAGAAGATTTTTGATATATTTGTAAAATGCTTCTTGAGTGGTCTTGCCATCGATAAACCCAGCATATCCATCTTTAGATTGATCAGAAAAAACTTCAGCATATTTTTCTGAAAGATTATTTTTGATGAATTGTTTTAAAGCTGCTAAGTCTTCTTGGTGGTTTTCATAGCGCTCAATCATAGATGCTGATAGTGGAGCCTTGGTTGAAGGATCTGTAACAGTTAAGATTCCTGATAGAAGAACGGCGTCATAGAGTTTTTTAGCAACTAGGAAAAGGTCTGCAAAACCATCCCCAATTTGTCCGAGCAAGTTTTCCAAATCCTCATCATAGGTATCTTTAGAGAATTGTAGTGGAGCTTTTTCTTCTAAGTCAAAATGTTTTTTAAAATCAGCCTGATTTCCTACAATTAACTTGAGAAATTCTGAAAAGAGACCAGTGGATTTTTCATCAGAAAAGAGTTTTAGAACGCGTTCTCTCTTTGCAGATTTACTAATTTTATCAGTAAAAATTGCTTCTACTTGTGCGTTTTGTCCACTAAGCGAACTTCCTTCAAAGGTGTTGTCGTAAATGCTTATAAATTCATTAAAAATTTTTTGAATATCATTGTTTTTAATATCGAAATATTCTTCATATAAAAAATGTCCGCGGTATTTAATCATATGAGCTAATGCCAGATAGATCAAACGCAAATCTGCTTTTTCATTTGACTCTGCTAGTTGCTTTCTTAAATGATAGATAGTTGGGAAATTCTTATGATATTCTTTTTCTTCTGCCAAGGTAGCAAAAATAGGGTATTTACTTCCTCTCTTATCCTCAGGAACTAAAAAAGAGTCATCTAATCGATGAAAGAAACTACTATCCAACTTGCTTATTTCCTCAGAAAAGATTTCTTGAAGATAGCGAAGACGATTTTTTCAACGGGTATAGCGACGGCGCGCTGTTCGTTTTAGACGTCTATCCTCAGCGGTAGTCCCCTCATCAAATAATAGAGTTCCAATTAGATTTTTCTTGATAAAATGTCTGTCTGTATTTCCTAGAACTTTCATTTTTTTAGACGGAACCTTATAATCATCTGTAATGACTGCCCATCCAACGCTGTTAGTACCTATATCAAGTCCAATTGAATAAGATTTATCCATAACACTCTCCTTTTATAAAATTGTTTTTTTATATTAATATTTTAACACAAAACCCTTTACATTTAAAGAGAAATATTATATAATTTATTCGTTGGAACTATTCGAAACAACACAGCAAGTTAAAATAAGGCTTTGTCCGTATACAACTTGAAAAAGTGGGCACCGATTCGGTGCTTTTTTATTTACTACACCAAATTATCTTACTCGCGTTTCACCTAAAAAATTAAACTTATAACACTTTTGTTTAAAGTCATATCAAAAAAACTACGTTAGACAACGTAGTTTTTCTACATCTATGTCCCCTGCCGGAATCGAACCAGCAACTACTCCTTAGGAGGGAGTTGTTATATCCATTGAACTAAGGGGACTTAGAGAAAAACTCTGCCCAACGACAGAGTCTTTCTAAGATTAACGGCGAATTTCTTTGATACGCGCTGCCTTACCTTGCAATGCACGAAGGTAGTACAATTTAGCACGACGGACTTTACCGTAACGAACGACTTCAATCTTGTCAACACGTGGAGTGTGGATTGGGAAAGTACGTTCAACACCGATACCGTTAGAGATTTTACGAACGGTGTAAGTTTCTGAGATACCAGCACCTTTACGAGCGATAACCACACCTTCAAAGATCTGGATACGTTCGCGAGTTCCTTCGACAACTTTCGCGTGAACGCGGACAGTGTCACCAGGACGGAATGCAGGGATGTCAGTACGAAGTTGACCTTCAGTCAAGCTTTGGATTAATGGATTCATTTTTTCTACTCCTATCTTACTAATCTTAAGGTTCAAGACCGCAGCGGATTAGCCGTTTTTTGTGCTTCCATTAGGCACAAACTATATTATATCAAAATTTCTAAAAATGTAAAGATGTTTAAATGAAAATTCCCAAAAGAATCGCTAAAAATCCGAGGATATAAGTCAAAGCCAAATAGAGAAGAAATTTCTTTCGCTCCGAAAAGAGATCTGCCAGCTCAGCATTTAAGGTGGAAAAGGTCGTCAGTCCACCACAGAGGCCTGTTGCTAAAATCACATAAAGCTGCTTGTCTTCTATATGATTATAAAAATAACCAATTAGAAAAGCACCTAGAATGTTTGCCAACAAAGTCCCAATCGGCAGAGAGTATCTACTATTTACCTTGGAGAAAACATAACGAACGAGAGCACCAGCGCCGCAGCAGATTAACATCGCCCACATCATGACTTCACCTTCTTTCCAGCCCATAGGGCGATTGCAAGTCCACCACCTACACTTAAGACTAGATAGATAAGAAGCTCCATATAGCGCCCTGAATCTGCTAGTTTGATACTGTCTAGCAGAAGACCAGAAAAAGTCGTCAAACCTCCGCAAAAACCAGTCGAAAGCGCTAAAAGCAGACGCTGGGACTTAACTTTACTGCTAAGATAGCCCTTGATAATATAGACTAGCAAAAAAGTTCCCAAATAATTGACCAGTAAGGTAGCCAGCGGAAATGAATCAGCAAAAACTGATAAGAGCGCTACTTGGTAACGTAGCCAACCGCCTGCCATCGCAGATAAAGCCACAGCTATCGAGTTCTGTACTTCTTTCATGAGATATTTTTATTCTGAAATTCACGCGAACGTTTTAAAATGTCAGAAAAGGTCGCAACAACAGTTTCCTTGTAGTTCTTATTTTCAACCTTATCCGCAACTCTGGCAAAAATCACATCTTCTCTCTTGCTATCCAAGACTGCTGTGCCTGTTAATTTTTTTAAAGCCACGACTTGGCCAACCAGATTCATGCGTTGCTCCAATAGGGCAACGATTGCATCATCAACTTGATCAATTTCCTGTCTGATTTCTTCTAACGTCATCTACTTCCTCCTTGTATTCTATCTATCATAACAAAAAATAGTAAAATTTTCTAGTTCAATTCTAAATAAAAAGGTCTCAAGGACCTTAGATTAAGGGGAACTCGCAAAGGCGAATCCCTATCTACAGATTAAAAAGGTTCCCCGAACCTTTTTAACCAACTGAGCCTTCCATACTCATGTTGATGAGTTGGTTGAGTTCGACAGCGTATTCCATTGGAAGTTCTTTGGTAATGGGTTCCATAAATCCGTTGATAATCATAGCTGTGGCTTCTTCTTCGCTTATTCCTCGGCTCATTAGGTAGTAGAGCTGGTCCTCAGATACTTTGGAAACCTTGGCTTCATGCTCTAGCGCGACATTTGAATTATGGATTTCATTAAAAGGAATGGTATCAGAACTAGACTCACCATCCATCAGAATGGTATCGCACTCGATATGAGATTTGGAACCAGCACTATTCTTACCAAAGCGAACCTGACCACGATAGTCTGTCTTTCCGCCATCCTTGGCAACTGATTTAGAAATCAAGGTACTGGAAGTCTTGGGCGCATTATGAAAGACCTTGCAGCCAGCATCCAAGTGCTGACCATAGTTGGCAAAAGACATAGAGAGGACAGAAGTTCTTGCATTGCGGCCATTAAGAATGCTACAGGGATATTTCATATTGACCTTGCTGCCTAAGTTCCCATCAATCCACTCTAAGGTGCCGCCTTCATCAACAATCCCCCGCTCCGTTACGAGGTTATAGACATTGTCCGACCAATTTTGAATGGTCGTATATCGGAAAAAGGCATCCTTTTTGACAATGATTTCGACATTTGCCGCATGAAGACTATTGCTTGTGTAAGTCGGTGCTGTACAGCCCTCGATGTACTGGATAGAACCGCCCTCCTCGATAATCATCAAGGAGCGCTCAAACTGGCCGGCATTTTCGCCATTGATTCGAAAATAGGTTTGAACAGGAACTTGGCACTGGACGTTCTTGGGCACATAGATAAAGGTTCCGCCAGACCAAACTGCGCTATTAAGCGCAGAAAATTTATGCTCAGCGTTTGAAATCACAGTACCAAAATACTGCTTGACCAAGTCCGGATATTCCTGAACAGCCGTATCCGTATCAGTAAAGATAATCCCCAGCTTGGCAAACTCTTCCTTCATATTGTGGTAAACCACTTCAGATTCATACTGAGCCACAGCTCCAGATAGGAACTGCTTCTCAGCTTCTGGAATTCCCAAGCGGTCAAAGGTTTTCTTAATCTCTTCTGGAACTTCATCCCAACTGCGAGCCCGATCTCCGCTTAACTTCTGATAATAGATAACATCATCAAAGCGAATCCCTGACAAATCAGGGCCAAAGTCGGGCATAGGCAGCTTATGAAAGAGTTCCAAGGAGCGCAGACGATAGTCCAACATCCACTGGGGCTCATTCTTGATTTCTGAGATTTCTCGAACTACTTCTTCGGTCAAACCTTTACCAGTCGAAAAGAGCGGCTTGACGTCATCATGAAAGCCAAAGGCATAGTCGCGTTCTTTCATAGGGACTCCTCCTTTATCTGATGGATAGCGCTTACTTACATTATACTCCTAATCATGAGAATTGTCAGAAAATAACACTTTCGCACAAAAAAACGGCTGCAGCCGTTTCCTCAATTTATCACTTTAAACTTTATTAACCAAGCCTTCTGCAAAAGCTTCCAAACGTGCAATATCATCATCTTCCGCAGATAGGTCTACTTTAACACTTTCTGCACCCTTAACCGCTCCTGTAGCAGCAAAGGCAGCATCGAAGTCATCAACAGCCTTGCAGAATTCATCATAGAAAGTATCGCCCGAACCGACCACTCCGTAGACCTTGCCAGACAAATTCAAACCAGACAAGTCTTCGTAGAAGTCCATCATTTCATCCGGCAGCTCACCATCACCATAAGTATAGGTCGCTACAATCGCAATATCTGCTTCCAAGAAATCTTCTGCATCGACAGTGGTGCACTCGTCCACTTCAACTTCTACATCCAAATCTCTTAGCTTATCCGCCACAATATCAGCAATTTCCTCGGTGTTTCCAGTCATGCTGGCAAATACAATTTTCGCTAAGGTCATAGTTTCCTCCAAATTCTAATCTGCTCTCATTATATCATATCTTTTTTATTTTAAAAATAAAAACTCTTATGCTACAATGGGTAAAGAAAGTTGACGAGGTTATTTATGACTCTTTATCATGATATTTTAAGTAAGATCAAAGAATACGATACTATTATTATCCATCGCCATATGCGGCCAGATCCTGATGCTCTTGGCAGTCAGGTCGGACTGCAAAAGCTGCTTCAGTACCACTTCCCAGAAAAGACAATCAAAGCGACAGGCTACGATGAGCCAAATCTCATGTGGCTGGCACAAATGGACCAAGTCGCAAACGAAGATTACCAAGAGGCCTTAGTTATCGTCTGTGACACTGCTAATACAGCTCGCATTGATGACCAACGCTATACGACAGGCGACTTCCTTATCAAAATCGATCATCATCCTGATGATGAGGTTTATGGAGATATTTCTCTGGTAGATACAAGCTCTAGCAGTGCTAGTGAGATGATTGCTCTCTTTGCCTTTGAAAATGACTTAGACTTGAGCAAGGAAGCTGCAGAACTCCTCTATGCTGGTATCATTGGTGACACCGGCCGCTTCCTTTATCCTTCTACTAGCGCCCGCACATTCGAAGTAGCTGCCAAGCTACGCCAATACGATTTCGACTTATCAGCCTTGTCTCGCAAAATGGACTCTATCAGCCGCCAAGTAGCTAAACTGCAGGGCTATGTATATGAGCAATTGGAAATAGATGAAAATGGTACTGCGCGGGTCATTCTGCCTCAGGAAGTTTTACAAGCCTATCAATTGACCGATGCTGACACAGCAGCCATCGTCGGGGCACCTGGCCGTATCGAAGGAGTCGGTCTGTGGGCTATCTTTGTTGAGCAGCCTGAAGGTCACTACCGTGTCCGCATGCGCAGCAAGGTTATTCCTATCAACGGTATTGCGAAAAAACATCACGGCGGAGGGCACCCCCTAGCTAGCGGAGCCAATGCATTTTCTAAAGAAGAAATTGAGCAAATCTACACCGAGATGAAAGAATTGGCAAAAAAGTAAGAAATTAGTCTAAAAGTCTTGTCAAATCAATCAGAATTTGATAAACTATCAAAGTAACTAATCTATGGCTCGCAAAGAGACCATGGCAGAAAGGAAATTTTTGTAAAATGAGAAAAGATATTCATCCAGAATACCGCCCAGTTGTCTTCATGGACACTTCTACCGGCTACCAGTTCCTTAGTGGTTCAACTAAGAGTTCAAACGAAACGGTTGAATTCGAAGGGGAAACTTACCCATTGATCCGTGTAGAAATTTCATCAGACTCACACCCATTCTACACTGGACGTCAAAAGTTCACTCAAGCAGATGGACGTGTGGATCGTTTCAACAAAAAATACGGTCTCAAATAAGAAACTGCATAACCAATTTAAAAACGGTGAAAATAAAGCCTTTTCCAAGAAATTGGAATTGGCTTTTTTCTTTTTAGTATCGTTTTTGCTACCGTCTTGGAA
>JABZYU010000096.1:0-6916 GCA_015264985.1 Streptococcus sanguinis | reverse complement strand
TAATATGCCCATATGAGACTTAGAGCATCTGACCATAGATGACATTTTTTCGCAAGTCTCTTTTCCATTCTGCTGCCCCACTTAGAAAGAAAGGCTGTCATGAAAAATCCTAGTAACAATCTGAAGCTAGCGGAGAGAGGAGCCATCCTGTCCATCGCTACCTATCTGATTCTCTCCGCGGTCAAGATTATCGCTGGCTCAACTCTCCAGTCCTCCAGTCTGACGGCCGATGGCTTCAACAATGTTTCTGATATCGTGGCTAATATCGCCGTTTTAATTGGCCTGCGTATGGCTAGAAAACCAGCTGACCGTGACCATCGCTTCGGCCATTGGAAGATAGAAGATTTGGCCAGTCTCATCACATCTTTTATCATGTTTTTCGTTGGATTTGATGTCCTGATTGAGACCATTCAGAAAATCATCTCCAACCAAGAGACTAAGATTGACCCTGTTGGTGCCGTGGTCGGAATCATCTCGGCAATCATTATGTTGGGTGTTTATTTTTACAATAAAACACTGGCTAAAAAAGCTCACTCCAAGGCTCTGGATGCCGCAGCCAAGGACAACTTGTCAGACGCTGTCACTTCTATCGGCACTTCAGTCGCTATCATTGCCAGCGCCTTTAACTTCCCAATCGTCGATAAGCTGGCAGCAATTGTCATTACCTTCTTCATTCTCAAGACGGCCTATGATATCTTTATGGAATCTTCCTTCAGCCTGTCCGACGGATTTGATGAAAGCCTGCTCCAAGACTATAAGCAAGCTATCCTGGAAATTCCTAAAATCACTCAGGTCAAGTCACAGCGAGGCCGGACCTATGGCAGTAATATCTATCTGGATATTATCTTGGAAATGAATCCAGATTTATCTGTTTTTGAAAGCCATGAGATTGCGGACCAAGTTGAGGATATGCTTATGGAGCGCTTCGGAGTCTTTGACATTGACATTCATATTGAGCCTGCTCCTATTCCCGAAGATGAGACGCTGGACACTCTTTACCCAAATCTACTCATGCGTGAGCAGCTCGTGGAGCAAGGCAGCCAACTGGATACGCTTCTGTCCGCCGAATTTCTCTATATTTCCCAAGATGGCCGACAGCTGAACAAGGCTGAGTTTCAGGCAGAAAGAGCCTCAAAAACACCTATCAAAAACTTTGAACTGCTCTCTGTCAGCCAGAAAACCAAGCTCATCCGCTATGAAATGGACGGTGTTATCCATACCAGCCTCTGGCGCCGCCACGAAGTATGGCAAAATATCTTTCACCAAGAGACACGAAAAAACCAGTCTGATGATTAAGTCAGTCTGGCTTTTTCATTTCAACACATCCTTCATTTCCCTGTATAATAAATAACAGTAATACTATCTAGACTTTGCAAATTTGTTGGTTTCTCTTTAGCTTTCAGGCCGTCTTTTTCAGGATTGTCAGACAAATAATAGTTGTCATAGCTATCATCTAGGTCGGTATAAATCTTTATCTTATCATTAACAAGTAAAGCAGCATATCTTGCCTGTCCAAAAGGCTTTCTTGAAATCTTTGTAAATTCAATTTTTTCAACATTTTCATAGTGATTCAGTAAAAATAAAGCCAGTCCCTCTTCCTGGTTGCGCACCTTTACTTTTTCCTCAGTCGTCAGCCAAGCATTTTCTCCAGAGTAAATAACATCCGTCTCACCCGTATCTTTAAAATTTGTGACCTTCTCTTTCTTTTTCAGACGAAAAGTCAATTCTGTCGAATCAGTGCGAGAACTATCATTTATATTATAGTTTTTATCCTTTGAGTCCAAAGAAATGTGTGGTATATAGCTGGTGTCATTTACAATCACACTAACAGAACCTGCTTCCCAGAACTTTCCCTTGGAAAATTCATCAAATTCAATTTTTTGAACATCTTCATAATGATTAATGATATAAAGTGCGATCTTTTCCTCTTTCTTATGAAGCTCCGACATTTCAGTTTCTGACATCCATATTTTTTCACCATCTCTATTTACTATGCTGCTACATGCAGTCAGAAAAATCAGTGCAAGTATAGCCCAAAATAGTAATTTTTTCTTTCCTGACTTCAAGAGCAGTCTCCTTTAATAGTCTTTTGATATTAGTATACCACATCAGAACAAGTATCTTTATGTTTACTTGTAACTTTAAAGTTGATTTTCAAAGAAAAAAACCAAGGTTTGCCCTGCCTTGGTTCAAAATAGACTTTAATTTACTTATTCTTAATAAAACCAAATTCATTAAGCGGTGAGAGTCGGAATTCCACCACTCCCTTGATTTGACTGGCTTTGATGAGCCCAAATTCTCGGCTGTCCTTCGTATTTTCCCGTTGATCATTAAGAATCAAATAAGAATCTTTAGTAATTTTATCAGACTTTGAGTCTTTTAAATCCATAACAGAGAAATCATGAGTATAGTAACCCGAACTTCCTGCTGAAGCTAGATATTTCTCGCGCATTTTCTCAATATATTCTTCCGACATGACCTGACCGTTCAGGTAAAGAAGATCATCCATATAGGTTACCTGATCCTTTTCCTGGGCAATGACCCGGCCGACATAGTCTTTGCCGTCCACTTCATAGAGGACAAAATCCCCACGCTTGATGTCTTGCTTTCTCGTCGCCAAGACCAAGTCATTCTTTGCCAAGTAAGCATTGCTGTCTTGCTCAGTCACCCGATAAGGCGTATAAATAAAAACTCTCAGCCCTATAATGATAGCTGCCAGTACTGAAAAAATAATAATATTTCTTAATAAATCTCTCTTTAACATTCGTCTCCCCCATCTCTTTTATACCATTATATCATTTTTAGACAAAATAGACAAAGGTACAATTTTATTTCAAAAATCAAAACGCTGACATGTCCTTCTTCTCAAGCAAGATAACGGTCATCACATAGACAAGAAAAAACCGATGATTTTTCAATCAACGGTTCTTTTTTGTTGTCTTAGATTAACGTACTGTACGAATGCGCATTGTGTTGGTACGAACTGCTTCACCAAGCGGCACACCAGCAACAATAACGATATCATCGCCAGATTCAACCAAGCCTTGCTCAACTGCAATCTTTTCAGCGATTTCAAACATATCATCTGTGTTAGATGGAGTTTCAGTAGTCACTGGAATAACACCCCAGTTCAGCATAAGACCACGTTGAGTCAATTCATCAAAAGTGATAGCTAAGATATCAGCGTTTGGACGGTACTTAGAAATCAAGCGAGCTGTGTGACCTGTCTTAGTAAGAGTAACTACCAACTTGATATCCATTGAGTTTGTAGCATCTTTAACTGCTGAAGCCATAACTTCAGTCTTAGAGTTGCGCTCAAAGTTGTCAGTTGTCAAACGACCATATTCGTTAAGAAGGGTTTGAGCGTTCTTATCGATAGTAGCCATTGTCGTTACTGACTCAAGAGGGTATTTACCATTTGCAGACTCACCTGAAAGCATAGTTGCGTCAGTTCCGTCGATAACAGCGTTAAATACGTCTGATACTTCTGAACGAGTTGCACGTGGTTTTTCTGTCATGGTTTCAAGCATGTTAGTTGCTGTGATAACCACTTTACCAGCTGCATTAACCTTAGTGATGATCATTTTTTGGTAAACTGGAACCATTTCAAATGGTACTTCGATACCCATGTCACCACGGGCAATCATGATACCGTCAGCAGCCTCAATGATTTCGTCCAAGTTATCGATACCTTGTTGGTTTTCGATTTTCGCGAACAGTTGAACGTGTCCATTACCAGTTTCTTCACAGATTGCACGAACTTCGTTGACGTCTTTTGCAGTACGTACAAATGAAATCGCGATGAAGTTGATTCCTTGCTCAAGACCAAAGCGGATATCGTCATTGTCACGCTCAGCAAGTGCTGGGAAAGGAATCTTCGTGTTAGGGATGTTCACACCTTTTTGCTTAGCAATGATACCGTCATTTTCAACTTCTACTTCAAATTCACGAGTAGCATCGTCTTTTGCGACAACACGAAGACCAAGTTTACCATCGTCAACCAATACTTGACGGCCAACTTCAACATCATCATAGATGTCCAATCCACCAGCAACGTTCAAAGCAATTACTTCACGAGTAGATTTGATACCTTGCTTAGTAGCAACACGGATTTTTTCACCAGTTTTGTATGAATACTCTTTTGCATCGCCTTCGAACAATTCTGTACGAATTTCTGGTCCTTTTGTATCAAGAAGGAAACCAACTTTTTGACCAGCAATTTCTTCTGCACGCTTAACAGTTGCCATGCGCTCTCCTTGCTCAGCATGGTCACCGTGTGAGAAGTTGAAACGGAATGTGTTTGCGCCAGCTTCAATCAGCTTAGCAATGTTTTGAGCTGATGCTTCAACATCCAGCTTTTCTCCCCAATATCCGTCATCACCGAATTTTTTTCCACCGCGGATTTCTACCGCAGGACCTAATGTTGCAACGATTTTTACACGTTTATTCATGATTGTATGAAACTCCTTCTTCTATTTGGCCTCTTGGCCTGAATAACAAATAATAATTAAATATTGATGCTGCGGTTCAAATCAGCCAAGTCCAGATCAGCCTTGTGCGGATTATTGACAACAATCTTGCCTTCAGCAGTCAAGCTAAAGAGTGCTCCTTCTTCAGCAGTTCCCAGAATTGGGCTTTCAACCATCTGCTCATTGCGGATTCCAACAGCAACTCCGCCGATACCTTCTTTAAGCAGTTTAACAGCATGTGCTCCCATACGAGATGCAAGAACACGGTCACGCGCAGTCGGTGAGCCTCCACGCTGGATATGTCCGAGCTCTGTGACACGCAAATCGCTCATATCACCAGCTTCTTTTAGCTTCTCAGCGAATTCATCCGCTGACATGACACCCTCAGCCAAGACGATGATGTTGTGCTTCTTACCCTTGGCATAGCCATTCTTAATGCTTTCAACAACTTCTTCGATCTTGAAACCTTCTTCAGGAACGATGATTTCGTCCGCACCAGATGCAATACCTGCCCAAAGAGCAATATCACCAGCATTACGACCCATTACTTCGATAACGAAAGTACGGCGGTGACTGGATGAGGTATCCCGAATCTTGTCAATCGCATCCATAGCTGTAGTAACAGCAGTATCAAAACCGATAGTGAAGTCTGTTCCGACGATATCATTATCAATAGTTCCCGGAACACCAACAGCTGGGAAGCCATGCTCTGTCAAGCGCATCGCACCGTGGTAAGATCCATCACCACCGATAACAACGACACCTTCGATTCCATGTTTTTTAAGCTGCTCAATCCCTTTCAGCTGCCCTTCAACTTGGGCAAACTCAGGGTAACGAGCAGAGTGAAGGAAAGTTCCACCGCGAGAAATAATGTCACCAACTGATGTTGCATCAAGTGGGTAAATCTCGCCAGCTACCATTCCAGCGTAACCATCATAAATACCGTAAACTTCCATTCCTTCGGAAATTGCTTTACGAACAACCGCACGGATGGCAGCATTCATACCAGGGGCATCACCACCACTAGTCAAAACAGCAATACGTTTCATTTCGCTTTTTGCTCCTTTTTCTTTTTAACATTCTTATAGATTATACCACAATCATCATGAAAATTCTCTTATTTTCCATATTTTTTAACGAAAAATCGTTTTCATAGTATAATTCTTTAATTCCTCTTGCAGCTGCTCCGATTTCTCCACTCGAAAATGCGGTGCATACATGGTTCGCTTCTCATCTTCATAACGCAGGACAACCGGAATATTACCGGGGTATTTCTGCAAAATCTGAGATATTTCCCGATCATGTTCATGGCCCGCAAGCTTTATCCAGAAGCGTTCTGTAGTGGTTTCTTCGATATCTGACAAGACCAACTGTAAGCGTCCATCCCGTTCCTGCACCTTGCCGGTCAAGTAGTAAATCCCCTTCTCCTTAATACGTTCGGCCAACTGACGATAGGTATCAGGAAAAAGGGTAACATCCAGTTTTTTCTTCGTATCTGAAACCTGCAAGAAAGCCATATTCTCGCCCTTTTTGGTCCGGATAGTCTTAATAGACTGGACTTCAGCCAGAATCCTAGCTCTGCTATTTTCCGTCAAATCACTAATCCAGCTAAAGGGCTGGTCCGCTTCTTTGGCCAGTTTAACCAAGGGGTGATCGCTAAGCCCCACACCGATAATGCTCTGTTCCAGCTCAAACTTTTCAGCATCGCTGAAATCCTGAGCCTCTGTCCAAGAATAAGTCGTATCGGCAAAGAGGCTGCCCAGCTCATCCGCAAATACAAATAAATTAGGCAGATTGGCTAGAATTTTTTGGCGATTTTTCTCAAAACTGTCAAAGAGCCCCAGCTGAATCAGAGGAGTCAGCAGCGGAATCTTATGGTAATTCTGAGGCAGGCGCAGAATAAAGTCTTCCACCCCAGTAAAGGCAGCATTTTGTCGCTCTTCGATAATCCAGTAAGCCAAATCCCTAGGCAGGCCTTTGATATTTTTCATGCCTAAAAATATCTTCTTATCCTGAAACTTATCATGGTAGGGAATATTATTGATACTGAGGGGCGCTGTTTCAAAGTCAAAACTCAGGGCATCAGTGATATAGTCACTGCTAGAGTAATTGAGCATGACATCAAAGAAAACATCTGGATAGTGAGCCTTGAAGTAAGCAAGCTGAAAAGCCAGAGCTGAGTAGGCATAGGCGTGGCTGCGGTTAAAGCCATAGCCAGCAAATTTCTCCATAATAGCAAAGACTTCCTTGGCTTTGGTTTCCGAGTGACCAAGTTTGAGAGCACCTGCGACAAAGTCCTCCTGCATGCGGTGCATTTCAGCAGCACTCTTCTTTCCCATTGCCCGCCGTAAAATATCGGCTTTCCCCAGACTAAAGCCACCAAAGCGCTGGGCTACCTGCATAACCTGCTCTTGGTAGAGCATGATACCATAAGTCGGAACTAAAAT
>JABZYU010000095.1:0-7013 GCA_015264985.1 Streptococcus sanguinis | reverse complement strand
TGGTAGGCTTTCAAGACATAGATTCGCTGAACCTCAAAGGCTTGTGGTAGTTCTTGCTCCGTTTGAGCATGTCCCCAGTTAAACTTGAGAAAACCAGCAATTTTACCGTCTTTGACAACAAAATAAGTCTCTGACTCAGAGTCTGCCAGTTCCTTTTCGATGGTCGCAAGCGACAGCTCATTGTCAAAATAATGAGCCATATCAGCCTCCTTGATAAATGGACCAAAGGTTTCTTGATAGGTTGCGACTTCCAACTCCCGCAGGAGGCTCGCTTCTTCTTTTTTGACTCTGACTAGCATACTGCACTCCTTTCTCAGAAAAGCTGCATCTATGAATACAGGTTTCTACTTAAACTGCTGAGAAAAACGAATATCTCCTTGGTAGAAGCCACGAATGTCGTTGATACCGTAGCGAAGCATAGCTACCCGCTCTTGACCAAGACCAAAGGCAAATCCAGAGTATTTCTCTGCATCAATACCGCTCATTTCCAACACGCGCGGATGCACCATACCAGCTCCCATAATCTCAATCCAGCCTGTCTTCTTGCAGACATTACAGCCTGCACCACCACACTTAAAGCAGGAAACATCCACTTCAACAGACGGCTCTGTAAATGGGAAATAAGACGGACGCAGTCGGATACTGCGGTCCTCGCCAAACATCTTCTGGACAATCAGCTGCAGCGTTCCTTGCAAATTTGCCATGGAAATATTTTCTCCAACCACCAAGCCTTCAATTTGATGGAACTGGTGGGAGTGAGTCGCATCATCAGTATCCCGACGGAAGACACGTCCTGGTGAGATCATCTTGAGTGGCCCTTTAGAAAAGTCATGAGCGTCCATAGCTCGCGCCTGCACCGGACTGGTGTGGGTTCTGAGCAGGATCTCCTCTGTAATGTAGAAAGTGTCCTGCATATCCCGTGCAGGGTGGTCCTTAGGCAGATTCATCCGCTCAAAGTTGTAATAGTCCTTCTCCACTTCAAAGCCGTCTACGACCTGATAGCCCATCCCGATGAAAATATCTTCGATTTCCTCACTAGTCTGGCTAAGAATATGACGGTTCCCTACTGGAATTCGACGGCCTGGTAGAGTCACATCCAAGGATTCCTCAGCCAGTTTCAGAGCTACTAATTGCTCTTCCATCTCTTGAGCAGTCTTTTCAAAGGCTGCTGTCAGAATATCACGCGCTTCATTGACGTGCTTCCCGATAATCGGCCGCATTTCAGCTGAAATATCCTTCATCCCTTTCAGGACTTCAGTCAGCGAACCCTTTTTACCCAAGACAGCTACACGCAAATCTTGCAGTTCCTTTTGATTCTCAGCCTTGAGCTGCTTGAGAGAAGCCAGAGTCTCTTCGCGCAGGCTTTTTAGTTGTTCTTCAATCGTTTTCGTCATTTTCCCTCCAAAATAAAAAGCGCGCCAATTTCCATAAGCGGAGCGTTGACACGCGGTACCATCCGTTTTTTATCTGGCAAGCCAGACCTTACTTATCAATCCTAGAGCAAGTGAATTCGCCTAGCTTTCATCTAGAGAGCTTTCAGTCGATGGCTCCCCTCCCTGTTAAACTTCCCCTAGGTTACTGGTCTTGCAGATTGCTATTCAGTTGTATTTCATTCTAACAGATTTCTAAACATTTCGCAAGCTCAGTTAAAGAATTTACAAGAAGAGACTATCAAGAAAAAGAAGCCTGTCAAGCAACAGACTTCTTTCTTTTTATTTGATAACCTGGCCAGCTTCTTTCAGAACATCTTCTGGTACAGTAATGCCAAGTTCTTTGGCATTTTTTGTATTAATGACAGATTTACCTGTATCGAAAATATCTACTGCAGTGTCAGCAGGTTTGGCACCTTTAAGAACTTTAGCTGCCATTTTACCAGTCGCAACACCTAGGTCATACTGGTCTACAACGACAGAGGCAAGACCACCTTCTTCTACCATGGCTGTCGCACTTGGATAAATCGGTTTCTTAGCTTCTTTATTGCTGGACACAACTGTCGCAAAAGCTGATGCAATGGTATTGTCAATTGGAATCCAGATAGCGTCAACCTTGCCAGTCATGACATTCATGGTTGATGCAATTTCATTGGTTGAAGGAACAGAGTATTCCTCTACCTTGTAGCCTGCCTCTTCAGCCAATTTTTTGAACTCTTCTACCTGAGCTTTGGAGTTGTCTTCGCTGCTAGAGTAGAGCGCACCGATAGTCTTAACATCTGGAGTTAATTTTTTAATCAGCTCTAGCTGTTGCTTAGCTGGATTGTGGTCAGAGACACCCGTGATATTGCCACCTGGCTTGTCCAGATTTTTCACTAGGTTTGCTCCAACTGGATCTGTGATAGCTCCCATGACAATAGGCTTGTCCTTAGTAGCTGCAGCCAGTCCTTGGGCAGATGGAGTCGCAATCCCAATCAGCACATCATTGTCATTGGAGACCAGCTGCTTGCTCATAGTAGAAACCTTACTCTGATCGCCCTCAGCATTCATAAAGTCAATCTTAATCTTGTCGCCTTTATAGCCTTCCTCAGCCAGACCATCCTGGATCCCTTTGTAAATCAAATCCAGCGAAGGGTGGCTAACATACTGTAGCACGCCAACCTTGACTGTTTGACTGTCGTCACCAGTCTTAGGGGCGTTGGTCTTTCCGCTCAAGCTAGAATAGACAATCCCACCGATTGCCAAAACGGCCAGAAGGCCTAAGATAGTGATTAATCGTTTGTTTTTCATGTTCTTTCTCCATTTCTATGTTTTATATTTTTTCTGTTTAATCCCTAGGGACGCCATCGTTTAAACATAGGCAATTCTCCTTGTTTTTTTATAATAAGCAACAAAAAACCTCACACAGGTATTCTGTGTGAGGGCGAAAATCGCGGTGCCACCTCAATTATGGAAAATAGCTAATATTCCCCATGTCTCTATCTTGTCATCAAACAAGCTGCACTGTAAGGTGTGCCCACCGAATTCTTATTGTTTCAAATTCATTTTATCAATTAGCCCAATTTCATAAAGATTTGCTGCTCATTTCCACCAACCACAAGCTCGCTAAAAACAAATTCATCTACTACTTTTCTAATTTCCTATATTTTAAGTTTTTCCTGAAAGGATGTCAAGACCTTTTTGAAAATTTTTATAAAATGTTCAGATTTGACTACTCAAGCAAATTTCCAATTTTTAGCATGGAAATAAGATATTATCTTCAATGCAAAAGCCAAACCGATTAGAAAACTAAAAACGAAGAGACTATTTATGATAAAATCTTGAAAAAAATATTCCTTATTCGAAGCAAACAGTCCTAATAGTTTTCCCACTGACTGCTGATTGATTGGAAAAAGATAAAGTAGTTTTTGAGCAAGTCCTTCTCGAAAAATCTGAGCTAAAAAATAAGGCAACAAATAAAGACTAATAGAAAATGACAAGACAGACAAAGGAGAGTTCAGCAGAGAGGACATCAATAATGTTACTCCCGCTGTAAAAAGAAGCCCTGTAAATTGTAAGCACAAAAACCAAAAGTAAACTTGTAGATGATTCCACTCCAATGGAAAACTGAATAACCCCAAATCTAAGTTAGTCTGAATACTAGAACTCCATCCACTAGTATCATACATACTAGAAAATACAAAATAAGTGACCATTTGGAAAACTATAAATAGTACAATAGTCAAGAGAAAAGCCACTCCAATCTTGGCTTTTATTAGTCTATCGCGTCCATATTTAGTTGTCAGCAATACTTGATTCATATTTTTTGCCTTATCGTCTGAAAAAATCAGAGAACAAACTAAAATGACTAGAAAAGAAACTAAAATGGAAACATTTCCCTGAACTTTATATAAATCAAGCCAAGGAGCATAATTACCAATTTTTAGAGGTTTACCAAACTCTTTAAAACCAAGGTCTTTAATGCTGCGTACTTCTATGTCTTCAATCGTCAGCATTTTTCCTTTTTTCACACGCTCCATCTGTTTTTCATAAAGATGACGAGCATCTTTGACGAATACGTTGCTTATCTGTTCTGTAAAGAGATAAAATGGGTGAAAAAGCCAAGGTTCTCCTTTTTCTTTCCAACTTCCATCATCAGAAAGTTCTCTCTCTTGAAATTTTTTGAGATCGTCTGCTATAATCCCTCGAATTTTATCATCTGTAAACTCCCCTCTATAACTCTGTTCAATATCTTTGGAATAGCCATGTGCAACATTATCTCTCGCTGCAAATTGATACTGAGAATAATGATAGCCTATGAAAAAAATACCAGCAAGTAGAAATAAACTTGCAACTAAACTTCCCAAAATCGTTTTGTTCTTTAAAATTTTTTGAAATTCAAATCTAGTAAGTGTCTTCATCCTGCATCTCCTCTCTAAAATAATAGAGATACAAATCTTCTAAAGTTGGGCTAACCAAGGAAGCCTTCGAGATTGGAGCTTGTTCAGAAACAATTCTCATCACGATATGTTGACCATCCTGGCGGCGATTGCTCACAAGAAAGGTCTCTTCTAATTTATTAGCCTTACATTCTGTTACTTCACATTCCCAAACCTTGTCAGATATTTCAGAAACTAATTGATTAACCGTTCCTCTATCTCGTAAACGCCCATTTTTTAAAATCAAAATTTCGTCAGCGATACTTTCGACATCTGATACAATATGGGTCGATAAAAGAATGATTTTTTCCTTTGATAAACTACTTAATAACTTTCGGAATTTAACCCGTTCTTTAGGATCTAGTCCAACTGTTGGCTCATCTAACACAAGGACTTGAGGATCGTTTAAGAGAGCTTGTGCAATTCCTAATCTCTGCTTCATTCCACCAGAAAGTTTTCTAATTTTTTTATTTTTGATAGCAGATAAGCCAACCAACTCTAATAATTCATCGCTTGTTGTAGAAGCATTTTTTCGACTCAACCCTTTTAAAGAGGCAATATAGAGTAGAAAATTTCTAGCAGTAAAGTCTCGATAATATCGAAAATCCTGAGGTAAAAAACCTAAAATATCTCTAAAATTTTCTGCTTGATTAACTATATTCTTTCCGTTAAAGAAAACAGCTCCCTGAGTAGGCTTCATGAGACCACAAATAATCCGAAAAAGCGTCGTCTTTCCTGAGCCATTCGAACCTAAAAGTCCGTAAAGTCCTGGTTTTAATGAAATGGAAACATAATCTAATACCAACTTGTTTCCATATTCTTTTTTAATGTTTTTAAGAGTGAGTTCCATTCCACATTCCTCCTGCTGTCAATTTTTTTAATTGTTTAAAGAACAAAAGTGCGAGAATCAAAAGAGACATTAAATAAGTTAGGAACCAATATATAACAGCCATACGATAAGGATTGAATAGATTCAAAGCTACAAATAGAATTGAAAGAGCCATACCCAAAACGAACCATGCACTACGATGATTGCCAGAATTTCTCCAACGAGAGAGAGAATAAAACAAAACAATACAAACAATATTATAGGGGACTAACAAATACAGTAACATACTAAAAAAAGAAAATCTGAAGAGTAAGTTTGTTAATATAGAAAAACTCAGAACAATCAGAAAATCAATGAAGCCAAAAATAAAGAGTTTCACTAATACATGCTGGCGTAAATCGTACTTGAAAGTTTGCTCTAATTCCCACATTCCAGATGTAAAACTTTTAAATAATTCTTCCATAAAGAAAAGTAGAGAGATTATTAGCAATCCTGTCAAATTTTTTATTAGAGTATAAACGAGACCGAGCGGATTGTTTAATATAACTAATAAACTGATTCCTAATACTGCGAACTGAATCAACCAAGTTTTTAAACTAATAAACCGAATAGTAAAAAGAGCGAATTCCAGATAAGAAATCCTCTTTTTCTGACTTTTCAGATGAGCAACACCGAGTAAAAGAATCTCTTTTTTTCTAGATTCATCAACTTCTAATTGATAATTTTTTAAACGTTCAATAACTTTTTTCGTCATAAGTAAATGCCTCTTTATCTAAGAACTTTGATAGTTTTACAAGCCCTTGATGAATTCGGGACTGTGCAGTTGGAACACCTACACCTGTAATCTTTGCAATATCCTTAACCTTTAAATCATGGTAATATCTCAAAATAATAGCCTCTCTTTGAGAATTTGACAACTGATTTAAGGCGTGTTGAATTACCTTATTTTCTTCGTTAACTACTAAATTTCTCATACCATCACTTTCGTGAGAAGATAAAACACTTTCGTTGAATTCAACTTTTTCTATTTCTTTCTTTTTATAATAGTTATTGCAATGATGAACAGCAATTGTGAAGAGATAATTGTAAAATTTCCCTGTAAAACGATAGTTTTTGATATTTTCTATCACTTTAAGAAAAATATCTTGCGTCAAATCTGCTGCTAACTGGACATTACCATAACATCTGCGTACACAGTAAAAATAGATAGAGTGATAATACTTCTCAATCACCCTTTCCCACGCATTTTGGTCTCCATTTTTTATCTTTTGAATTAAAATATAATCTTCAAACATTCTAGCTCCATCTATATTTAAATTCCTTCTCACTACTATATTAACAATTTTTATATAAAAATCATTTAATTTATTTAAAAATTTTTTTCAAAAAATTTAGAAGCTTTTAGCTTGGTTTTTTGTTATAATTTTCTGTAGCAACTTTCAAGGAGAAAAACATGTCTTTCGACGGATTTTTTTTACACCACATGACAGAGGAGCTCCGCCGCGAATTGCTGGGCGGCCGTATTCAGAAGATTAATCAGCCCTTTGAACAGGAGCTGGTTTTACAGATTCGCAGCAACCGTAAAAGCCACAAGCTGCTCCTATCAGCCCACTCGGTCTTTGGGCGCGTCCAGCTGACAGATACCACGTTTGAAAATCCAGCTGTTCCCAATACCTTTATCATGGTGATGCGCAAATATCTGCAGGGCGCTGTCATTGAAGCAATCCAGCAAGTGGAGAATGATCGGATTTTGGAAATCAGCGTCTCCAATAAGAACGAAATCGGCGACAGCGTGGCTGTAACTCTGGTCATCGAAATCATGGGCAAGCATAGCAA
>JABZYU010000094.1:0-7033 GCA_015264985.1 Streptococcus sanguinis | reverse complement strand
ACTTGGATGCGGGGATTTCTAGCAAACCCTACGCTGACAATAAGACCAAGCTTGTACAAGGGCAAACCCTTCCGACAGTGGCGAATGCCTTTTTATCCAAGTCTACCCGCCAGTACAAAAAACGGGAAGAAACTGGAAATGCCAACACTTCATGGGTACCGGCAGGCTGGCATCAACTCAAGAACCTCCCTGGTGAGTACAACCACGCTGTGGACCGAGGACATCTCTTGGCCTATTCTCTGATCGGTGGTTTGAAGGGCTTTGATGCTTCTACTAGCAATCCTGCCAATATCGCTGTGCAGACGGCCTGGTCCAACCAAGCCAATGAAGCGGATTCGACAGGGCAGAATTACTATGAGACAAAGATCCGGAAGGCTTTGGATAAGAACAAGCGAGTGCGCTACCGGGTAACCTTGATTTATGCCACGGAGACTGATTTAGTGCCAGTTGGTTCTCATCTAGAGGCCAAGTCCAGCGATGGCAGTCTGGAATTCAATGTCTTTATTCCGAATGTGCAAAAAGGGATTCGTTTGGACTATAATAGTGGCAAGGTCAGTCAGGAGACGGGTTCTTAATTTTATACTCAAAAATGGATTTGCAAAGAGTATTCAATAGTATGAAAAGAAATGGTTGCAGATTTGTAGTCATTTTCTTTTATACTAATAGATGAAAGAAGGCGAATTTTTCAGTCTTCTTTAAGAAAGCGGTGGTAAAATCAACGTTCTCTTACAATCTAGTAAAGGAGGTTGCGATGGGAATTATTTTTAAATGCATCCGGTTCCTCATGCGTCTGATTGGGCGTGTAGTTTGGGGACTTGCCTGGTCCTTTGTCCTGAGCTTTATGGTTATTGTCGGAATTTTCTATTTTACCACTTCGACAAAACCGGGTACAGAGGGACTGACGCAGGCTGTTCAGACAGCTGTTGGCAGAGTGGATCAATTTTTAAATCACCAAGGCATTTCCACGGGGCTTCACAGCAGTGAGGAGACGCAGACGGATCAGCTGACAGATGAGCATGCAACAACAGGGGCTCGTTGGGATCAGCCAAGCGCCACAATTTACATCGATACAAATAATGAAACCTTCCGTTCAGCCTATAAGGAGGCCATTGATTCTTGGAATCAAACAGGTGCCTTCACCTTTCAAATCATCAATGACAAAGACAAGGCGGACATTGTTGCGACGGAGATGAACGATGGCAATGTCAGTGCAGCTGGTGAAGCTGAGTCGCAGACTAATCTCCTAACCAAGCGGTTTACCCATGTCACAGTTCGCCTTAATAGTTACTACCTGCTAGACAGTCGCTATGCTTATTCTCATGAGCGGATTGTCAATACAGCGGCGCACGAATTGGGCCATGCTATCGGATTAGACCATAATGAGGAGGAATCAGTGATGCAGTCAGCAGGCTCATTTTACAGTATCCAGCCGACAGATATCCAGGCTGTAAAAGACTTGTATCAATCGTAAGCCTATGTTAAAATCTATTTTTTACTTGATTCGACACTTTCCAGAGCAAGTTTTTCTCTTTGTTTTTAACTCAGGAATCTTTGTCTGGCTATGGAAAAGCGGCAATGAGATTGCCAACCAGCTAGGAGTGACAGCGGCTTGGGAAAATCATGTTCCGGCGCCCATTCAGGTCTTCTTCAGTCAGAATATTGAGGCAGTTCAGGGATTTTTTCACAATTCGGCCTTTATGTGGCTAGTCGGATCCATGATTATCCTTCTGGCTATTCGTCTAATCAAGGGAATGATTAAATTTGTTGTCTTTGCGGTTCTGATTCTGCTGGGAATTTATCTGATTTTGCAGAATCAATCTATTCTCAATAGTTTTATGTAAGGCAGTCTGGTATGACTGTCTTTTTTCTTTTGGGGAGCTGAGTTCGCTTTCTCTTGAATTCTGATAGCTGTGCTTCTGGAAATCTGCTATAATGGTCTTATGATTATTTTACAAGCAAGCAAGATTGAACGCTCTTTTGCAGGGGAGCTTCTTTTTGACAATATTAACCTGCAGGTGGATGAGGGCGACCGGATTGCCCTCGTGGGTAAAAATGGAGCTGGGAAGTCAACCCTGCTTAAGATTTTGGTGGGCGAGGAAGAGCCTAGTTCTGGTCAGATCAATAAAAAACGAGAACTTTCCCTGTCCTATCTGGCTCAGGACAGCCGCTTTGAGTCGGAGAATACCATCTACGATGAGATGCTGCTGGTCTTTGATAGTCTGCGTCAGCAAGAGAAGCGCTTGCGGCAGATGGAGCTGCAAATGGGAGAATTGTCAGGGGAAGACCTGACTGCTCTAATGACCCAGTACGATCAGCTGTCAGAGGACTTTCGCCAGAAAGGTGGTTTTACCTACGAGGCCGATATTCGAGCGATTTTGAATGGCTTCAAGTTTGACCAGTCCATGTGGCAGATGAAGATTTCTGAGCTTTCAGGCGGGCAGAATACCCGTCTGGCGCTGGCTAAGATGCTTTTGGAAAAGCCAGAACTTCTGGTACTGGACGAGCCGACCAATCACTTGGATATCGAGACCATTGCCTGGCTGGAGACTTACTTAATCAACTACAGCGGTGCCCTGATCATCGTCAGCCACGACCGCTATTTCCTAGACAAGGTTGCGACCATCACGCTGGATTTGACCAAGCATTCCTTGGATCGCTATGTGGGCAATTACTCTAGCTTTGTGGTCCAAAAGGAGCAGAAGCTAGCCACTGAAGCCAAGAACTATGAAAAGCAGCAGAAAGAAATTGCTGCGCTAGAGGACTTTGTCAATCGCAATCTAGTTAGGGCCTCCACTACCAAGCGGGCTCAGTCCCGCCGCAAGCAGCTGGAAAAGATGGAGCGTTTGGACAGGCCGGAGACCGGCAATCGCTCGGCTAATATGACCTTCAAATCTGATAAAGTTTCGGGCAATGTTGTGCTGACCTTGGAAGATGCAGCTATTGGCTACGGTGAGGAAGTCCTGTCGGAGCCGATTAACCTTGACATTCGCAAGTTTAATGCGGTAGCTATTGTCGGACCAAATGGGATTGGAAAGACGACCTTGATTAAATCACTAATCGGGCAAGTGCCCTTCATCAGAGGCAAGGAGCAGCTGGGGGCTAATGTGGAAGTGGGCTACTATGACCAGACCCAGAGCAAACTGACTCCCAGCAATACGGTTCTCGATGAGCTATGGAATGACTTCAAGCTGACGCCAGAGGTCGAGATTCGCAGTCGCTTAGGCGCTTTCCTCTTCTCGGGAGACGATGTCAAGAAGTCTGTCGGCATGCTATCAGGTGGAGAGCGGGCGCGGCTACTTCTAGCCAAGCTGTCTATGGAAAACAACAACTTCCTCATCCTAGATGAGCCGACCAACCATCTGGACATTGACAGCAAGGAAGTGCTGGAAAATGCTCTGATTGACTTTGACGGCACCCTGCTCTTTGTCAGCCATGACCGTTACTTTATCAATCGTGTGGCCACCCAGATCATCGAGCTTTCTGAAACAGGCTCCACCCTTTATCTGGGTGATTATGACTACTATCTGGAGAAAAAGGCAGAGCAGGAAGCCTTGCGTGAGGAGACGGAGCAGTCCAGTCCTGACAAGCCAGCACCTGCCAATGACTATCAGCTTCAAAAGGAAAACCAGAAAGAACAGCGCCGGCTGGCCCGCCACCTAGAGCAATTGGAAGCACAAATCGAGGACTTGGACATTCAGATCAGTCAGCTTCAGGAAGCCATGCAGGCTACTAATGACGCCGCCGAACTCATGGAGAGCCAGCAGCAAATCGACCAGCTGACTGCCGCCCAAGAAGAAGCCATGCTAGAATGGGAAGAACTTGCGGAGAAGGTGTAGAAGTATGCAGTTCCTTTGAGAAATGAGCTTCTTAGAGCTTACAGGAAAAATTAAATTGATATTAAATGTGGTTCAGTTATCGTATTACTAAAGATTTTGATGACTGAATCGTTTTGTTTAAGAAAAATAGGAGAAAATGATGGATTTTGTAATAATTTTTATTGTCTTAATGCTAGCAATTTTTGCTTTCGTAGGTTGGATAGTTTATTGGGCGATTAGTCATTCCGCTAAAAAGAATAAAGTATACCAAGCCTTCGCTTCCGAGCACGGCTATCAATTTGACAAAGCACAAGGTAATGACTATTACAGAGATTATTCCAAGCAAAAAACAAGTAACGATTTCACACTAAAACTTTCCCAGAATCCGTATGTAGAAAAATACGCTAATTTTAGTCATTATCCATTTGGTCGTGGAAATATGGTAAAAGTTGCCTATGTAATTTCAGGTGACTACAATGGTTCTCAATTTCGGGCTTTCACCTATCATTTTGAGGGGAATGCAATTGAAAATTCTGGTCCCGGTGGTGTTTTCAGCATTGTTATGATTCAGTGCCCCGATGAACCAAAAGGTCAGCTTTCAGAGCAAATGTTTTATGAAAATGGAGTGCTGTGTGAATACCTTCGAGAAAACTTGAATGTAGAAACGATTCATGAGAGAATTGAGAAATTAGCTTATATTGCAAGTGCAAAATAAGTTTGGAAATATAAAATAAGAATTTTTCGACAGTACAGATGTTGAATGAAAAAGTTAGCTAGTTCAGTTTTTGGAACAGAGGTTTGCTGACAGAACTAGAATAAGCATTAGAAAGAAGAAATATATGTTTTTTAGAAGACGTCGTTTTTATTTGAATCAATATTATGACAAAGCCATTTATTATGATCGTAAGACCCATGAAGTTTTAGAAGCTCCAAAGAGTAAACTATTAGATACAGAGAAGTCAAATAAGATGAATCGACATATTCCTCTCTTAGTTGTTCTCTTTATAGCTAGCGGAAGTGGCATTTCTTCCTTCTTTAGTCTATTTTTACAAGGAACTTATAGCATGACTACTTTTTGGAGTGTTATTCTTATCTGGATAGCAGAGTTTTCTTTTATCACTATCCTCGTGGAACGAGCCTTGTATAGAAATGTCAATAAAGCTCAAGTGACTACCCAAACGGTTTGTCTGACTACTATGATTTATCCCGATGACGAAAATCAAGACGAAGAGGAAAAGACGGAAAAAAAAGGATTTAGCAAAGGTGCTTTTTTATATTTTAATGCACTCTTGTTTACTGCTCCTGCAGTTGGTTTCTACTATGTCTATGATTTTATTTCCCGCTTTAAAGACTTGTTGGGGCAACCGATTGGAGGAGAGATTTTTAAGATTATATTTGCAGGTCTTTTGTTGGGAGTTGCTTTTGTTGTGTTCAATCAAAATAATTTCGTTAGAATCTTGAAATTGTCACAACGGTTTGAGGAGGGGGAAATTAGTGTGATATGTAGAGCTGATGACGATCCAGATGTCTATCTAGAAGTGAGCGTTGGACCAGATGGAGCTATTTTGACAAAAGAGCTACATGATTATAAAGCTGGAGCTTAGCTGATTTGAAATTAAATAAAAGTTAGTGAAGTAGTAGAGATTATAAAGTTTAGTAACAGAACTTCAATAAGTAATTAGAAAGAGGTTAGTATGTTTTTTCTGAGACGTCGTCGAGTATTTATTGGCGAGTGTGATGGTCAGGCGGTCTATTATGACCAGCAGACTAGAGAGGCTTTAGCGGCTCCCAAAAGTTTCCTGCTCAATACGGAAGGAGCTAGCAAGACTAATTCCTTTATTCCTGAATTGGTGATTCTCTTGATGGCAGGTGGATCTGCGGTCTTCGGATTCTTTTCAGCCTTGTCCATTGGTGTCTATAATTGGACCAGTTTGACCTATATCCTGCTATTTTGGTTGGCTGAGTTTCTGTTAATGGTCGCTATTCTTGAGCGAGGGCTTTATAAAAATGTTCGCAAGGCTCAGCCGACAACAGAGAAGGTGTTTTATTATGCGGCTTCCCATAATTTGATGGTGGGTGACGAGAATTTTGACCCAGCTAAATCATCTTCAACAATCTATCGAATTGCTCGCTACATAATAATTGCTGCTGATATATATTTAGTATTTGTTTTTTACGGCTATACTCAAAAGTTTGGTCAGCCTATTGAGACTAATTACGGTTTTTGGATAGCCGGATTTATGTTCTATACGCCCTTTTTGTTTTATAATCAAAACAATCCAGTTCGCTTTGTGAAGATTATGAAGCTATACAGCCAAGGGAAAGTGCGTTTTAGGGAAGAAGGAGAAAACAAATAAAATTTTACATTTGGGTTCGGTAGTAACCCTTAAAAACGGCGATGATACAGAAGTGATGATTGTTTCACAGGCTAGTGTAATCGAAGTGGAAGATGGCCAAGGAGGGACTAAGAGTGTCTATTTTGACTGCGGTTCAGTAGTTATTCCGAATGGGAGGCAAACACCAGATAATTTGTTCTTTTTCAATAGAGAAAATGTTAAAGGATATAGAAATGAAGACGAAGAGGCTTTTGAAGTGCATTACGAAACTTGGATGAAGTCAACAGATGTTCTAAAAGGTTCTATTTAATATGGTATGAGAAGAATCGCTTGAGTCAAAGCGATTTTTTATTTATCGGCTTCCAGATTCATGGTATAATTAAGAGCAGATGGCTTTGTTTTTCTATACCGCATAGGGAAGGTAGATTGAAAGAGGTTTATGAACAAAAGACAGCCTTGTTTAATTCAAAAACCTCCATCAATGCTTAGCTTGAGACAGCTAAGACCTCTTTTATAAATTTGATACATTTAGAAAGCCTCAAAGGAGAGGTGAAGGAAGCAATTAATGCAAAAATCACCAATCACCAAGTACCGCTATTGACAAATTTTTCGAATGTCTTAGCGGTTCTCTTAGCTCAGCACGAGAAAAGTATTAAGCAATTTCAATCAGAGGATAAGCATGTATAAAGAACGATATCACGGACCTTTAATTACTAATGGGGTTAGTTTAGGCTATATTAAGATTCTACCTTGGATTACACTGGCAATCTCTTTTATGGCATTTTTTGGGACGACCTTTATAGACCATGTTGGCATCTATAAGATCCTGTTCATAATTTGTATGTCCATTAGTGGTGTTGCAATTCCAATCTCTTTCTTTAA
>JABZYU010000093.1:0-7110 GCA_015264985.1 Streptococcus sanguinis | reverse complement strand
GTCACCCTGCACTTGGTTCGTCTTGTTCAGTTTTCAAAGGGCTTTGTCTTTCGCGACAACTATATTAGTATATCACCCAACCACACCTCCTGTCAATACCTTTTTTAATCTTTTTTAAAATTTTTCTAGATTTTTTTATTCATCAGAGGCCATCCTTTATTAAAGAGAGGGAAGATAAACTTCCTCACCTAGTTGACGATCTAATAAACCAGCTCTCGCCAGCTGAAGCAAAGTCTTTGTGAATTCATAAATATGCTCTGTTTCACTTGCGGTCAACTCTTTTTTAGAGAACCTTCTTCTTAAAGCTTTGTAATCTCGACCTTCCTGTTGAAAGAAGGTAGCATCTTGTAAATAGATTTTTACATTTTCCAGATTTTCTAAAATACCAAGATGAAAAGCAGCAGAAGAAAAGGTTTTATCAAAAGGTTGGGTACAGACACTCCGAAACTCTACTGTCCCCCGTGTCGTCAAATCTTGATACTGGTAACTTCTGTGATTCTTGAAGTCTGCTTCCCTTGGAGTCAAGTTTGCTTTTTCACCTGAAAGGCTATAAGCTTCAATAGTTTTCTGGCTCAAGTATTCATTAGCAGCTATCGGATAGAAATAGTAGGATTGACCATTTCGTTCAGCAGTGAAAAGCGCTGATTTACTAAGATAAGTAAAAAAATCATCTTCAGTTTGAAAATCTTTCGAATTCACACCCGCATTTTCCTGTAAAATGCCATGCATTGATTGCTCCCAGAAAATATCCCGAGCTATTTTTGTATCCCAAGAAGAATCAGAAAACTCTGAATTGGCAAAGAGGTATGCCTTGGCAGCTTCAATTTGATTGAAGACATTGATAACAGTTAAATAATTTTCTCTTGAAACATCTAACTGCACCTGACTCCCACAAATAAAAGCACCATATTCTGGATAATTGTGCAGATCATCCATGTTCTTTCCAATAGCTAAATACTGCATCAGCATTTCATATCTTGGATACTTAACTGGACTATTATCATTTTCTGCCCAGAAAGGATGAATTCCTTTACCTTGAATTTCATGGTTTTCTTTGCGTAGAATTGCCTGAATAATGCTCAGATAGTTCTTAAAACGCTCTTCAACTTCTTGAATTCTGCTAGCCTTGGCAAAAGCAAATTCCAAAGTATTGTAAGAGACCTCAAAAAGAATTCTGTCTTCATTTTTAGTAAATTTCAGTTGGATAGGATTCCCATCTCTATCAAATCGTTCCGACTCAAAATCATACTCTTCCAACAGACGTTTCAAGAGATTTTTTGCAACATTTGTATCAGTCGCTCCGCCCTGGCTATTGACAATAGGAAATTCTAACTCAATGCCAATGTAGACAGTTGGATTTTCTTTGATATTCTTTAAATAGCGTTCTTTTAAAATTTGGATTGAATCCATCATTTCCATTTCCTATAAATTTTTGATAGTGTTAAAGTATTATAACAAAATTTCAGGTATTTTCCTAGCCTCATGCAAAAACGCCTGCTTACGAAATTGTTTTTGCCTTAAAAGCAATTTCGTAAACAAGCGTCTACCTATTATCAACTATATGATGAGTGTTCCCGCTAGGAAAGAATCCTAGCGGTAGACCAGAGCTAGACTAAGAATAGAGATTCTATTCCATCATCATAACACTCAACAAAGATTGATGATCTTAAACTAATTCGATGATTGCCATTGGCGCAGCATCTCCACGGCGCGGTTCAGTTTTTAGGATACGAGTATATCCACCGTTGCGCTCTGCATAGCGTGGTGCAATCTCAGAGAACAATTTTTGAAGAGCAGTAGTTGTAGTATACTTTTCTGTTGCTTCATCATAGTTTTCTGATGCGATTTCATTGCGTACAAAAGCAGCAGCTTGACGACGAGCATGCAAGTCTCCACGTTTGCCCAATGTAATCATTTTTTCAACTGTTTTACGGATTTCTTTAGCACGAGCTTCAGTTGTCACGATTGATTCGTTGATCAGCAAATCAGTAGTCAAATCGCGAAGCATTGCTTTACGTTGTGAGCTAGTGCGTCCTAGTTTACGGTAAGCCATGTATTCCTCCTTTATTTATCGTTTTTTAACCCCAGACCGAGATCAGCAAGTTTAACTTTTACTTCTTCCAGACTCTTGCGTCCCAAGTTACGAACTTTCATCATTTCTGGCTCAGATTTTTCTGTCAAATCAAATACAGTATTAATACCTGCACGTTTCAAACAGTTGTATGAGCGAACTGATAAATCTAATTCTTCGATGGTTCGTTCCAAAATGCGGTCATCAGAAGTCTTTTCTGCTTCCTTCATAACATCTGCAGCGATAGCTACTTCTGTCAGATTAGTGAAGAGATTCAAATGTTCCGTAAGGATGCGGGCTGAAAGTCCCAAAGCATCTTCTGGAATAATTGTTCCATTCGTTAAAATTTCAAGGGTTAGTTTGTCAAAACCATCGTTGCTACCAACACGAGCTGGCTCAACCTGGTAATTAACTTTTGTCACAGGCGTATAGATAGAATCCACCGCAAGTGTTCCCACTGGTGCATCATCTTTCTTATTTTCATCTGCAGGCACATAACCACGACCGCTATTGACAGTCATCGTTGCCTTAAAGCTTGCACCTTCTCCGATTGTAAAGAGATAATGATCAGGGTTTATAATTTCAATATCACTGTCTGTTAAAATGTCTCCGGCAGTTACTTCTGCTGGTCCTTCAACATCCAGTTCAATAATCTTTTCGTCTTGGACGTAAGATTTTACAGCAATCCCTTTGACGTTCAGAATAATTTGCATCACGTCTTCACGGACACCAGAAATTGTATCAAACTCGTGTAACACACCTTCAATATTAATTGAAGTAACAGCAGCACCTGGAAGTGAAGCCAAAAGCACACGGCGAAGAGAATTTCCCAGCGTTGTACCATAGCCACGCTCAAGCGGCTCTACTACAAACTTGCCATAATCTTTATTTTCATCAATTTTTGTTATATTTGGTTTTTCAAACTCAATCATTTGCTATACTCCCTCTTAAACGAAAAGCAGTGTAACGGTTGGTGATTATACACGGCGACGTTTTGGAGGACGAGCACCATTGTGTGGTACAGGAGTCACATCACGAATAGCTGTTACTTCAAGACCAGCGGCAGCAAGAGCACGAATAGCAGACTCACGACCAGAACCTGGACCTTTTACAGTAACTTCAACTGATTTCAGACCGTGTTCCTGTGCAGATTTAGCAGCTGCTTCAGATGCCATTTGGGCAGCAAATGGTGTAGATTTACGAGAACCTTTAAATCCAAGAGCTCCAGCAGATGACCAAGCAATTGCATTACCATGCACATCAGTAATCATAACAATAGTGTTATTAAATGTAGCGTGAATATGAGCAATACCAGATTCGATATTCTTTTTCACACGACGTTTACGTGTTGGTTTAGCCAAGACTTTTACCTCCTATATTATTTTTTCTTACCAGCAATCGCTACAGCTTTACCTTTACGAGTGCGAGCGTTGTTTTTAGTGTTTTGTCCACGGACAGGAAGTCCACGACGGTGACGGATACCACGGTATGAACCGATTTCCATCAAACGTTTGATGTTCAAGTTTACTTCACGACGAAGGTCACCTTCAACTTTAATCGCATCTACTTCACGACGGATAGCGTCTTCTTGTTCAATTGTAAGATCTTTTACACGGATGTCTTCTGAAACCCCAGCAGCTGCCAAGATTTTCTTAGAAGTTGGAAGTCCGATACCGTACACATAAGTCAGTGAAACGACTACACGTTTGTCATTTGGAATGTCAACTCCAGCAATACGAGCCATTTTTTCTCCTTTCTATCTTATCCTTGACGTTGTTTGTGTTTTGGATTTGCTGGGCAAATTACCATAACACGACCATTACGACGAATTACTTTACAGTATTCGCAAATTGGTTTGACCGATGGTCTTACTTTCATTTCTTATCCCTCCAAGTTTTTCGATTATTTAAAGCGGTAAGTGATACGTCCACGTGTCAAGTCATATGGACTCATTTCGACAGTAACACGATCTCCCGCTAAAATACGAATATAGTTTTTACGAATTTTACCAGAAACTGTTGCTAAAATCTGATGTCCATTTTCAAGTTCAACCGTAAACATTGCATTAGGCATTGTATCAACTACCTTGCCTTCAACCTCAATCACATCGTCTTTTGCCACGCAAAAGTACCTCCATAAATTTCGATTTGATCCCTCTGAGCACAGAGGTAACAATTATAAGTCAGACTAATTCATTGTATCACTACTTGTCAAATATTGCAAGCAGGAAAAACGCTTTTATTTCAAATTTGTCAAGACTTTTTCGATAGCTGAGAAGACATCATTAATATCTTGATTTCCTTGAATATCATGGACCAGACCTTTGCTGCGATAGTGATCAATAATCGGCTGACCCTGAGCAATATTAACATCCAAACGACGTTTAACTGTCTCAGGCTTATCATCTTCGCGCTGGTAATAATCCTCTTCCTTGTAGTCTACTGGCGGATTGAAGACCTTGTGGAAGGTTTCACCTGTTTCACGATGGATAATCCGACCGCTCAAACGCTCCAGCAAGCTGTTAGGATCCACTTCGATATTGATAACTCCGTCCAAAGCTAAATCAAGCTCTGCTAATGTTTGATCCAAGGCATTTGCTTGCTCAATCGTGCGCGGATAGCCATCCAAGAGGAAGCCTGTTTGCTTAATATCATCCTGACTCAAGCGCTCTTTGACAATGCCGTTTGTCACTTGGTCTGGAACCAACTCGCCCTTATCAATATATGACTTGGCTAAAACGCCCATCTCTGTTTGGTTAGCAATCGCCGCACGGAACATATCCCCAGTTGAAATATGCGCAACATTGAAATGATCAACAATTTTAGCAGCTTGAGTTCCTTTACCAGCACCTGGTAAGCCCATAATCAAAAGATTCATGATTGGTCTCCTTTTTTGTTTTTAAAGCAATCTATTAAACCGATTAATAAACTCGTTTAAAAACAAAATAGAAGGGGGTGAGTCTACTCTGTCCCCTTTTATTTTGTTTATTTTCGGTTCAAGAAAGGTTATCTGAACAGGCTTCTCATTAGAAAAGCAATTCAAAAGTTCCCTTACTCTGAAGTATCCATAAAGCCGACATACTTTCTCTTCAGCAGGTAGCCTTCTAGCTGTTTCATTCCCTCAATACCAGTTGAAATGATGATCAAGAGACTAGTTCCTCCAAGAGCAACGGCATCTGTCAATCCAAATACATCTTTAGCCAAGATAGGCAGGATAGAGATGAAACCTAAGAAGAGAGATCCAACTGTTGCCAAACGACGCAACAGCTTAGACATGTAGTCTTCTGTTCCTTTACCTGGACGAACACCTGGAATATAGGCTCCGCTCTTTTGCAGATTTTCTGCTGTCTTCTCTGGATTAATCTGTACAAAAGTATAGAAGAATGTAAAGAGGACGATCAGGAAGGCGTACATGAACATGCCACTAATGGTCGTTGTTGCCAAAAGTGACTGAGCTGTCTTAACCCAATCTGCGTCATAGCCCAAGGCACTGACAACTTGGAAAATCGCTGCCGGTGCAGCTGTAATCGAGCTGGCAAAGATTACTGGAATAACCCCAGCCGGATTGACTTTCAGTGGCAGATAGGAGCTAGAAGGTGCACCCTTAGCTACTTTCGTATACTGAATTGGAATTTTATATTCAGCCTGCTGTACAAAGGTTGTAAAGTAAATGATAAGCAGGACTGCCACAATCAGAATCCCTACAAAAATGAAAGATGAAGTCAAGCGTTCACTAGGAATATTTACAAAGTAATCTTCATAGATACCTTTAATCATATCAGGGATAGCTGAAACGATACCAGCGAAGATAATCATGGAAACACCATTTCCGTAACCCTTGTCTGTAATCTGCTCACCCAGCCAAGTTACAATCATTGAACCAGTTGCTAGAAGAACGCAAATCAAAGCGTAGGTCTGAACATTAGGATTGGCAACCAGATTAGCTCTTGAGAGAGTATCAAAACCAGCGGTAATCCCAATTGCCTGCACAAAGGCCAAAACCAGGGCGATATAACGGGTCGCTTGATTCAGCTTCCTCCGTCCCACTTCCCCTTGCTTGCCCCACTCTACAAACTTCGGAAGCAAGTCCATTTGCAGCAGCTGAACAACGATCGAAGCTGTGATGTAAGGACTGACTCCAAGTGCAAAGACAGAGAAGTTGCGCATGGCGTTACCAGAGACCAAGCTCAGCATATTCAGGAATGGCAAATCATTCAAATTGCTTAAAGCTTTGGCATTAATCCCCGGAACCGTTATGGTTGTACCGATACGGAAAACTAAGATGATAAAAATTGTGAACAGAATCTTAGACCGTACCTGTTTGATTTTAAATGCGTCTTTTAATAGTTTGAAAAACATAGGTCACCTCGCTTAGATGACTTCCACTGAACCACCTTTAGCAGTGATAGCTTCTTCAGCTGATTTAGAGAATTTAGCTGCCTTAACAGTCAATTTCTTTGTCAATTCTCCGTTACCAAGAATCTTGATACCTGATTTTTCAGCTTTTACAATACCTGCTTCGATGAGAACAACTGGTGTTACTTCAGCGCCATCTTCAAAGGCGTTCAGTTGGTCAAGGTTAACAATCGCATATTCTTTGCGGTTGATGTTCAGGAAACCACGTTTTGGAAGACGACGGAACAATGGAGTTTGTCCACCTTCAAAACCAAGGCGAACTCCGCCACCGCTACGAGCTTTTTGACCTTTTTGACCACGACCAGATGTTTTACCGTTACCAGATGATGTACCACGACCAACACGGTTGCGGACTTTACGAGAACCTGCAGCAGGTTGTAATTCATGAAGTTTCATTATTATTTCTCCTCTTTTGTAAAATGCTAGCGCCGATAAGGGAGAAAAGGTTGTCTCCCCCATCAACTCGCCTATACGACGTCATCATAGATGACTATATCTAGTTTTAGGGGATGGTATAGTGCACATCCCCTAAAAATTCATTAGTTTACTTCTTCAACTGTTACCAAGTGAGATACTGCAGTGATCATACCACGGATAGCAGCGTTGTCTTCTTTGATAACAGAG
>JABZYU010000092.1:0-7131 GCA_015264985.1 Streptococcus sanguinis | reverse complement strand
CGACTGCAAATTTATAAACTTTTAGGTAGCTCCACAGGCGAGCAAAACTAGATGTGTTTTTCATGTCAGTCTCCTTTCTATTCCTCTGTCAAAGCTTGATTTTTCAGCTGAGAATCAGCAATTTCACGATAGATATCATTGGTTTCCATCAGCTCTTCATGCTTCCCGCGTCCGACGATTTCCCCCTGATCCAGAACAATAATTTGGTCAGCGTCCATGATAGTTCCCACCCGCTGGGCTACAATCAGCACCGTAGCCTGACCTGTCACTTCTTTGAGACGACGACGCAGCACCGCATCCGGCTTATAATCCAGGGCAGAAAAAGAGTCGTCGAAGATATAAATCTCCGGCTTTTTGACCACCGCGCGGGCGATAGAGAGTCGCTGCTTCTGCCCACCGGATAGATTGCTGCCTCCCTCGGCCAGATGAGTCTCAAAACGCTCTTCCCGACTCTCGATAAAGTCCTTGGCTTGAGCCACCTCAGCTGCCTGACTCAGCTCTTCCTGACTAGCCTCTTCCTTTCCGTAGCGCAGGTTCGCTGCGATAGTTCCGGTAAATAGCAGAGCCTTCTGCGGAATAAAGCCAATCTTCTGACGCAGTGCCTTCAGATTGTATTCACGAACGTCCACACCATCCACTAAAATCTTACCTAGTGTTACATCGTAAAAGCGTGGAATCAGCTGTACCAGCGTAGACTTACCAGAACCAGTTGAACCGATAAAGGCAATAGTCTCGCCCGGCTTAGCCTTGAAAGAAATATTATGCAGTACAGGACTCTCTGTCTCACCTGGATAAGCGAAGGTTACATTGTCGAACTCCAGATAACCCTGCGTATCTGTCTCGGTTACACCATTTTCATTAGGATTGATTGAAATGGGCATGTCCATGACTTCCTTGAGCCGCTGGCTCGATACCGCCGTCCGAGGATACATAGTAAAGAGATTGGCCAAGAAAAGGAAGGAAAGCAGGGCGTGAAAGCTGTATTCGATAAAGGCAACAAGATTTCCGATTTCAAGACTTCCATCCCGCAAAGGATCGAGGGCAAACCAGACAATGGCCACAATCATCGCAATAATAATCTGCACAAAGAGTGGCTCTGTCAGACCAGTCAGCTTAAAGAGCTTATTGGAGTTTTGCGCATAGACCTCATTTTCATCAGAAAAACGCTTCTCTTGAAATTCCTCTCTTGCAAAAGCTCGAATAACGCGCAGACCAGTCAGATTTTCCCTCACATACTGATTAACCTTATCAAGGGTCTTCTGCTGCTTTTCAGACAAGGGCTTGGTTTTAACCGCCACATAAATGACCACGACAGCCAAGAAAGGCACTGAAACAGCTACAATCCATGCCAGAGACGGACTGGTCAGAAAAATCATGAGAATACTGGACAGCATCATCATGGGAGTAATGACACCCATTTTCAGGGTTTGCTCCGCAAACTGCATAAGCACAAAAGCATCCGAAGTCAAGCGCGTGACCAAAGAGGATACACCGATTTGCTCATACTCATGATGAGAATACTCTTGCAGCTTGGCATAGAGATCATTGCGCATGTCCTGCACCATGGTCGTCGTTAGCTTCCCAGCCGCATAAGCCAAAACAATTCGCCCCAGCACTCCTAAGATAATAACGCCAAACATGACCCAAGCCCAGAAAAAGAGCCGATCTGTCTGCTTAGGATTGATTCCCTCATCAATCATCCGAGCCAGCGCCGTTGGCAACCCTAGATTGACAATCACAAAAAAGATTGCCGCAACAAAGTCCAAGACAAGCCACTTAGGATATCTCTTCAAATAAGACCAAATGTATAACATAACTCCTCCTTCACTATCTATTCAAAAATAACTCACTCTAAAGCACCCAAGTGCTTTCTAAACACAGAAAAGAGCGCGCAAATGCACGCCTTAATATGAGTATTATAACAAAAATATGAAGGAGGGTAAAGGTCATTTCAGGCTTTTTTCTGCCTATTATCGGCCTCATAAATGACTGTCAACAGCAAACTACCTGAAAGCAGACTGGCTACAGTTTTAATTGCTTGACTTATACAGAAAAACAAACCTAGTTCTCACTAGGTTCGTCATTTCTTATCTGCAAGAAGGTCTGAATTTAAGAGTAATTCAAGCTCTGTCCTAACATTTCAGACTTGCAACTTTACCGACCATTTGACAGCTCAAACCAATCACTTCTGGTTTTCAAAGATTGATGTTCTGAAATCTTTAGTCTGATCAAGGTAAGCTTTGAAGACTGCTTTTTTAAGCTTGTGGACAGCACTGTCATGTTCTGGTTTATAGCCACTCCAAGAATACCAATTATCATTGGCATCTTTGAGAACAGCTTCATCCATCAAGGTTTGCAACTCCTCAACAGTACTTATAGTCTTAGTAGCATAACTTGTCCATGGTTGTCTCGTATCATCAAATGTGACCTTATTCAAGCTGTCGAACTTGTTTTTACGTTCTTCATACATAGCCTTCTTAAACTCGGTCCAATTATTAAACTGACCATTGAAGACCTTGCGTAAAACCAAGTCGTCTGTTACCAGACCTCTGGTCTTACCGTAGATACTGATTGTTTTTCCGTTTTGCTTAGCATCATCTTCATATTGATTAGAGATATAAGGGACCATACCATCTTTAAAACCTTTGGCTGCAAGAAGCTCATAAGCCATACGGCGTCCCATAAGATCTCCAGGCGTTCCTTTTTCGCTGCTTAATGCCGAATAAATCGGAGAGAAGAGCTTAATCGTATGGTAGCCGTTTCTTTCTACATCACCATTTTTGTACTCACGCGCTGAAAGGATATCATTTTCAATGAGACTGTCGAATGAATTTAATTTTTGCGCATCCGCCATTGTAATATTTTTTATCACATTCGTTGCGTAAACATCACTTCCATCAGCATCTCGAGCATATTTATTCTCGACTTTTCTCAGAGCGTTTACTTTCTGCACATCGGACAGGCGGTTCACGATTGACATCCCTTCTAGGTACTCCAACATATAAATGACATCAAACATGTTATGAACATAATTTTTCAGATCATCCGCATTTCGGAAACGTTTAGTTGGATCCAAGACTTGCAAACGAGATTTTTCAGTCGCATCATTCTTGTCATATTTGAGAATTGAGTTGACCGTGATTGTCGCATCATCTGGATGATCTGGTGCTTGCAACAAACCCTTGGCGAAGAATTCTGGACCAAGACCACTTCTTCTTCCATATCCACCCAAATAGATCTCGTTATCAGAATCATGCGTCATTTCATGGGTATAGGTAATGGCTCCGTCCTTGTCCAGCATCCGATAGCCCATGTAGTAAACACTGTCCCCAGTAGCGTAAGCTCCGTGCTTATTGTGCACTACCTTATTTCCAACTGGTCCGAAGAAATACTTCATAGCTGGATTAGAACTGTCAAATTGTGCCTCCGCTGTAGCCTTGCCGACAGTAGCATCATCTCCAAACTTATAGGCGTCATAGAGCAAGATATTTCGATAGAGCTTTTCACGGCCCTGCTCGTCTAATATTCTGTACCAATAATCATAATGGTCGCGTTGACGTTTTGCAGTTTCTTGGGCATTATCCTCAACAAACTTATTGAGTTCTGCCCCTGCTCTGTGCTCATTATTTCTATATCTGTCATAGGCACCAAAGCCAAGACTGGATATAGTCGATATGACAAAGACCGATCTTTCAGGCATTGTCAGCAAAGGTAAGACCATATTTCGGTATTTCCAAGTGTCACTGGTAATTCGATCATACACCCCGATAGAGTATTTGCTGCCAGCCTGCTCTTGTTTGACCCTCACCTCATCAATAGCTGATTTTTCTTCAACGATATAAGCCTTGGTTTGCTCTTTGAACCATTGATTATTTGTTTTGTTCGGTAAAAATACTTCTCGGTAATTGGCAAGCGTGCTGAACAAATCTTTTGTTGCATTATTGTTTGCAAGGCTGATGCTATAGGCATCTACGTTGTTCTTAGCCAGAAGATTGTTATAGCCAGATTTACCTAATTCAATGATCGTGTCTAGCGGTGATACGTTGCCCTTACCAAAGAAATCCATGTGGTACATGACTAAGTCTTTGATATTCACGTCACCATAGTTAAAGTTGTACCAGCGTTCTAAATAAGTCAGACCTAGAAGCAATGCTTCCTTATTGCGTTTGATTTTATCTACGACGTAACCATTAATCGTTTGATTTTCGCTGGCAATGACTGCATCGGCAGACAAAAGTTTTTCCAGTGTATTTGCTAGATTTTCCTTGGTTTTAGCAAACTGCTCTTCTAAGTATAATTCCGTTAATGAAACTCCTGAAGAAATACCTAGGGTGTTTCTGATAGCCTCTGACTGATAATCGACCGCTCTCAAATCAGGCAAAACTTCATTGATGATTGAACTATGACTATGCAAGAATTGATTTGGCGTATAGATGAGACCTGTATCTCCCACACGGTATTCAGCTACCTTACTAAAGTCAGATTGGTAGGTGAGATCTAGCTTTTCAGATGAATGATCTTTATAATGAATCAAGAGCTTATTAGCTGCCTCTTTATGCGAAGCGATATCTGTAATCACTTGATTATCCTTCATCATGACTGCAGATAAGATTTCTTTTTCATACAAGGCGCTATCTTCTTTTACTAGATTACCGTATTTGACAATGGTTGCCTTATTATAAAACGGCAGTAATTTTTCAATGTTTTTATATGCTAAAGCTCGACTGGCTTGATAGTCTTCAACCTTAGAAAAGTCACTTTCTTTATTAGTGCTAGTCAGCAAATTTTCAACAGCCGGTACAGCAAGAGAGTTAATTTCAGATTTCTTACTTGCGATTTGAGAAGCATCAAGGATTGTTCCTCTCTCTTCGAGAGATTCCTTGGTGACAACCTCATCCTTTTCAAGAGTCACTTTGTAGACTCTGTTGTCCTTGTTGCTATACGAGTCAGTTATCCTCATTCCTCGATAGTGATAGCCACTAATCGAATTCCCATTCATAACATTGACATCGCTAAGAACATTATGCAATCTTCCAGCATGTCTCTCTTCGCTAGAATCTCTATCCCACAAGTAGCCAGCCACACCAGCAACGCTACCAAAGCGTTTCACATTATTAATGTCGCCCTCAGCGTAACTATTGCTGATAAGCGCATCTTTCTCGACAAGACCTGCAAGACCGCCGACAGTTTGGTTTGTGCTATCCGCATTTGACGAGATGGTAATCGTAGCTTTTGATTTGTCGACCAGTGCATTGATGCCAGTCAGTTGACCTACCAATCCTCCGATATTGTATGGAGACCTCGTTTCATAGGAGTTGATAATTCTTCCCTTGAAACTGCTGTTCGTAATCTTGGAATTATCAGCCTTCCACACCAAGCCACCAATGCCACTTTCGCCAGCCAGAACACCGTCTACATGGACATTATTAATCCTTGTTGCATTATTCGCTTCATTTGCAAGGGCTCCAATATCAGTTTTTCCTGAGATATTTACATCTTTAAGAGCCAGATTTTCTACAGTAGCAGAGCTCAATGTGTCAAATAAAGGCTTCTTCAAATTATAAATAGCATAATTTTTTTCGTCTTTACTACCAAAGAGCTTACCAGTAAATCTGCCCTTTATATAACTGCTAGCGCCATTTTCTAGTTCAACCTCATTGGCATTCAAACTAGCACCTAAATAATAGGTTCCGCCAAGATCATTATTTATAGCTTGAACCAAGTTACTAAAGGAAGTAAAGTTTGTGACTTCTCTCTCTGCCTTCTTGGCTAGATAGAAAGTAAAATTGTCCACGTACTTATTGTCAACATCCTGTTTTAATTTTTCAGCACTTGCTGTAATTTTATAAACCGGCTGACCATCTTTCGTGCTATCGACTATTGAAGAAATTGGCAAGAAGACATCTTTAAATTTAGAAGATTTTACTTTCACGAAATAATTCTCTTGATTGCTTGGAATGGCCTCCAGAGAAACATGCTGTTTGTATTTTCCATCAGTTAGACTATACAGCTCTACATCAGATACATTTCTTAGCTCGATATTCTTTTCTGGTTCTTGCTTCTGTCCTTTCGGTTCTTGAGCTTTTTCAGCAGGATTTTCCGCTTCTGGCGCTGCAGGTTCGATGTTTCCAGTATATTCTTGCGGAGGTTCTACCTGCTCAGGCTCAACAATCGCTCCAGCTTGAGTTCCTGTGTATTCAGGTAAAGAAGGCACTTGCTCGGGCGCTACTATTGCACCGGATTGAATGCCTGTGTACTCCGGCAATGGAGTAACTTGTTCGGGGGCTACTACTGCACCCGATTGAACGCCTGTATATTCAGGCAACGGTGCGACTTGCTCAGGTTCTACTATGGCACCTGATTGGACACCTCCAATTTCTGGTTCAATTTGTTCAGGCTCAACGATGGCTCCAGATAATGTACCTGTATACTCAGGTAATGAAGCGACCTGCTCAGGCTCAACGATTGCCCCAGATTGGACACCTGTGTACTCTGGTAAGGGAGCTACTTGCTCAGGTTGAACCAAGTTAGAAGCTACTGGTTTTTCGCTAGGCGCTTCAACCTTTTTAGTGCCTTTTTCCACTATTTGAGGAGTCCCTTCCTCTATTTTTGTCGAAAGAACTTCTCTTGAAACTTCCGCATTATCTACAGTGAAAATCCGAACGACTTCGATTTTACGGCCTGGTTTGCCTTCTTGTTTTACTCTTACAGTTCCTTCAGCTAAATCAGGATTTTCTTGTATTTGTTCTCCAAAGGCTATCTCAGTTTCAACGGCCTCTTCTTTGTATAATAGTTCCGGTTTAGCTACTCGGCCAGACAAAACTTCATCTTGAGGCTCAATTGTATTGACGCCAACCGTTTGATTTTTCAATTCATTTTTATCAAAAGAAACAGAATAATCTAGTTTCTTATTTTGGTTTAAAACTTCTTTATCTTCATTAGCATTCTGCTGATTATCAGGAATCTTATTGTCTAATAATTTCTTAATCGATTCATCTTTTATGTAGCCAACATAGGTATAGCCAGAGATTTCACTTGGTGACGGCAGACTATCCCCAGCCGATACTTGATATTCCGCATTATACTGTAGCAAGATCCCATTTTCCAGCGCATCAACAGATAGTATCACAC
>JABZYU010000091.1:0-7133 GCA_015264985.1 Streptococcus sanguinis | reverse complement strand
TTTCCTCATCAGAAAGCGCTTGGCGGTCAATTTCTTGACCGTTGGAACTGTAGATACGGGTCTTGATAGTTCGCTCGCCCTCAACTCCTGGAATCGCTATTTGACGGGCACCTTGAGCTAGCTCGTCTGTCTCTTCTTCACTAATAGCATAGTTGATTTTCTCTACACGAGTTTCATCTGTATAAGTCAGTGGATACTCTGGCAAAGCCTCTGCTTTCGGAGCTTCGTTCGGTACCATTTGCGGCTTAGCTGTACCAACTTTAACAACTTGCGTTACTGGAGCTAGAGTTTCCTCATTGAACAACTCTTGACGGTCAATTTCTTGACCGTTGGAGCTGTAGATACGGGTCTTGATTGTTCGCTCGCCTTGCACTCCTGGAGTCGCGATTTGACGGGCATCTCGAACAAGTTCGTCCGTTTCCTCTTCACGAATAATATAGTTGATTTTCTCTACGCGCGTTTCGTCGGTGTAAGTCAGTGGATATTCTGGTAGTTCTTCAACCTTTGGTGCTTCACCTGGAATCAGGCTTGACTTACTTGTACCGACCTTAATAATTTGAGTAACTGCTGCAAGAATTTCTTCATCCGATAAAACTTGGCGGTCAACCTCTTGGCCATTCGAGGTATAGATACGAGTGGTAATAGCCCGCTCGCCCTGTACTCCTGGTGTGACAATTTGGCGACTGCCTTCTGGAATCTCATCAGTATACTGTTCTTCAACGGAAAAATCTATCTTTTCTCTTCTTTGTGGTGCGGTGCCATAAGACGTCAATTCCGGGACTTCTTGAACCGGTGCAGTATCGGGCGTCGTTCCATAAGCCGTCAATTCAGGAACTTCATTCACAGGCGCAGTATCTGGTGCAGTGCCATAGCTGGTAAGCTCTGGGACTTCTTGCACTGGTGCTTCTTTTGGTACAGATTTGACTGCGGCAGTTCCAACCAACACAATTTCCGAAACTGGCTCTGCAGTTACCTGGTCTGAAACCACTTCGCTTTTTACAATCTCTTTACCTGCAATATAATTGCGAGTGACGACAGTACGTGTACCAGCGACACCTGCGCGAATGACCTGAGATTGCCCCTCTGCGAGTTCATTTGAATATTGGTATTCTGTTTGATAAGGCAGGACTTGGGTTTGGCTGCTTTCTTGGCTCTTGAATTCCAGTTCTGGTACTTCAGTGACTGGAGAAAGCCGAGCAAATTCGCGCTCTTTGGCAGCAATGATTTCTCTTTCTTGCTCGGTTAGTTTCTCTGTCTCAGTAGATACCGGCTTGTTGGCAGCACTCGGATTCCCAGAAAGGCTAGCAGATTTGCCCGCCTTCTGATCGACTTCAACAGCTGACAAGTCCTTCTGTGCCGTAGGAAGCTGATGACTTCCTGCTGCGTTCTCCTTGCCCTGTTCACCGCTTTTCAGATAGCCGACATACTCAAAACCAGCAATCTCTAAAGGCTCCGGCAGCTTATCTCCCACTGTCAAATCCAGCCTTTGATTGTAGGCGGCTAATTCAATATTGGTCACTGCAAATACAGAAGGAGCTAGGAGAATAGAGCCTAGACCTGTCACTAGCAAAATAGAAGACAGGTATCGCTTACCATTTCTACCTCGTGCAATCACTAAGACTGCTAAAGTCAGTCCAGCAGCTGCAAAAGTTGCTTCCCACAGACTTGAGTAGCCTGTCTTTGGCAAACTTTTTGCCGAAAGCCCCTGGGTCTTTGGACGGTAAACCAGGTAATAAGCATCAGAGTTTTCTTCCACAAACTTTGGAAGCTCCTTAACAACTGCATTCTTCTCAGCTTCAGTCAGTTCAGACTCTACTACGTAGTGATACTGAACTGGAACGGTTTTGCCGGCTGAGACTTCTGCGGCCTCAACCGTGCTTATATTTCCCCCTATGGCGGTACTCAAAAAGAAGCTTCCGATAGTGGCGGAAACCAATCCTACTGATAACTTTCTAAAAGAATAACGCTGGAGCGTATCGCCAGTGATTCTTTTTTCCATAATAATTCCCTTTTCTTCATATAATAATCTCTTAAAATTTTACAGAATTTCCTACAAAAATTCAATGCTTTTGCTTAAAAATATATCTTTGAAGGCTGAAATCTTTTGATTTTTGAACAACCTGAAAATAGTGTTCATTTTTAACTAAAAAAACAAATCTTCGGTTAGAAAATTTGCTTTTTAATCTATGTTTTAATTTGTTAATCAAGAGCTCAAATTCAACTCAAAGAGACCATACTCATGCTTGTCTCCTTGCAATTCTGCCGCATAGTGGCGCGTGACAGTTTTTTGATGAATCAAGGCCCCAATAGCTGAAGCTTGTCGCTTCTGCGCTTCTTTAAAAATCGGATAGGCCAAGGCAGAGCCCAACCCCAAGAATTGCTCATCTACTCCTAGATACATAATCGTATAACGTTTTGGAAAACGCTTGGTCCAAAAAAGCTTGGCTAGGTTAAGAGGAGTCAGTTTTTGATAAACCAGAGAACCGTAGTCCGGCATGGCAATCAGAAAACCAGCCAGCTTGCCCTCCTTATAGGCCAGCTTAACCATTGAAAAATCAAGAATATACTGGTATTTTTGAAAAATCTGACTGAACTTCTGACTAGAAATTGACCGATAAATCGGAAAATCTTGATAGAGGCGATTGAGGAGCTCAAAAACCTGCAGCGAAGCTTTTTCCCACTCCTGCTTCTTTGGAGAGCAAATAGTGAATCCCGCTTCTTCAAAAGACTCAAAGCGATGAGCCAACTTGTCCTGATGAGTTTGATTGCTGACCTTGGGATAAAAATTGGACAGATAGCGCTCCTTGAGCTCAAAACCAGCAGACTGCCACAGCTCAGGATAATAGTCTGGATTATGAGGTTCTCCAGTAAAAGGAAGCTCCTCTGTTCCAGTCAGCTGCATTCGATAGCCCAGCCAAAAACTTGCCTGTACGGGACCTATTATCTTAATCGCTCCGAGACTGCGAGCAAAACCTGCTAAATGCTCGATAAAAACAGATGCAATCTGTTGGTCATTGATAGACTCGAAAAATCCCAAATAAGCAGCCTCATCCCCTGGATAGAAGGTCAGGAGGCCTCGAATACAAGGCCGACTGTCTACATAGCCAATAAAGCCATAGGTTTCTATGTCAGAACTCAACGGGTGACTGCCCTCAATCAAAGCCAGTTCTTCCTCTTCCGACTGTATGAGGTGGTCCGGTTGGTAAATCTGCTTGGGCAGGGCTAGAAAATCGTCCAGCTCTACAGTATTTGCTTTGACTGGTTTAATTTCCAGCATGATCTTCCTCCTTAATCAGTCGAATCTTGCCAGTAAGGCCATCCATCTCAATCCAGTCACCATTTTGCAGCTGGCTGCAGGCGCCTCTGACATTGACAATGGAAGGAATACCCAACTCGCGGGAAATAATGGCCGTGTGCGAGAGCAAAGACCCCTGCTCTGCAATGACACCCTTGGCTTGGGTCAGAAGATAAACCCAGCCCGGATCGGTCATCTTGGTCACGATAATCCGGTCCTGAGCAGACTCAATCTCCTGCACATCTTCTACGACCAAAACCTGAGCCTTAACGCAACCAGGTGAGCAGCCAATCCCCTGTAAAGCTTGATTGCCCGTATTATGACTGCTGGTACGGTTTTCCGGTTTTAGATATTTCTCAAAGACCTGTCCAGCAAAAACATATCGACTAAAGGTTGGCAGTTCTTTATCAGCCTCCAACTTCTCTCGACGCTCGGCTATCAAGTCGCTAACATCTCTGGGCTTTCTGGTCAGTTCAAACAGCTCATCCTTTGTCAGGTAAAAAACATCGTCAGGCGTAGCCAGCAGCCCTTGCTCGGCTAATTGCTGCCCAAGCGTTCGGAAAATCTGCCGCATCATGCCGTAGATTCGTGTGCGGTTTAAGCGAGAGCTCTCCCGATATTTAACACCAGTCATGGCTCGCTTGCGAAGAAAATTCGTCCACCAGTCTGATTTTTGCTCAGCTTCTTCAAGTTTCTGAGGGGCCAACTTCTTCTCCTCTTGTTGGCACATTTGCAGCAGGAGCTTGAGCAGCCGCTCTGGGTGCGTTCGAAAGGTTGGAGTTTCTAATTTCAACTCTTCCGGAGCCCGATCACCAAATTCATGGATAAAATGGGTAATTTTTTGGACCAAAGGGTGCTGACGACTTAGAAAGACTGCTGGACTTTCACTTGCCATGGCCTGTCTAATCTCTGCATTTTCTTCTGCTTTCAGCTGAGCTGTTAAAGCCTGCAGAGCCAAAGCCGGCCGCATACTTTCAATATGCTCAATTCCTGCAATCTCAGCCTGAACAGCCCCGCCGCGACGCGACTTCTTCAGGAGTCCGGTATAGACAAAAGCATAAAGATCATTGACTAGCGTAATGTCCCAGTGAGCCAGAATATCCTCTTTTAGCTTACTGACCAAGGCAATCAAGGTCTCCGCATCTGCGTCGGGAGAAAAGCTCGCTTCGTATTCGCGCTGAATCTGGGCAAACTGCTCTTCCGATTGCCGCATTTGCTTGGGTGCTGTCCAAAACTCTCGGATGATACGGAGCATGATTTGCAGGCGTTTGAAAGCAGACAGATGCACCGGCATCTGAGGTACCTCTGTCTCTCGAACGCCCAGCATATCCTGCCAGATAGGAATGATTTTCTTCGAAAAAGGCAGAAGCTGCAAGAGCTGATACCAGCTCTGAATCTGGTAATAAACCCGGCTGTTGACCGGCTGCAGCATATTTTGAAAGATGGCTTCATAGGCAGCCAACTCAGGGGCATCCTTGCCAACCAAGCGTTGAGCCAGACTTCGGAAAATGCTGGCATAAGCCTCTTGAATAAAACTAATGGTCAAAGGACTGGAAACGCCCGGATAGCTCTCGACAATGTTGCTGTTATCCAGAATAATCTGCTGTCCCTCTGGCAAGGTGGTAATAGGTCGTGCCTGCAAGAGATAGAGTTGGCCATTGGCGAAGGTAAACTCCATATCCATATAAGGTCCGAAAAGCTGACTCACCTGACTAGCTAAAGATTGTAGCTCCTTGAGTTGTTCCTGTGATACGTCTGGTGAGTCCTCCGTCTGTTCTGTATAAAAGAGCTGGTCCTTGGGATGAAGCGTCACCATTGTCGTAGGAATCTTATCCTCGACAACCTTATTGCCCAAGCCCCGACCGATGACAATGATGTGCTCGTTCAGAATGCCCTTGGGATTAGCTGTGAAGTAAATCCCAGACAGTTCTCCCTCCTGCATGACCTGAACAAGGCAAATCATCTGTGCCTGCTTCAACGATAGGCCTTGCTCAAATAGATAACTAAGAGCTGACTCCTGATAAAGAGAGAGCAAGGTCGCTTGGACGGCTTCTTTAAGCCCCTCTGGCTTCACATTGAGCTGGCTCTCAAACTGACCGGCAAAGGATGAAGCCTTCCCATCCTCAATGGTTGCTGATGAGCGAACTGCAAAGCGACAGTCTTTCTGAGAAAACTCCTTCCGGATCCAGTTTTCTGCCGCTGTCAGATCTTCTTGCGCAAACTGCTCTTTAGCCCAGTCCTGGAGCTGCTGACTGAGTTGGGACAAGTCCAACTCTCCAGACCGATAAGCTTCTTCCATCCGCTCCAAGTCAGCAGAGCTGGCAGATTCTTGAAAAAAGTCAAAAGCAAACACTGCAAAGTCAGGAATCGGCAAACCAGCAGCCTGCATTTTCAGTAAATGATAGGCCTTGCCTCCGACCTGGTCAAGCCCTGTCTGCTTGATTCTTTTCATCAAAGTACCCCCATCAAGAGATAAACAGCAACGGACAGAACCATGGTCGTCTCCGTGATATAGGTATAGCGCTCCACCCGCTCACGTATATTAAAGCGAGTCGGATCCTTGATAAACTGCTCAAACTGGACGGTCATCCAGATGACATTCAGCACCAAGACCACCACTCCGACATGGGAAATATTCCAGAGAAGGGCGAAATTGGTCAAGATATCCAGCAGAGTCACCACCTCGATAAAACGAGTGGCTTTTTTGTAACCAAAAAGCTTAGAATAGGTCACATACTCTGTCTCGTCTTTTGGCGCCCGAATCTTGCGGCAGACTTCCCAGATCAGACTTGGGAAATACATGGTAAAGGCCAGCAAGACGGTCGGGAGGGACAAGAGAGGCAGATTATACTTGTAACAGACAAAAGAGATAGTATAGAGATTCAAAATCATCATGACCGGATTATGGGTTACTAGAGCTAGTGGCAATGAATTTTGAATCTTGTCACGCTTGAAAAACCAGAAGGACATGAGAGTTCCGTAGATATAGAGAAAGAGGAACCAGCCGATATTGTTCATAAAGAGGATATTGAGAATCACAGACACAGCTACGATAAAGCTGAGGGCAATAGCCAGGTCCTTCTTTTTCACTCGGCCAGATGGCAGAGCTCGATGAGGAAAGAGCCGCCTGTCGGTCTCGTAGTCCTTGAAATCATCCGCAATCCGCAGAATCATCAGAAAGACGAAAATGGTAAAAATTCCGATCAACTCCTGATGGTCAAAGCGAAAGGTGGTTACTCCGTCATTGAGCAGAAGGACAAAATAAATCTCAAAAAACATGATGGCAGCCACAAAAAAGCGCGGCAGCAGAGGAAACATTTCCTTATAATAAACAGCTAATCGTTTAAACATAGCTTTTCTCCAATCTTTTCACCCATTTGAATCTGGGTTTCTATTCCGAGGTCTGAGTAAGTCAGGATATCCCGATCCATGCGAATCGTGCCTGCTGGATAGAGGACAAGAATGGTTGAGCCACCCAGACCAAAGCAGCCCTTCTCCTGTCCCCTGACCAAACGGTCCTGACTGTGATTGTATATTCTTCCGACCAGAAGTGCCCCTACTTCCATCTGCAGGACAGGTCCTAGATCGGTATCCAAAAGACAGTATTCTCTTTTATTTTCCTTGTAAATCAGGCGCCGCTTCTGGGCTACCTGCCTGACCGTATGCAGGCGTCCCTTGATTTTTCGTTTTTGGGTAATTCTGCCGGATTCAGCTGCCAGATAGCGGTGCAGGTCTTCCACTCCCAAACGATAGACAAGCGCTGTTCCGCCAGTGAACAGCTGAGCTAACTCTTCATCCAGCAGTAAGTCAGCTAGCCTGTATGTCTGCCCCTTAATTG
>JABZYU010000090.1:0-7169 GCA_015264985.1 Streptococcus sanguinis | reverse complement strand
ATATTTTTACAAAAATAATAGGTTTATGTTACAAAATATTTCAAATAGATGAAAACATATCATTTTTTTCAAAACTTGCTTACAGTCGAAAATAAAAGACTCCTATGACTTTTTTATTTTCACAAAAAAAGGTAAAATAGAGTGAAGTATGAATGGAAGAGGTTGCTTATGAAAAATATAGCAAATTTTGCCAATAAAAAGGTTTTGGTTCTGGGATTGGCCAAGTCGGGTGAGTCAGCTGCTCGCCTTTTAGATAAATTAGGAGCTATCGTGACAGTTAACGACGGTAAACCTTTCGAGGAAAATCCTGCTGCTCAATCCTTGCTAGAAGAAGGTATAAAAGTGGTGACAGGAGGCCATCCTTTGGAGTTATTGGACGAAGACTTTGAATTGATGGTGAAAAATCCGGGTATTCCTTATGACAATGCCATGGTCGTTCGAGCTCTTGAAAAGAAGATTCCTGTTATCACTGAAGTAGAGCTGGCTTATCTAATTTCAGAAGCACCGATTATTGGTATTACGGGTTCAAATGGTAAGACGACGACCACAACCATGATTGCGCAAGTCTTGACGGCTGGCGGTCAAAACGGTTTATTGTCTGGTAATATCGGTTTTCCTGCTAGTCAAGTAGCCCAAACAGCCAGCAGCAAGGATACACTGGTCATGGAACTGTCTTCCTTCCAGTTGATGGGGATTGAGGCTTTTCATCCGCAAATCGCTGTTATTACCAACCTCATGCCGACTCATTTGGATTATCACGGCTCTGTTGAGGAATATGCAGCTGCCAAGTGGAATGTCCAGAAAAACATGACAGCTGATGATTATCTGGTTTTGAATTTCAATCAAGATTGGGCAAAGGAAATGGCTAGCCAGACTCAGGCTACTGTTGTGCCTTTTTCAACGACTGAAAAGGTGGACGGTGCCTATTTAGAGGGTGATGTCTTGACCTTCCGTGGAGAAGCGATTATGCAGGCGGCTGAAATCGGCGTTCCTGGCAGTCACAATGTTGAAAACGCTCTGGCTACGATTGCAGTAGCCAAGCTTCGTGGTATTGACAATCAGACGATTAAAGAAGTCTTGTCAGCTTTTGGGGGTGTTAAGCACCGTCTTCAGTATGTGGGGCAGGTAAATGAGGTTGCCTTTTACAATGACAGTAAGTCTACCAATATCTTGGCAACCCAGAAAGCCCTGTCTGGTTTTGACAATAGCAAGGTGATTCTGATTGCAGGCGGCTTGGACCGTGGCAATGAATTTGACGAGTTGGTGCCTGACCTCAAAGGTCTTAAGAAAATGGTTATCTTAGGACAATCAGCTGCGCGTGTAAAGAGGGCGGCTGATCAGGCTGGTGTTTCTTATCTAGATGCGACTGATGTCCGAGATGCAGCTCATAAGGCCTTTGATCAAGCGAAGCCAGGAGACATTGTCTTGCTCAGTCCTGCCAATGCCAGCTGGGATATGTATAGTAATTTTGAAGTCCGTGGCGATGAGTTTCTCGCTGCATTTGAAGAATTAAAAGGTTAAAATGAAAAAGATTGTATTTACAGGCGGAGGAACAGTTGGGCATGTAACCCTCAACCTTCTCCTTATTCCGAAATTTATCAAAGAAGGCTGGCAGGTCCACTATATTGGTGATAAGCATGGGATTGAGTATCAGGAAATCCAAAAGTCTGGACTAGACGTGACCTTCCATTCGGTAGCTACGGGCAAGCTTCGCCGCTACTTTTCATGGCAGAATCTGCTGGATGGCTTTAAGGTCGTCTGGGGTATTTTCCAGTCGCTGGGTATTATGCTCAAGGTACGGCCGCAGGCTCTCTTTTCTAAGGGAGGCTTTGTATCCGTTCCGCCCGTGATTGCAGCCCGACTGTCAGGAGTGCCTGTATATGTTCATGAGTCGGATCTATCCATTGGCTTGGCCAATAAAATCGCCTATAAGTGTGCGACCAAGATGTATGCAACCTTTGAGCAATCTTCCAGTCTGACCAAGATTGAGCATGTCGGAGCTGTGACCAAGGTCGGCAGTCAAGAGTCAGTCCTACCGCAGGAGCTAGAAGAAATTCGTCAGTATTTTGATAAGGAACTGCCAACCCTGCTTTTTGTCGGTGGTTCTGCAGGTGCTAAGGTCTTTAATGACTTTGTCAGCCAGAATCAAGCTGCACTGACCGAGCATTATAACATCATTAATCTGACAGGCGATGCAAGTTTGGATGTTTTGTCTGACCGTCTCTTTCGCAGAGCCTATGTGACTGACCTCTACCAGCCTTTGATGGACTTGGCAGATGTAGTGGTGACTCGCGGCGGTTCCAATACAATCTTTGAGCTCTTGGCCATGGCTAAGCTGCACATTATCGTTCCTCTGGGACGCGAAGCCAGCCGCGGCGATCAGATTGAAAATGCGGATTATTTTGTGAAAAAGGGATATGCCAAGCAATTGGCAGAGGAACAGCTGGATATGAGCCATTTACAGACAGCTCTTGATGACCTTTTGGCGAACCAAGCTTCTTATCATCAAGCTATGCAAAATTCTCAGGAAATCAAGTCTGTAGATGAATTTTATGCTTTATTGAAGGCGGATATTGACAAAGGAAAGAAATGAGCAAGAAAAACAATGATGAGCCAAAGGAAGAGGTAAGTGAGCACCTCTCTGAATGGCAGAAACGAAACAAAGAATATCTTGAAAAGAAGGCTCAGGAAGAGGCCGGCAAACAAAAGGAGCTGGAAGAAGAGGAAGCAAAGGAAGCTGAAGCTGAGGACTCAATCGAAGGCGGAGAAATAGCTGAAGAGACGGAAGAAGATGACTCGTTTTATGAAGAGGAAGAAACAGAATATTTGGGAGGCGAATCATCTGAACCTGAGCTAGAGACCGAATTGAGCGAGAAAGAGCGCAAAAAACTGGAGAAACTTCAGAAAAAGGCAGAAAAAGAAGCTGCTAAGGTGCATATCTCGAGGGTTCATATTTATCGAGCACTGCCGGTTTTGCTGGGCAGTGGCTTGATTTTTATCATATCAGTTTATTTTTTGACGCCACTGGCGACCATGAAGACAATCAAATTTTCAGGGAATCAAATGGTCAGTCAGGAAGACCTGCTCAAAAGCAGTAAGATTGATGAGAAGGACTATACTTTAACAACCTTTATCAATGGCGGCAATCATATCCGCAATATGAAAGCTTCTAGTCCTTGGATTAACAACCTGGAGATGGCTTATCAGTTTCCGATTACTTTTCAGGTAAAGGTCAAGGAGTACGGAGTTCTGGCCTATCTGCATGAGGGTGGTCAGTATTATCCTATTCTGACAAATGGGGAGATTATTTCGGACCCGACTGCTGCAGATTCTTTGCCAGAAACCCATATTTCGATAGAGTTTTCAGATAAAAAATTGATTAAAGAATTTGCTCTTCAAATTGAAAAGGTACCGGCTTCGGTCAAGAAAAATATTAAGACAGTTCAGCTGACCCCGAGCAAGGTGACACCGGACTTGGTTACGCTGACAATGCATGATGGCAATAAAATTTTGGTACCAATTTCGCATATTGCTAAGAAACTGCCATATTACAAGGGAATCCAATCGCAGCTGGAAGAGGGTGTACCTAGTGTCGTAGATATGGAAGCAGGGATTTTTAGTTATGTTGAAGGAGCTCAAAACGAGTCGTCTTCTTCTGATGAAGAAAAGCAGAAAGCAGAAGAGGAATCGACGGGACAGCCAACAGAACAAGCGGCTGAGCAGGTGACAGAAAGTCAGGAACAAGAACCTGCAGAGCCGCAAAATTCAACAGAAAACCCGGGAAATACCGAAAATCGCTAAATTATATGTAGAAAAACTGCGCAATTTCATTTTCTTTATGTTATAATAAAGCTTGGGTAACTCTAATTTTTAGCGTTATTAGTATAGACCGGAAACATGGAAGATAGAGAGGACTGGTGTAATGGCTAGAGACGGCTTTTTTACTGGATTAGATATAGGAACTAGCTCAATTAAAGTGTTGGTGGCAGAGCACATCAACGATGAAATGAATGTTATTGGGGTCAGCAACGCAAAAAGCGCTGGCGTTAAAGATGGAATTATTGTTGATATTGAGGCTGCTGCTGCTGCCATTAAGACAGCTATTTCTCAAGCAGAAGAAAAGGCAGGCATTTCAATTGGTTTAGTTAATGTCGGACTTCCGGCTAATCTCTTACAGATTGAGCCAACTCAGGGTATGATTCCTGTGACTAGTGATTCTAAGGAAATCACAGATACAGATGTAGAGAATGTTGTTAGATCTGCTCTGACTAAGAGTATGACTCCTGACCGCGAAGTGATTACTTTCATCCCAGAAGAGTTTGTAGTGGATGGTTTCCAAGGGATTCGTGACCCACGTGGTATGATGGGGATTCGCTTAGAAATGCGCGGTCTCCTCTACACTGGACCACGGACTATTCTCCACAATCTCCGCAAGACAGTGGAGCGCGCGGGAGTTCAGCTTGAGAACGTTATTATCTCCCCATTGGCTATGACTAAGTCAATCTTGAACGAAGGGGAACGTGAGTTTGGCGCAACTGTTATTGATATGGGCGGCGGCCAAACTACAGTGGCTTCTGTTAAAGGTCAGGAACTTCAATATACGAATATATACCAAGAAGGTGGCGACTACGTAACTAAGGACATCTCCAAGGTTTTGAAGACTTCGCAAAAGTTAGCTGAAAGTCTCAAGTTTAACTATGGTTCTGCTTATGTTCCTGAAGCTGGGACAGAGTCTTTCCAAGTAGAAGTGATTGGAGAGATTGAGCCGGTTGAAGTAACTGAAAAGTATCTGGCTGAGATTATTTCTGCTCGTATCCAACACATTTTTGAGCAAATCAAACGCGATTTGGATAGAAGGCATCTCCTCGAGTTGCCAGGCGGCATTGTGATTATTGGTGGAGCAGCTATTCTTCCAGGAGTGGTTGAACTGGCTCAGGAAGTGTTTGGCGTGAATGTCAAGCTTTATGTGCCGAATCAAATCGGCATTCGCAATCCAGCCTTTGCACATGTTATCAGCCTGTCAGAGTATGCTGGAAACTTAACAGATGTGGATATGCTGGCTCAGGTTGCTGTTCATGGTGATGAGCAACTGCGCCACCGACCTGTATCCTTTGAGCGTCCTGCTCAGTCAGTACCACGCTTTGAACCTCAACCAGCTGATGAGATTCCTGAGGAGCCGGTCCAAGAAGTTCCAGTTGCCAGTGCTGATGTGCCAAACCAAGAACCAAAAACCGGTATTACAGATCGGATGCGCAACCTAATTGGCAAAATGTTTGATTAAGGAGAATACAGAGAATATGACATTTTCATTTGACGCTGCTGCTGCACAAGGCGCAGTAATTAAAGTTATTGGTGTCGGTGGAGGTGGCGGTAACGCCATCAACCGAATGATTGATGAAGGTGTTGCTGGTGTTGAATTCATCGCAGCAAATACAGATGTTCAAGCTCTTAGCAGTGCCAAAGCTGAAACAGTTATTCAGCTCGGTCCTAAGCTGACTCGCGGACTTGGTGCCGGAGGGCAGCCTGAAGTAGGACGTAAGGCAGCTGAAGAAAGCGAAGAAGTTCTAACCGAAGCTCTGCAAGGAGCAGATATGGTCTTCATCACTGCTGGTATGGGTGGTGGATCTGGGACAGGTGCTGCTCCAGTGATTGCTCGTATCGCAAAAAATGTTGGTGCTCTGACTGTTGCGGTAGTTACACGTCCTTTCGGTTTTGAAGGAAGCAAGCGTGGAACCTTTGCAGTAGAAGGAATCAACGAACTTCGCGAGCATGTAGATACACTCTTGATTATCTCAAATAACAACCTGCTTGAAATTGTAGACAAGAAGACTCCGCTCCTTGAAGCACTCAGTGAAGCAGATAATGTTCTTCGCCAAGGTGTCCAAGGGATTACTGACTTGATTACCAGCCCAGGACTGATTAACCTTGACTTTGCCGACGTGAAAACAGTTATGGCAGACAAGGGTAATGCTTTGATGGGAATTGGTGTTGGTAGCGGTGAAGAACGCGTCATCGAAGCTGCTCGCAAAGCTATCTACTCACCTCTTTTGGAAACAACCATTGATGGTGCAGAGGACGTGATTGTCAATGTTACTGGTGGCTTAGATATGACTTTGATTGAAGCTGAAGAAGCTTCAGAAATTGTCAACCAAGCAGCAGGCCATGGTGTGAATATCTGGCTCGGTACTGCTATTGACGAGTCTATGAAGGATGAAATCCGCGTGACGGTTGTAGCTACTGGTGTTCGTCAGGACAAGGTTGAAAAGGTCAGCGGCATTCGTCAGACACCACAACCTACTAGTCCAAGCCGTCCGCAGCAAGTTGAGCCAAATCGCGAAGTTCGCTCAGGACAGTTTGAACGAAACTTTGATATGACCGAAACGGTTGATATTCCTGCTCCAACTCGTCAAAGAACGGATGCGCCTAAAGGTTCAGCCTTTGGTGATTGGGATCTTCGCCGCGAAGCGATTGTTCGTCAGGCTGAACCAAGTTCCTCAGCCCGCGTGGAGCGCTATGCAGAAACTAATGAAGATGATGATGAATTGGAAACACCTCCATTCTTCAGAAATCGTTAATCTAAATCATGAATTTGCAGGATAATAAAGAGTTGGTCTTTCAATCCGTCGCTCAAGCGGCGGAGCAAGCCCAGCGTTTGAAAGATTCAGTAAATATCATTGCAGTTACCAAATATGTTGACTGCAAAACTACTCAGGAGCTTGTTCGTACAGGTATTCAGCATATCGGAGAAAATCGGGTAGATAAATTTCTAGATAAATACCATGCTCTGAAAGATGAGAATCTGACCTGGCACCTGATCGGCAGTTTGCAGAGGAGAAAAGTCAAGGATGTGATTAACTATGTTGATTACTTTCACGCTTTAGATTCTGTAAAATTGGCCAAGGAGATTGACAAACGAGCTGAACATGTGATTAAATGTTTCCTGCAGGTGAATATTTCTAAAGAAGAGAGCAAGCATGGCTTTTTGATTGAAGAACTTGAAGTTGTCCTGCCTGAACTTGAAAAATTAGAAAATGTTCAAATTGTGGGATTGATGACTATGGCTCCGTTTGAAGCTAGTCATGAGGAGCTGAACCAAATTTTTGAAAAGGCTCATCAACTACAAAAAGAATTAAAAAAGAAACAGTTAAATAATATGCCCTTTTCTGAAT
>JABZYU010000008.1:0-33432 GCA_015264985.1 Streptococcus sanguinis | reverse complement strand
GCTAAAGCTATCGGTCTTGTAATCCCAGAATTGAACGGTAAACTTGACGGATCTGCACAACGTGTTCCAACTCCAACTGGATCAGTTACTGAATTGGTAGCAGTTCTTGAAAAGAACGTTACTGTTGATGAAGTGAACGCAGCTATGAAAGCAGCTTCAAACGAATCATACGGTTACACAGAAGATCCAATCGTTTCTTCAGACGTTGTAGGTATGTCTTACGGATCATTGTTTGACGCAACTCAAACTAAAGTTCTTGACGTTGACGGTAAACAATTGGTTAAAGTTGTTTCATGGTATGACAACGAAATGTCTTACACTGCACAACTTGTACGTACTCTTGAATACTTCGCGAAAATCGCTAAATAATTCAATGGTAAAATAAAGAGGCTCGTTTGAGTCTCTTTTTCTGTACCTTGCTTTGTGAGAATTATCAAAGACAGGGCTGTGGTATGTTGTACTTCTATTTTCCAAATTTTTAGTCATATAGAAAGTCATTTTTACTATATCTGTCCATTTTTCTAAATGCTTCAAGAGTCTGTTTTGCAGTAAGAGAAGCTAAGCATACTTTTCTTAAAGAAAACTATACCAATTTCGTGCTTGACAAACTAAAAAACTGTGTGTATACTAGCTTTGTTGGAGTTTTTAGACTCCAAGAAGACTATACCAATTTTTAATAAGAAGGGCTGGTTTCTAAGACTAGAAATCAGAAGTAATGTTATGTGTGGAATTGTCGGAGTTGTCGGAAATCGCAACGCAACAGATATTTTGATGCAGGGCTTGGAAAAGCTGGAATACCGAGGTTATGACTCAGCTGGAATTTTTGTAACAACAGGGAAAACTTCTAGTCTGATCAAGTCGGTCGGTCGTATCGCTGACCTACATGCTAAAATTGGCATTGATGTTGCTGGGACTACTGGTATCGGACATACTCGTTGGGCTACTCATGGAAAACCAAGTGAAAACAATGCCCATCCTCATACTTCACAGACAGGCCGTTTTGTCTTGGTTCACAACGGTGTGATTGAGAACTACCTTGATATTAAGAATACTTATCTAGCTGGTCATGACTTCAATGGGCAGACAGATACAGAGATTGCTGTGCATCTGATTGGCAAATTTGCTGAAGAAGAAGGCTTGTCTCTTTTAGAAGCATTTAAAAAAGCTCTTCACATTATACGTGGTTCTTATGCCTTTGCTTTGGTGGATTCAGAAGATGCAGATGTTATCTATGTTGCTAAAAATAAATCTCCGCTTCTAGTCGGACTAGGTGAAGGCTACAATATGGTCTGCTCAGATGCTATGGCCATGATTCGCGAGACAAGTCAGTTTATGGAAATTTATGACCAAGAGCTGGTTATTGTCCGTAAAGACAGTGTGGAAGTGCAGGATTATGACGGACATACTCTGGAGCGTGAAAGCTATACTGCTGAGCTAGATCTGTCCGATATCGGTAAGGGGACTTATCCATACTATATGCTCAAAGAAATCGATGAACAGCCAACTGTGATGCGTAAGCTAATCAGCGCTTATACAGATGATAAGGGGCAAGTATCAGTAGATGCGGAGATTGTCAAGGCTGTTCAGGAAGCTGACCGTCTCTATATCCTTGCAGCTGGAACTTCTTACCATGCTGGCTATGCTTCTAAGCGTATGCTGGAAGAGCTGACGGATACACCTGTTGAGCTGGGCATTGCCTCTGAGTGGGGCTATGCTATGCCGCTCCTCAGCGAGAAGCCTCTCTTTATCTTTATCAGCCAATCTGGTGAAACAGCTGACAGCCGTCAGGTCCTAGTCAAGGCGAATCAGATGGGCATTCCAAGTTTGACCGTGACCAATGTTCCAGGTTCTACGCTTTCTCGGGAAGCCAACCATACCATGCTATTGCATGCAGGTCCGGAAATTGCGGTTGCTTCTACTAAGGCCTATACAGCTCAAATCGCAACCTTGGCTTTCTTGGCTAAAGCTGTTGGTGATGCCAATGCTTCTGAGAAAGCGACAGCCTTTGATTTGGTTCACGAGCTGTCCTTAGTTGCGCAGTCTATTGAGTCCACTTTGTCAGAAAAGGAGTTGATTGACAATAAGGTCCGTGGCCTTCTGGAAACAACTCGCAATGCTTTCTACATCGGCCGTGGTCAAGACTACTATGTGGCGATGGAAGCTAGCTTAAAACTCAAAGAAATTTCTTATATCCAGTGTGAAGGTTTTGCTGCTGGTGAGCTCAAACACGGTACAATCTCTCTGATTGAAGACGGAACACCAGTTTTGGCCCTGCTTTCTGATGAAGTCTTGGCTAGTCATACACGAGGCAATATTTCAGAAGTCGTAGCTCGGGGGGCCAAGGTGCTGACCATTGCTGAGGAGAATGTAGCCAAAGAGGGAGACGATATCGTGCTCAATCAGGTTCACCCATATCTGTCACCAATCTCTATGGTGGTACCGACACAGCTCATTGCTTACTTTGCGACCCTGCACCGTGGATTGGATGTGGATAAACCACGCAATCTGGCTAAGTCTGTCACTGTAGAATAAGCGCAGCAGGATTTGCCTATAAAAATTACCTATATCGTCTATAGAAAATATATATGGTACTTATCTAAAAAAGGTACAAAAAACAAGGTTATTCAGCTGAGGCTAAAAAACCTTGAAAAAGCTAGCTTAGTCTAGCTTTTTTATTTTGCTTTGATAAATATTTTTAATCAGGCTGATAGGGAAAATATATTTCCCAGGAGAAAGAGAGGATGGTAAGATATATTACAAATTCAAAGAAGGAGGAAGTAATGGCCAGCAAGAAAGAATTAGTGCTGAGAGCTTTTCGGGGTGAAGAAGTTGACCGAGTACCTGTTGGTTTTTGGTTTCACTTTGTAAGCCAAGAGGAAAAGATGCTGGGCCTGGACAATCCAGTGATTTTCAATAAAAGTATTGAGGGGCATGCTGCTTATGTTAGAGCTGCACGGCCAGACTTTGTCAAGATTATGAGCGATGGCTTCTTTAAGTATCCCAGCGAGCTTTATTCGGATCATATTGAGTCCATTCAGGACTTGGCAGCTATCAAGTCTATCGGTGAGCATCATCCTTGGATTGAGCAGCAGATTGAGATAGTTAAAGCTGTAAAGGCAAGCTATCCGGAGGACCTCGCTTCCTTCTACAATATTTTTGCGCCGGTCTCCTATCTCAAGCGCTGGTTCCGCAGGGAAGGGTCACGAGGAGATAGAGAAATAGCAGATTTTCTGGCAGACGATCCTGAGCTGACAGGACATGTTCTAGATGTCATTGCTGGCGATATTGCTATTTTGACTAGGCGGATTATTGAGGAAGCGGACATTGAGGGAATTTATCTCAGTACTCAGCAAGTCCAAGACGGCCGAGTAGATGCGGCCAGTTATCGTCGTTATATTGAGCCTAGTACGGTCAAGGTTCTGGAAGCGGTAAATGCGGCTGGCGGTCAGAATATTCTCCACATCTGCGGCTTTGAAGGGGCCAGCAATGATTTGGAACTGTTCAAGGACTATCCGGCTCAAGTCTTTAACTGGGCAACCCATCATGAAGGGGTCAGCTTAGCGGAAGGGCGCAAGCTCTTTGGCGGTCAGACTGTCCTGGGCGGCTTTGAAAATGGCAGAGCAGCTCTTCTGAATACGGGCAGTCGAGCAGAGTTAGAGGCTGAGACCAAGCGGCTGCTGGCTGAAGCTGGCAGTCAGGGAGTGATTCTAGGGGCTGACTGTACTGTACCAGATGATTTTGAAATAGAAAGATTGGACTGGATCCGTCAGGCTGCTAGTCAGTTCTGACGGACTTGCTAAAGTCCTAAAGAGCAATTTTCAACTCTTTCAAGGAGGAAGATAGATGAATCGATATCAAAAAAGGCTTGCAGCTCTTGCTCTGATATTCTTGATAATAGGAACCTTTCTGAGCATCAGTCACATTTATGCTCATCAGTCTTCAGACAAAAAAGAAGATGATTTGCAGGTGCTCAAGAAACTGCCAGAGCAGTCAACTGGCTTGATGCAGCCCAATGATATCGCTGCTCTGCTCTTGTCGGATTAGAATTTTACTTAAAATGATGAATTAGTCCAATGAAAAAGCTAAAAAACAACTCATTGGCGAGATAGGAACAATAGAAAAAGGAGAGAAGATGACTTCAAAAAGAGAATTAGTACTGAAAGCTTTCAGAGGAGAGCCTGTTGATCGAGTGCCAGTTGGTTTCTGGCATCATTTTACCAGCGAGGATGAGTGGCTGGCTGGTTTTGGAAATCAGGCCATTATTGAGAAAAATCTGTCCGGCCATCAAGCTTTTCTGGCAGAAGTCGCGCCAGACTTTATCAAGCTGATGAGTGATGGTTATTTTGCCTATCCTAATGAACGCTTGAAAAAAGTCCAATCTATCAAAGACTTGGCAGATATTGAGCCGCTAGGTGCTGACCATCCTTGGATTAGTGAGCAGGTGGAGCTGGTTCAGAAGATCAGGGATGGCTTCACAGAGGACTTGGTCGCTATTTACAATATTTTTGCGCCAGTGACCTATTTCAAATGGTTGGTCGGCAAGGTTGCCGGAGGGGATGATATCATTGCAGATTTCTTGGCAGAGGATGCAGTGCTCACGAAGCGGGTGCTGGATGTAATTGCTCAAGATATTGCAGCTCTGACAGAGCGGATTATCAAGGAAGCTGGTGCGGATGGAATCTACCTTAGCGTTCAGAGCATTCAGGATGCGCGGGTATCGGCTGAAGACTATAAGGCTTTTATTGCTCCTAGTGATTTGGCGGTGCTGGAAGCAGCCAATGCAGCTGGCGGAGTGAATATCCTGCACATTTGTGGATACGAAGGCGCGCGAAATGATGTTCATCTTTTCACAGATTATCCAGCTCAGGTCATCAACTGGGCAGTGGGGCCAGAAGGCATCAGCCTAGCGGAGGGCCGGAAATTATTTGGCGGTCGGACTGTCCTGGGTGGCTTTGAAAATGGCAAGGACGGCCTGCTCTACACGGGCAGTCAAGCGGCTATTCAAGATGAGACCAAGCGGCTGATAGCAGGAGCTGGCAAGGAAGCTTTGATTATCGGGGCTGACTGTACTATTCCAAGCGATATTGAAGCAGAGCGGATTCAGTGGGTTCGCCAAGCAGCAAGCTTAACATAAGAAGGAGACGAAAGAATGAGCAAGAAAAAATGGATTATTGGTGGAGCAGCAGTGATTGCTATTGTAGCGGCGACTTATTTGGGGCGGACCTTGACAGGTGCTTCATCTAGCAAGACGAGCAGCTCTGCATCAGGCGGCGGTAAGGTCACGACTTTGAAAGTGGCACATACACAGAACTATGTTCCTTATGACTTTGTGGATGAAAAAGGTGAGTCAGATGGCTATGAGGTTGCTGTTCTCAAGGCCATTGATGAAAAGCTGCCAGACTATCAGTTTGAATATACTGGTACCAGTGATGAAGATCTCTTAGTCGGTCTGGAATCTGGAAAATATGACATCGGAACCAAGGGAGCATGGTACACCGAAGAGCGGGCGAAGAAGTTCATCATTCCAAAAAGCCCAATCGGTGCTAGCATTATCGGTTTCACTATCCGCAAGGAAGACGCTGAAAAATACAAAACCATTGATGACTTTGCCAAGGAAAAGGGCAAGCTGGTACCAATTTCTCCGCAGAATGCTCAATGGGCGGTTATCGAAGAGTATAACCAAAAGCATAGCGGTGCTCCTATTGATTTGACTGCAGCAGAGTCCTTCAAGGTGGCTGATGCTTATGCTTGGGTTCTGGAAGGACGCTACGATGCCTTCTTTGACATCAAGCTGTCGTTTGAAAAAGCTGTGACTGACAAGGAAGGTTCTTACCACCAGTATGCGGATCAACTGACTTGGTTCCCTTACAAGGGGATTCCGACCTATCCCCTGCTTCATAAAAACGAAAAAAATGAAGAATTTGCTAAGGCATACGAGAAGGCAATTAAGGAACTGGAAAAAGACGGAACCTTGGCCAAACTATCTGAAAAGTATTTCGGAGAAGATGTCTTCTCTTATGTGGACAAGGATTAGTGCCTGCTGTCTGCTGCTCACGGAAAATCAAAGGCTGACTGAAAAGCTAGCTGAATACGGAACTGGTGGCTTCTAGGCTGACCTTGATGCTGTTTGAAGGAATTTTCAAAGAGGATAACTAGGCGAGAGCATGGCTGCTCCAAGCTGAAAGTGCCCGTCCAAGAGAATCTTATTCTATCTAATCACTGTCGAAGGAGAAGAAAATTATGGTCTCGTATGACTTATCCCGTGTCTTTGGCCTGCTGCCTAGTCTGCTGCAGGCTCTGCCGACCACTTTATGGATTATGTTTGTGACAGCATTGATTGGGTCCTTTCTGGGTGGTCGGTTGGCTTGGGCTCAGATCACCGAGGAGCAGTCTTTCGCTGGCCTGGCTAGAGGATATATATTTATTCTTAGATGTACACCGCCTATTGTCTTGCTTTTCTTGGTTTTTTATGGCATTCCAGAGTTTTTAGAATGGTGGCTGGGGCTGGATATCAATAATTGGTCGCGGACTGTGTTTGTCATCATCACCATGATTCTTCTCTTTGCGGCTATGATTGCGGAAGTCTTCAAGGCAGCTTATCTTGCTGTTCCCAAGGGACAGACTGAGGCAGGTCTCAGTATTGGCTTGACACCGGAGCAGACTTTTTTGCGCATTGTCCTGCCACAGGCTTTTCGCATCGCCCTGCCCAATCTCACTACCGCCCTGCTTAACCTCATGCGGGATGCTGCGCTGGCTTATACGATTGGGGCAGTTGATGTCATGGGAGCAGGGCAAAATCTCATCAGCCGGAATCTGGGCAATTATTCCCTCGAAACCTATACAGCGGTGGCCTTGATTTACTGGGGGATTGCCCTAGTGGTTTCGCTGGCTTCCCAGCTTCTGGAAAAAAGTCTGACAGTCAAGGAGAGGTAAAGCATGGATTTGAATTATATTGTAAATACCTTTCTGGTAACGTTGAAAGGCATACCTGTAACCTTAATCATTATGGCGGTGGCTATTCTGCTCAGCTTTATTCCGGCTCTGCTTCTAGCTCTGGGACAGATTTATAAAGTTCGGGGTGTTCGGACTTTTTCGGTGGTTTATCTGGCCTTCATTCGGGCAACGCCTCCTATTTTGCTCATTCTCTTTTTCTATAGTCTTTTTCCTAGCTTACTGAATCAAATTTTCAAAAGTCTGGGTAGTCAGGTAGACGTCTTTAAGTTCAATCCGCTTTACTATGCTTTCATCATCTATAGCCTGATGACGACAGGGAGTTTGTCGGAAATACTGCGCTCTGCCATTTTGACAGTGGATAAAGGACAGTTAGAAGCGGCTCAAGCGATTGGTTTAACGAATTTTCAAGCCTATCGGAGAATTGTTTTTCCTCAGGCATTGCGCTCTGCCCTGCCCAATCTGGCCAATCTAGTTATCAATCTAGTCAAGGGAACCTCGCTGGTATTTGTCATGACAGTCAAGGATATCACAGCCCTGGCTAAGATAGAAGCCTCCCATTCTTACCAGTATTCAGAGTCTTATCTGGTGATTTTTGTTATTTATCTCATTATTTGCGGCTTGATTCAGTGGATTTTTAGGGGCTTGGAAAAGCGCTACGCTCTTGCTTAGGAAGGAAAGATTATGTTAGAAGTAAAACATATCTCCAAACGATTTGGAGAGCATCAGGTGCTGGCAGATGTCAGTCTCAAGGTTAATCAAGGTGATGTTGTGGTTATTCTGGGACCCTCAGGCTCTGGGAAAACAACATTTCTGCGCTGTCTGAATCACTTAGAAAAAGCGGATGGCGGCCAGCTGACTTTGTCTGGTAAGGACTATGATTTGGCTAAACTCAGCAAAAAAGAGATTTTGGAAATTCGTAGAAAGACGGCCTTTGTCTTCCAGCATTATAATCTCTTTGCCAATAAAACAGCCCTTGAAAATATCTTGGAGGGCTTAGTGATCGCTCGTAAGATACCAAGGGAAGAAGCGTTTGAGACTGCGGAAGAGTCCTTGAAGCGCGTGGGCCTCTTGGCCTACAAGGACTATTATCCTTCGCAGCTATCAGGTGGTCAGCAGCAGAGGATTGGGATTGCGCGTGCCATTGCTGTTAAGCCAGATGTCATTCTGCTGGATGAACCAACTTCGGCGCTAGATCCGGAATTGGTCGGAGAAGTTCTCAGTGTCATGAAACAGCTGGCTCAGGAGGGAGTAACCATGGTCGTTGTGACCCACGAGATGAGCTTTGCACGTGATGTCGCCAACCATGTCATCTTTATGGACGGAGGTCACATCGTCGAAGAAAATCCTCCTCAGGAATTCTTCTCTAGCCCAAAGGAAGAGCGGACCAAACAGTTTCTGTCCCGCATTCTGTCCGACGCCAGCTATAGTGTAGAGTATATGATTTAAAAATCTGGATTATGTCCAGATTTTTATTTTTGATAGAACACTGTTATCCTTTAGCTTGATAATGGAGGGATGAGTAGATAGTAAAAAACTAGACCGAGATAAGCCTATCTCGGTCTAGTTTGTGTTTTATAAAAGTTGCTTACCAGAGGATTTCGCACTGGCTCCCGACAGCATTTTGGAAGGATTCGACTGGTGGCTGGTCGGTGATAATGCAATCCAGACTAGAATAGTTGGAAAGTTTGAAATAATGACTGGTGTTAAACTTAGAGTGGTCGGCCAATAGAATTGCCTTGTCACTATTAGCGATCATTTCCCGCTTGATATGTGCCTGATTATGGTTAGCTTCGTAGGCAGCGTAGCGATCCAATCCGCGGCAGCTAAAGAAGAGCAAGTCTGCATGGAAATTGTTGATGAAGTTGGCTGCAAAATCGCCCAGCGCAGAATTGGTTCCGCAGCCAATATGTCCGCCTGATAAGAAGAGGGTGACATTTTCAAAATTATTTAGCTGGCGGGCTGCTTCAATACCATTGGTTATGACACGTAGGTTCTGGAAAGGTGCCAAATGTGGAATGAGCATGGCTGCAGTCGTAGAGCTATCAATGAAGATAGACTGGTTATGAGTGATAAAGGTTGAAGCAATTTCAGCAATTTGCTGCTTGCTTTTTTCTTCTTCACGGGCGCGAGCAGAATACACATATTCTACATTGTTGGCCGTAATCAGCATGACCTCACCATGAGAGCGGATGATTTTCCCCTCTTTTTCTAGCTCAATCAAGTCCCGTCGAAGTGTTGATGTAGAACAGTACAAAAGTTCTTCAAGTTGGGCGGTAGCAATAATCTTTCGCTTGCTGAGAATGTCTATAATTCGACTCATTCGTTCCAAAGAAACCATAGTGACCTCCACCGATGAACAAAGCTGAACATTTATGGTCACATTATAACACAATAAACGAAAAAAAATCAATATAGTAACCATTAGATTGAACGATTATGAACAGTTTTGGCTATATTGTTATATAAAAGTTGGCTATTTATCAATTAGAGGTATAGGTATTGAATGCGCTTACAAAAAATACTATGATGATTCCAGAAAGGAGTGAGATTATGGATCATCAAGAAGAAATAATCCGCGAACAAATATGTGATGTATGCCACAAGATGTGGCAATTAGGCTGGGTAGCCGCTAATGACGGCAATGTTTCAGTCCGTCTAGACCTAGATACCATTATTGCAACGCCAACAGGTATCAGTAAGAGCTTTATCACGCCTGAAAAACTCGTCAAGCTCAATCTAAAAGGGGAGATTATTGAGGCTCAGGACGGCTATCGTCCATCCAGTGAAATCAAGATGCACATTCGCTGCTATGAAGAACGGGAGGATGTGAATGCTGTTGTCCACGCACATCCGCCAATTGCAACAGGCTTTGCGCTGGCTCATATTCCGCTTGATACCTATTCCTTGATTGAGAGTGCCATTGTAGTAGGGGCAATTCCTATCACTCCCTTTGGTGTGCCATCTACTATGGAAGTGCCGGATGCCATCACCCCATACTTGCCAGAACATGATGTCATGTTACTTGAAAATCATGGTGCCTTGACTGTAGGAAGCGATGTGATTACAGCTTACTATCGGATGGAAACCTTGGAGCTGGTTGCTAAGACCACCTTCCACGGACGCATGTTGCTTTCTACTAAGGGAGTTGAGGAGGAAGAAATTTCTCGTCCAACCTTGGAACGCTTGTTTGCAATGCGGGCCAATTATAAAGTCACAGGCCGTCACCCTGGTTATCGTAAATATAATGGTGACGGAAGCATCAAAGAATAAGAAACATTGGAGGAAATGATTATGACTCAACATCCACGTATTGGAATTCGTCCAACTATTGACGGACGTCGCCAAGGTGTTCGGGAATCACTAGAAGTACAAACCATGAATATGGCTAAAAGTGTGGCTGACTTGATTAGCTCAACCTTGAAATATCCTGACGGTCAGCCTGTTGAATGTGTTATTTCACCATCTACCATCGGTCGTGTCCCTGAAGCAGCCGCATCACATGAATTATTCAAAAAATCAAATGTCTGCGCGACTATCACAGTGACACCATGCTGGTGCTATGGTAGTGAAACCATGGATATGTCACCAGATATTCCGCATGCAATTTGGGGCTTCAATGGCACTGAACGGCCAGGAGCTGTTTATCTCGCTGCAGTACTGGCTTCACATGCCCAAAAAGGAATTCCAGCTTTTGGTATTTATGGCAGAGATGTCCAGGAAGCTAGCGACACTGAAATTCCAGAAGATGTAAAAGAAAAAATTCTCCGTTATAGTCGGGCTGCTTTGGCAACAGGACTGATGCGTGACACAGCTTACTTGTCCATGGGCAGCGTCTCTATGGGAATCGGCGGATCCATTGTTAATCCAGACTTCTTCCAAGAATACTTGGGCATGCGCAATGAATCAGTTGATATGACGGAGTTTACTCGTCGGATTGACCGAGGCATTTATGACCACGAAGAATTTGAACGGGCCATGGTTTGGGTCAAAGAGCACATCAAAGAAGGTGTGGATCGCAACCGTGAGGACTTGGTTCTTTCTCCAGAAGAAAAAGCAAAACAATGGGAATTTGTGGTCAAGATGTTCATGATTGGCCGAGACCTTATGCAAGGCAATCCTCGCTTGGCTGAGCTTGGCTTTGAGGAAGAAGCTGTTGGGCATCATGCCTTGGTTGCTGGCTTCCAAGGTCAGCGTCAATGGACCGACCACTTCCCGAACGGGGACTTCATGGAAACCTTCCTCAATACTCAGTTTGACTGGAACGGCATTCGTAAGCCTTATGTCTTTGCGACAGAAAATGACTCGCTCAACGGTGTGTCTATGCTCTTTAACTATCTCTTGACAAATACACCGCAAATCTTCGCAGATGTCCGGACTTATTGGAGTCCAGAAGCGGTAGAACGGGTGACAGGGCATCACTTGGAAGGCCAGGCAGCTGACGGCTTCCTGCACTTGATTAACTCTGGCTCTTGTACCCTGGATGGAACGGGGCAAGCCAGTCGAGACGGCAAGCCAGTCATCAAGCCGTTCTGGGAATTGGAACAGAGCGAAGTAGATGCCATGCTTGAAAACACAGACTTCCCACCAGCCAATCGCGAATACTTCCGTGGTGGTGGCTTCTCTACCCGCTTCTTGACCAAGGGTCATATGCCTGTGACTATGGTGCGCTTGAATATCCTGAAAGGCGTAGGTCCAGTCTTACAAATCGCTGAAGGTTACACTTTGGAATTGCCAGAGGAAGTGCATCATACCTTGGATAATCGGACAGATCCGGGCTGGCCAACCACTTGGTTTGCACCGCGTTTGACAGGCAAAGGTGCCTTCAAGTCTGTCTATGATGTTATGAATAACTGGGGAGCCAACCACGGTGCTATTACCTATGGCCATATCGGAGCGGATTTGATCACGCTGGCTTCCATGCTGCGTATCCCAGTCAATATGCACAATGTGCCAGAGGAAGACATCTTCCGTCCCAAGAACTGGTCACTGTTTGGCACAGAAGATTTGGAATCAGCCGACTACCGTGCTTGCCAATTGTTAGGGCCAATTCATAAATAAAGATTTTGGGTGGGCGTGCCTCTTTCTAGGCACGCAGCCTACCCAATAGAAAGAGAGTAGCTTAGATGACCAAGACAATTATTCTAGCCTGTGTAGGTGGCTTAACAACCAGTATGTTGGTAGAGCGAATCAATGAAGTTATTCATCGTGACCAATTGGATTATTCTTTTTATTCCATTGGGATTACGGGCATGAATAACTTGAAGAATATCGATGTCTTATTGCTCAGTCCGCAATTAGCCTATTTAGAAGAAAAGGCTAAAGCAAGCCTACAGGTACCAGTCGCAGTCATTAGTGATGAAGATTTCGAGTTGATGAGAGGCGAAGAAGTGCTTCGTCAGGCTGAAGTATTGATGGACTAGGCCTATGGCAGGACAAGACAAAGGCTCAAGCCAAGAGCTGATGCGACTGATTATCAAGAGTAGTAAAGTGACTGCGCAAGTCATGCAGAGTTTGGAGTTGGCTCAGTCAGGTCAGAAGGAAGAAGCAAATGCTGAGTTGGAACAAGCGAGAAAACTCAGCGTGGAGGCTCACAACTTACAGACCAACCTTATCCAGTCTGAACTGAGTGGTCAAGCCAATCCTCCAAGTCTGCTGGCGGTCCATGCTCAGGACCATTTTATGAATAGCCATTTATTACTCGAATTAGCCGCCGTATTTCTCAATCAAATAGAAGAAATTGAAGATTTAAAAGCAAGAATTGCAAAACTGGAACAGGTAGGTGAGTAGCATGGATCATCCTGTCATACTAGAAATGAAGGGCATTGTTAAAAGTTTCGGTCCAGTCCGAGCCTTAAAAGGGGTCAATTTTGACTTGCGGGCTGGTGAAGTGCATGCTCTAATGGGTGAAAATGGGGCTGGTAAATCCACTTTGATGAAGGTCTTGACTGGTATCTACGGAGCAAATGAGGGTACCATTCATTACAATCAAGAAGAGGTGGTCTATTCCAAGCCCAAGGAAGCAATGGATGCAGGAATCGTTATCGTTCACCAAGAATTGAATATGATGAACCATCTAACAGTGGCTCAAAATATCTTTATTGGACGGGAAGAAGTTCAAGGCAGCTTCTTCATTAACGATGCATCCAGTATTAAAAAAGCAAAAGAACTCTTTAGTCTCTTAAAACTAGACATCAACCCAACTGAAAAAGTAGGAAATCTGACAGTTGGGAAACAACAAATGGTCGAAATTGCCAAGGCCCTCTCAATGGATGCCAAGGTGATAGTCTTTGACGAACCGACTGCAGCTCTGACTGAATCGGAAATCAATGAGCTCTTTGTCATCATTGACGACCTGCGTGCTAAAGGTGTCGGTATTATCTACATTTCTCACCGGATGGATGAGATTGCCCGAATCACAGACCGCGTGACTGTTATGCGAGACGGCGAGTATGTAGGCACGGTCAATACCAAAGACACCACCAAGGATGAAATCATCTCTATGATGGTTGGACGGACGATTTATGAAGATCCTAAGGCTGCGTCAACAGTAGCAGAAGATGCTCCGGTTGTTCTGGAGGTAAAAAACCTCTGTGCGGGAACAGCCGTCAAAGATGTGAGTTTCAAACTCCATAAGGGCGAAATTCTAGGTTTCTCAGGATTGATGGGAGCCGGTCGGACAGAAGTTGCCCGTTTGCTGTTTGGTGCAGACAAAAAAGAAAGCGGTTCTATTTTTATAAATGGGAAAGAAGTAAGCATCAATTCTCCCCAGGATGCCATTCGGGAAGGAATTGGTTACTTATCTGAAGACCGCAAGCGCTTTGGCTGTATCGTGGACATGACCATTGCCAACAATACGGTTATAACCAATCTTGATAAGTATATCAAGGCGGGCTTGATTGATGATGGTGCTATTGTCAAGGCAAGTGATCAGTTTGTTCAATCTTTACATACCAAGACACCGTCATCCAAACAGCTGGTTCGCAATCTTTCGGGAGGGAACCAGCAGAAAGTAGTCATCGCCAAATGGCTGGAGCAAAATAGTGATATTTTAATCTTTGATGAGCCGACACGAGGGATTGATGTCGGAGCAAAAAGTGAAATATACACACTGATGAATGATCTGGTTGCTCAAGGCAAATCCATTATCATGATTTCGTCAGAACTGACAGAAATCTTACGGATGAGCGATCGAATCGTAGTCATGTGTGAAGGTAGAAAAACGGGTGAGCTGGATATTAGCCAAGCAACGCAAGAGAGAATCTTGGCGCTAGCGACTGACCGTTAAAAGTGAAAACAGAGGTGTTTACGTATGGAAGAGAAACAATCCTTATGGATGAAATTAGAAAAAACAGTTGGTTTACAAAAGCTGATTGCCTTGATTGCCTTGGTGGTAATCTTTGCCTTCTTTGCCATCTCCAGCGAATCATTTCGTTCGTTTGATACGGTAGTCAGTATCTTAGATGCGTCATATTACATTGGTTTCCTCGCCATTGGGGTCACATTTGTCATCATTACAGGTGGTATTGACCTCTCAATTGGTACGGTAATGATGTGCTCGGCTATTATCGGGGGTGTCCTTCATACCAAGATGGGCTGGCCGCTCTGGCTGTCTTTGCTGGCCATTCTAGTCATTGGAGGATTATTCGGCCTGCTCAATGGAATCATGGTCGCAAAATTCGGTTTGCCGCCCTTTATCGCGACGCTGGGTACGATGATGATTTCCCGCGGTCTGAGTTCTATTGTCTCAAATGTCCAAAGTGTGACCTTCCCTCTTCGTGGAACAGGTGAAGGTTGGTACAAAGATTTATTCCGAACCCAGGATAATTTCCCGACAGGCTTGATTGTACTGGTGCTTGTGGCTGTCCTTGCTGCGGTAGTATTGAACAAGACAAAAATTGGCCGCTATATCTTCGCGATTGGCTCCAATAAAGAAGCTACTCGTCTGTCTGGGGTCAATGTTGTCAAATGGGAAGGCATGGCCTATGTCATAGGCGGTCTGTCAGCAGGACTTGCTGCCGTTGCTTATGCGGCCACCTACTCTACGATTCTACCAGGTACTGGTAACGGTATGGAGCTGGATGCGATTGCCGGTGTCGTAGTAGGGGGAACTTCTCTAGCTGGTGGTGTCGGATCTGTTATTGGTACCATTATCGGGGTCTTCATTATGTCAGTCCTGAAAATTGGTTTGCCATATATCGACCTACAACCCCACTATCAACTCTTTATTACTGGTTTCGTTGTTATCGTCGCTGTTTACTTTGATATTTTCATTCGCAAGAATAAGAAGAAATAAGTACAGCCCTCGCCATCATATATATGAGTGTATAAAATATAATAGGAGCTTTTATCATGAGAAAATCATTTAAATTTGCTACTGCGGCACTTCTGGCTGCTGCTGCGATTGGACTAGTTGCTTGCTCTTCTAAGAAAGACAGCAATAAAGCTACAGACAGCAAGGGTGGGGACTATCGGGTAGAAGTAATTGCCAAAGGCTTCCAACATGACTTCTGGAAAGCCGTTAATAAGGGTGCTGAACAAGCGGCAGATGAATTTGGCGCTAAGATTACTTTTGTCGGACCTCAAAATGAAACCGCTATCGCAGAACAATTGGAACAGTTGAACAATGCCATTAACAAAAATCCAGATGCGATTGCCCTAGCAGCGCTTGATACTGAATCAGAGCTAGATGCCATCAAACAAGCTCAAGCCAAGAATATCCCGCTGATTGGTTTTGACTCAGGGGTTCCAGGTGCACCAGACGGAGCAATCAAAGCAACCGCCTCTACAGACAACCATGCTGCTGGAGCCAATGCAGCAGAACACTTGTTCCCATTGTTAGAAAAGAAATTGGGCGACAAACCGATTCGTATCGGGGTAGTTTCCCAAGAAGCAAACTCACTTTCTATCACACAACGGACTTCCGGTTTCATTGACAAGATGGTTGAGTTGCTAGAAAAGAAAGGCATTAAAACGGCTGTTGTTGGTCATGATAAATTCAAAAACAATGTTTCTGAATCAGATGCCAAAGCTATCATTGAAGTTCGTGTACCAGCACAAGTAGACGATGCAGCTGGAAAGACAGAAGCATCCACTGTGCTTGAAAAATCAGATACAGTCGCTATTTACGGTTCAAATGAATTTGCAGCTAAAGCGATTATCAACGCAAATGGCAGTTTCAAGGAATCTAAGCTCGGTGCAGATAAGATTTTGGCTGTCGGTTTTGACTCAGGTGCCTTGCAGCAAGATGCAATTCGCAACGGTCTCTTTGTAGGATCTGTTACGCAAGACCCGATTCAAATCGGCTATCAATCTGTAAAATTAGCTATTGAAGCGGCTCAAGGGAAAGAAGTCAAAGATGTGGACACAGGATCAAAATGGTATGATGCCAAGAACATCGACTCTGATGAAATCAAACCATTGCTTTACCAATAATCAAAATCGTTTGTAAAGATTGTTGTATTGGAGGAGATGAGAATGACATTGATGAAAATACTGGCCATTGACCTAGGTGCTAGTTCAGGTCGTGTCATGCAAGCAATTTACAACGGCCATAGTATCCAGCTATCAGAAGTTCATCGGTTCAAAAACGAGCCGATGAACGTGAATGACGGTCTTTATTGGAATATCCTGCATCTGTTTGGAGAAATTAAAATTGGGATCAAGAAAGCTTCAGCAGATGGGATTCCTATTCGATCCATATCCGTTGATACATGGGGTGTGGACTATGCCTACCTAGACCAAAACGGAGATCTACTCTACCAGCCGCACTGTTATCGTGACAATCGTATGGGCCAATACGAAGAAACTTTTTATAAGAAAATCAGCAAAGAGGCGCTTTTTGAGGAGACAGGCGTACAGCCTGCCTGCATTAATACTGTCCTGCAAATATTCGCTGATTTGCAGGAAAAGCCCCATTTGGCAAGAGTTGCAGAGCGCGTGCTCTTCATGCCGGATTTGATTAACTATCTTTTGTCAGGTGTTTTATCCAGCGAGTATACCATTGCCAGCAGCAGTGGTTTGCTCAATATCAATTCTCAGACATGGTCTGACAGCGTTTTTGAGACGCTGGGGATTCCTAAAAAGTGGTTTGGTGAGGTGACACAGGGAGGAAAAGTCCTTCGAAGTCTGTCGCCACGGATCACACAAGAGCTGAAAATTGAGCCTTTTGATGTCATTGCAGGGGCTGGTCATGATACAGCGGCAGCTGTTCTGGCTATTCCTTATGCGAATGAGCAGCCAACAGCCTTTATCTCTTGCGGTACTTGGTCTCTGGTCGGTCTAGAATCTCAGAATCCTGTAACCAGCCAGGAAGCTTTAGCGGCCAATCTGACCAATGAAGGCTGCTTTGACGGACGCTATCGGATTTTGAAGAATACGACAGGACTCTGGATTATCCAAGAACTGCAGCGGGACTGGCGCTTGCAAGGTCAGGACATCAGCTTTGCTGAAATGGTGACACTGGCAAGAAACGTCACGAATAATCGCTCTTGGATTAATCCTAATGATGCTATTTTTGCAGCTCCGGGAGACATGGAGGCTAAGGTCAAGGAGCGTTGTCATATGACCAACCAGCCTGTCCCTCAAAGCAAAGGAGAGGTTGTCCGAGTGGTCTTGGAAAGTCTTGCTTTTGCCTACCGTCAAACCGTGGAGCAAATTGAGAGCCTGACCGGTCAGAAAATCGAGCAGATTCACATGGTCGGTGGCGGTATTCAAAATGAACTACTCTGCCAGCTGACAGCCGATGTAAGCCAGAAACCAGTCCTAACAGGGCCGATTGAAGCCAGCGCTTTGGGAAATATCTTGGCACAGCTTTTGACCTTGGGTGAGATTCAAGATCGGCAGCCTGCCCAAAAGCTCATCAAGGATTCAGAAAAGACCAAGCAATACCAGCCTCAAGAAGGCTCAGACTTGGCTCGGTCCTATCAAGAATTTCAAGCAAGAATGAAAGTAGGAAGCTAGATGTTAAAGCATATTCCAACTATTTTAAGTCCAGAATTGGTCAAGTATCTGATGGAGATGGGCCACGGAGATGAAGTGGTCATTGCCGATGCAAACTTCCCTGCCCATCGGATTGGTCAGCGAGTTGTTCGCTGTGACGGTCACGGAGTTCCAGCACTGCTAGATGCTATCTTGACTGTGATGCCCTTGGATACTTATAGCGACTATCAAGCAGGTCTTATGCAGGTAGTGTCGGGAGATCCGACCGTACCAGTCATCTGGGATGACTACAAGGCTTTATTAGAAAAGCACTATCCAGGTACAGCCATCAAAGAATTTGAACGCTTTGCTTTCTATGAGCAAGCGGAAAAAGCTTATTTGGTCATCCAAACGGGCGAGGGAGCTCTGTACGGCAACATCATTTTGAAAAAAGGTGTCATTGCCAGCTAATGAAAAAACAGGTAAGAGATGGGCAAGGTTGCTTCTGGAAAGGAGCGTCCTTGTTCCGCATCCTTATCTGGGAATTTCTTTGCTTTTTTTATCAATCAACTTGTTAAAAAAATCACAAAAATCTTGCAAAAAGCAAAATTTTGTAGTATCATTATATTAATAATATAAATTAAAAGGAGAAAATATATGTCTACATTTTACGTACCCGCTGTCAATCTTATTGGCAAAGGCGTTGTCAGGGAAGTTGGGCCTTATGTTAAGGAGCTGGGTTATAGCAAGGCCTTGCTGGTGACGGATAAATTTATCGAAGGCAGTGATATCCTGCCGCAAATCCTAGCACCACTAGATGCGGAAGGCATCCAGTATGTGGTCTTCAGCGATGTTGAGCCAAACCCAACTTGTAAGAACGTCATGGATGGTGTGGGTGCTCTAAAAGAACACAACTGTGACTTCATCATTAGTGTCGGCGGAGGTTCACCTCAGGATGCGGCTAGCTGTATTTCAGTTATTGCGACAAATGGTGGCAAACCACAAGACTACGAAGGCTTGCACAAATCTGCTAAGAAAGGTTTGCCGGTAGTGGCAATCAATACTACAGCAGGAACTTCAGCTGAAATTACCATTAACTATGTCATCACAGATGAGGAACGCAAGGTTAAGATGGTTATGGTGGACAAGAATAGCTTGGCCCTGATCTCAGTCAATGATCCTGAACTCATGGTATCCAAACCAGCTGCCCTCACAGCAGCAACAGGGATGGATGCTTTGACTCACGCGGTCGAAGCTCTCGTCACACCAGGAGCCTACGGTGTAACCAAGAAATTATCTATCGGAGCTATTGAACTTATCAAGGAATACCTTCCTCGTGCGGTTGCCAATGGTCATGATATTGAAGCGCGTGAAGGCATGGTGAATGCTATCTTCCTTGGCGGTATGTCCTTTAACAATGCTGGTCTAGGTTATGTTCACTCTATGGCTCACCAGCTTGGGGCAGTTTACAATCTGCCGCACGGTGTCTGCTGTGCCATGCTCCTGCCAGTTGTAGAGCGTGAAAATGCTAAACGGGTACCAGAAGCTTTCCGCAATGTTGCCAAAGCTCTTGGTCTGCAAATCGAAGGCAAGACTGATGAAGAATGTGCAGCTTATGCCATTTCTGAAATCGAAAAACTGTCTGAAACGGTTGGTATTCCGAAGAAACTCACTGAACTTGGTATCGAAGAAAAAGACTTTGATTTTGACTATCTATCTAAAAACGCTTTGATTGATGCTTGTGCGCCAGGCAATCCATTCATGCCAACTCTAGAAGAAACGATTGCTTTTTATAAAGAACTCTTTTAAGAACGAAAAAGATTCTGCTGAAAGAAACAAGGCTCTGCATGACTCTAGCTTGCAGGGCTTTTTTATAGGAAAGAAAAGAACCTAAACGGAAATTTTGATTACAACTGTAAATTTATTTTAAAAAATTATGTAAAATCTATTGACAAATAAATTCTATCATGATAAAATTACAACTGTAAACAAAAAAGTTTACAAAAATTGATTCAGAAGGTATGAATACAGCCGGAAGGCGATTATTTTTGGGAGGATTGGAAATTATGTAAAATTATCTTCTTTTGAAAGAGATTTGATTCACTCATAAAAGTAGAGACTGACTCAGTCTTGCTTTTTGGAAATGAAGTAAGTTATGTAAAATGATAGATAGGAGAAAATCTCCCAAATGAATATTTATAGTAGATAAGGAAAAGATTTCTTATCTGAAACTTTGGTAAAAATAAAAATTATGTAAAGCAAAATATGAAAAAAAGTGAGGCAATGCTATGAACAACAACTACAACAATTTTAACAATATGGACGACCTTTTCAACCAACTCATGGGGCGCATGGGTGGCTACAACAGCGAACACCGGCGCTACTTGATTAATGGTAGAGAGGTCACACCGGAAGAGTTTGCACAGTACCGTGCTACTGGCAAGCTCCCCGGTCAAGGAGCAGGTGAGCAGACTGGCCAGACTGCTGCTCAAGGACCTAAGCAGGATGGCATCCTGGCTAAGCTAGGTCGCAATCTGACTCAGGAAGCTCGTGATGGTAAGTTGGATCCAGTCATTGGGCGCAATAAGGAAATCCAAGAAACTGCTGAAATCCTTTCCCGCCGGACTAAGAATAATCCTGTATTGGTTGGAGATGCCGGAGTTGGTAAGACAGCTGTCGTAGAAGGATTGGCTCAGGCTATCGTCAATGGTGATGTGCCAGCGGCCATCAAGAACAAGGAAATTATTTCTGTTGATATTTCCGGTCTGGAAGCTGGTACTCAATATCGTGGTAGCTTTGAAGAAAATATCCAAAACTTGGTCAATGAAGTCAAGGAAGCCGGCAACATTATCCTCTTCTTTGATGAAATCCATCAAATCCTGGGAGCAGGATCTACTGGCGGAGACAGCGGGTCCAAGGGCTTGGCGGATATTCTTAAGCCAGCGCTTTCTCGTGGGGAGTTGACCGTTATCGGGGCTACTACTCAGGACGAGTACCGAAACACCATTCTCAAAAATGCAGCTCTGGCTCGTCGTTTCAATGAAGTCAAAGTCAATGCTCCGTCTGCCAAAGATACCTATCAGATCCTTCGAGGCATTCGGGATTTGTATGAAAAGCACCACAATGTCATCCTGCCGGATGAAGTGCTGAAAGCGGCTGTGGACTACTCTGTTCAGTATATTCCACAACGGAGCCTGCCAGACAAGGCGATTGACCTGGTCGATGTGACTGCTGCCCACCTGGCAGCCCAGCATCCAGTTACCGATGTTCATGCGGTTGAACATGAGATTGCTGAGCAAAAAGACAAGCAGGAAGCAGCTGTTGAAAAAGAAGATTATGAAGCAGCTCTGAATGCCAAGACCCGCATTGAAGAGCTGGAAAAGAAAATTCAAAACCACACCGAGGATATGAAGGTGACGGCGACAGTCAACGACGTAGCGGAGTCTGTTGAGCGGATGACGGGAGTGCCGGTATCTCAGATGGGTGCCAGCGACATTGAGCGACTCAAGGGCATGAATGACCGTCTCAAAGCCAAGGTGATTGGTCAAGACAAGGCTGTAGAAGCTGTGGCTAGGGCTATCCGCCGAAACCGTGCAGGCTTTGATGAAGGCAACCGTCCAATCGGAAGCTTCCTCTTCGTTGGTCCGACAGGTGTTGGTAAGACTGAGCTAGCCAAGCAACTGGCTCTGGATATGTTCGGTACCAAGGAAGCCATCATCCGTCTGGATATGTCAGAATACTCCGACCGGACTGCTGTTTCCAAGCTGATTGGTACGACTGCGGGCTATGTCGGTTATGATGATAACAACAATACCCTGACCGAGCGTGTGCGTCGCAATCCTTACTCTATCATTCTCTTGGATGAGATTGAAAAGGCTGATCCACAGGTGATTACTCTTCTCCTTCAAGTTCTGGATGATGGTCGTTTGACAGATGGTCAAGGGAATACAGTCAACTTCAAGAACACGGTAATCATTGCGACTTCCAATGCCGGATTTGGCTATGAAGCAGGCTTGGAAGATGATGCAGAAAAGCCTGATCTGATGGATCGACTCAAAGCTTATTTCCGTCCAGAGTTCCTCAATCGTTTTAACGCGGTTATTGAGTTCTCTCATCTCAAGAAAGAAGATTTGATGGAGATTGTGAATCTCATGCTGATTGAAGTGAATCAAACCTTGAGCAAGAAAGAAATTGATTTGGCTGTATCTGATGCAGCTAAGGAATTCCTGCGCGATGCTGGTTATGACCAGGTCATGGGTGTTCGTCCGCTCCGTCGTGTCATCGAGCAGCAAATTCGTGACAAGGTGACTGACTTCCACTTAGATAATCTAGATGCTAAGCACTTGATGGCCGATTTGGAAGATGGTGTCTTGGTTATCCGGGAAAAAGGTGCTGCCGCATCTAAAGAAGACAAGCAAGCAGAATAAAGCTTACTAAGTCAACTAACTTTTCAAAGACCTCCTTCTTAAATGAAGGCAGGTCTTTTTTGTTAAGTAGGAATTCCAAATATCTCCCCTTTCTGGAAATAAATTAGCATTTATTCCAAAATATCAACTTGACTCTCCTTAATAGAACCTAAAAGCAAGCAACTTTATAAAGCCAGTATATTAGCCTATCAGGGGGATCAGCTTTATGCAGAAGGATTTAAAACAAGAGAGATGAATAATTTTTGACGAAAGCAGACTGCTATGAAACAGTCCATAACTACAATTAAGCGCAATGTCATTATCTTTGCATTCTTCAGCACCCTATGTGGTTGGATTGGTTATGTCGTTGATAAAGTAACCGGCCAGGCTCATTACGAAAATATCGGAACAGAGATAGGAAGCGGCTCTTTAGGGATGCTGATTTGGCTGGTAACTCCTTTAATCTGTACCATCTTTCTTCGAAGCTTTGGCGGAGACGGCTGGAAAGAGGCAGGGTTTTCTATTAATTTTAAAAATAATAAAAAGTTATATCTTGTTAGTTTTTTAGTTTACCCTCTTGTTACGATAATAGTGATATTCTTGGGACTGATGACACAAAGCATCAGAGTGACAGATGTGAAGGTTGAGTTTACGGTCTATTTTGGAATCTTGCTCACACAGATAGGGACTCAATTCATAAAAAATATTTTTGAAGAATCTGTTTAGAGGGCATATCTTACCAATTAATTAATTAAATTGAAATTATCCGACTTAAAACTATATCTACTTGTTGGCTTTATCTGGTGGATTTGGCATCTGCCTTACATTATGAAGTTTCTGTTTGAGAGAGAAATCCAAAATACCTTGCCGGTTGGAAGGTTTACATTCTTCCTTATCGGGATGATAACTGTTGCATGCTGGACGGTCATGTACACAGAGATTTTTAGAATTACTAAGTCAGTATGGCCGCTAGTAATTATGCATACTATGGAAGATGCGGTTATAAATCCTTTACGATTACTAGGATTTATCTCGGTAGAAAAAAATCAAGCTTTTCTCTTCTCGCTTCCAGTGGGGATGATTCCGACTATTCTTTATTTAAAAGTTGGTCTAGCTATACGGAAATGGAGAAAAAAACAGGAGTATGGAAAGTCGAGCTAACAAAGTAACAGAAAGCAGATTCCTGATAATGTTGCCGGCTCTCGCTTGAATCATCTGGCTGTCAAAGATTTGGAAGGCGATCTGGAGGATGAGTTTCTGATCATTAGGAAGCGGAAATCAGAGACTTTAAAAGCCTCAGCATAAGCAGGCTTAGCAATTAACAAGATTGGAATTATTTATCAGTCTTGTTTCTTTTTGGTTAAAAAGCAGGCGGAGACTTGAACTTATAATATAAATGTCATAAAATAAAAGCAAAAACAGAGGAGCAAGCAATGTCAGATATTAAAAGTGATAATGGGCTGGCAGCTAGCCATGCTAATAGCTTTTCAGCCGCTTCCAGTCAGATAGGTGCAGCATCTCAGGTTGACAAGGATGTTATCAGTCATTTGGAAGGAAACAGCCGAGCCGGTGAGGAAATTGATCATTCCAGTACGGCGTCAGCTGATATCGCCGATAAGATTACAAGCTTCAGTCAGCTCCTGCAAAGCGTAGCAGAGGAATTTCAAGCGACCGACCAAGGACTGGCTGCGGATATTGAGGGATAAGGGGGAAGTAGTATGAAGAATTCCCAAACTCTAGCTGCTGAACGCCTGCAGGCATTTGAAAAGCTGGATAAGGCTGAGGAGCAAAAGCGCCGTCTGGACCGCTTTGAAGAGGATATTGATTATCTCTATGACCGGGGACTTTTGGCTTTAAGAGAGCTGGATTATCTGCCCTTAACGGCCAAGGACAGTCAGGATTTTTATGATATTATGGGTCTGGTTGAGCACAGTCATCGACTCTTGGATTTGGATATCCAAGAGGGGCAGGATCGGCTGGATAAGGAAAGAAAAAAGCTAGACCGTCAGATTGAGACTATCCAGAGTCAGTATAGACAAGCTCTGGAAGCAGAAGAAAAGGAGGCTGGATATGGGCGCTAAGATGGAACTCCCCGCTTCCAACCAGCAGGCAGGGTCAATGGCCTCAGCAGGCCAGGTGAGGATCGCGGCTTATGAATCTGCCATGCAGGCCATGGAAAGTTTTGCAGGGGAAAGCGGGCTGACCGGAACAGCATATGACAGTGCTAAAACCTACTGTCAGGGGATGTTTCTTCCCCTCTTTAAGGCAGCGATTCTATTTGAAGAAGAGCTGGTCAAAGCTGGCAGCGACCTGCCCAGCCGTTATGTCAGTGAGGTGGCAGAAGAGAGTTTGGACCAAGATGTCCTGGAGAGTCAGATTGCTTCCTATGATCAGACCATTGACAGCCAAAATCAGGCTCTGACCGAGGCCAATAAACAGAAGGATGTGGCTGATTCTACCAAAAGCAGCATCCAGAATGCCATTACAGCAGCTCAGGACAAACGTCATGAATTGCAGGACAAGCTGAATAAACTGCTGGCCTTTTATTCATCGTCGGCCACTATTTTCGACAATCTGCCGGGGCTGGCTGCTGCTTTGGACCAAGCTCTGAGCCTGATGACAGAAGGCTTTGCAAACTTTAACGGCAGCTTTGTCCTGCCTAGTCCGGACAGGATGACTTGGACCCAGACTGTTGAAACAGCTTGGGAGAGCAAAAAAGCCGTTGAAGCTGCCTTTCAAAAGGTCATGGATAAGCTAGACAGCGGTGAAGAGCTGACTCCAGAGGATATCCAGGCTGTCCAAGCCTATCTGGAGCGCTATCCCAGCCGGAACATTCCGCAGGCCCTCCGCAGCCATCTGGAAGAAGCGGTCCAGCAGGCTGATCCCATCCTCAAGGCACGACTGGACCAGGCCAAGGCAGATCAGGCTTCTGGTAGTCTCTCGCAGGCTGCTTTCAATGGGCTGTGGGCTGGGGCTATGCTGGGCTTTATGAAGCAAGCAGGCAATCAAACTGGTGCCCAAACAGTAGCTATGCCTGCTGGTAGTAGCGGTGGTTCATCGGGCTTTTGGGACTTTCTTCTTGGTCATACCAATACCCTGGAACACTCCAAAAAGACTGACTGGAGTACAGGCTGGTTATATAGTACCTATGCCAAATACTCGACAACTGTGGAAGAAGATGATCCTGGTATTTTCAAGTACAAGACAAATAATGGTATTTTTAATGGAGTAGCTGTAGATTTGGGTGTGGCTTCTGTTGATATAGATGCCAGTGACTGGAAGCTTAATGCCAGTCCTCAAATCAGTGTCGGTGGCTATCATATTGGTGTCAATGGCAGTGTTGGCTTAAATACAGACACAGGTTGGCTCCCTATGCCGGAGATTAATCTTTCTCTACATGCTGGAACAGAGCAGCACGATACTGGGGCCGGTCTTAAAGTATCTACTGATATCTGGAATGGTATGGTTGGAGTCTATGGCGTCGACTCGAATATCAGTAAAGACTCGAATGGAAATAAAACGGTGAATTCGGTTGAAACGGGGGCGCAAACCGTGAATGGTCTGGAAGTTGCAGCTGTAGTAGTTGCAGTGACAGTAGCTCCTGTAGTCGCCCTCCCAGCGCTTGCTCTGGCTTAAGGAGAAAGGAGACTTTGATGAAGCAACAATTACCTATCGGAAGTGTAGTCATGGTTAAGGGCAGTTCTCAACCCCTGATGATTGTCAGCCAGTTTCCTGTGACGACCCTTGACGGACAGACCGGCTACTTTGACTTTGGAGCAGTAATCCTGCCCTCCGGTCTGACGGGAAAAGAATTAATCTTTTTTAATAAAGAAGATATTGAGCGGCTGGTCTTTGTTGGTTATGTAGATGTGACTTTTCAGGATTTGCTCCAGCGTTATGACGAGCTGATAGCTGATATCCCCTATCCCAGGCTGACCGTCCCGGAAAGAGCAGGAGCGGCAGATGAAGCGTAAGACAATTATTTTCTCAGGCCTAGTCCTCCTTGCTTTAGCTTTTGGAGCTCTCTTCCTCTTTGCCAGCCTGAATGAGGCCAGTCTGGACGGAGTGTATTACCGCCAGATTGAGGATGGGGCAGACGGCTTCAGTGGCTTGGACAAGGAAACGATTCTGAATATCAGAGACCAGCAAGTCACCTTCTATAAAGAGGGTCTGGAAGAGAAGGGCAGCATTGACCGCAAGGCCGGCAGTATCCGGCTAGGGTCTAAACTTTACAGCTATGTCCACAATGGGGATTTGCTCATGCTCAAGCTCAAGGAGGATCCGACCAATTCCAAGGAGGGCCTTTATCTGGTCAGAAAAGACAGCCCCTCAGCCAAGAGGCTAGAGCAGAAGTCTAAATCTCAGTCACCTTAATGCACAGCTACATCCGTCTCGTTCTAGCGAGGCGGATTTTGTCATTTGAACAGGCTCCTGCAGCAGAGAAAGAGCTGATAAGCCTTATACAAGTCTTCTATCAAAACCTTTCTATTGGCTTGGTGCTCCATTTCATAATTTGGAAATACTTGCAAGGGCATAAGAACTATAACTTGTCATCTGCTCTTTGTTTTCTTCTAGATACTGCCGTTCTCTCTGATAGACTAACATACTGGCTTCATGAAGCTGCTTACTTTTTAGAAAGGTTAACATTGCTATTTTCCTCTAAATTTTTTAAGTTTTTTCTTGAAAACTCTAAAGCAGACTAGTGTAAAATGCGGGAACGCAATACTGTATTTCATCAGCTTTCAGAAAATTAAAAAAACTGTTGGAAGACACTCACATAATCTGAACTAGCATGATTTAGGCTTCTAAAAAATGTTTAGATAATTTGGAGGAAGACAGCAAATGACAATTGGGCATTTTAAATTTTTTAGATAATGGAGATAAAACATGAAAAGTTGACATTTCAATAGATTGTGTTCTAATTTTTTTGTACATTTTCAAGTTTTTATATATGTAAATGTCAGAAAAAAGTGTATAATGGATTAGTAAATTAAATTTTAGGAGAGGATTTAATTATGAAAAAGTTGGATATTACAACTATGCCTGACTATAGGAAAGTCGAGGCTGTTGTTCAGTTGTTAGTTAATGGAACCTTAACTAGTTATCGAATTGCGACGGATGCAAACATCAGCAAGATGAGTATCCTGACCTTAACTAAAGGGACCAGCAAAATTAAGAACATTACTTATCAAACTGCGATGGCCTTAATTAATTGGTATGAAGAAAACCATGAAAAATACGGCATCACCATTCATCAAAAGGCCGCAGGATAGTCTAAAACTATGATGTAGCTCAACCCTAACCCAGCTAACCATTTGGATAGCTGGGTTTTTCTATGTCTCTTAATGAGACAAGCTGTGGGCGCAGTCGAATTTAGAGGCATTGATGCAGACTGAGTGCAAGCTAAGTCTACGTTCCGCTATTTTTTTAGCGATTGCCGGCTCGCAGAGTCGAGCAGAGCTTAGAAGCATAGATGCAGTTTGAGCGTAAGCGAAAACTACGTTCTGTAAAAACTTAATGAAACAATCTGTGGGCGCAGTCAAACTTAGGAGCAGGATGCTCAATTTCTTACTTTTTCTGTCCTTATGGGCAGATTTTTTTGACAGTCCAAGAGTGAACAGTCACCTGTGTAATTCTTGGTCTTTTTGTTACCGTTTTCAAGATTTATAATAAATCTATAAAAAAGATGAGATTATCCCTATCTTGCGATATAGGGATAATTTTCTTATAATAGATATGAGACAATTTTTATCGTTTCTACGACCATTGTTTATCCTGTTCTGATGTCAGGACAGATTTTAGTAAAAATAAGGAGAATCCAATGTCACAATTATCAGTTAATGCCATTCGCTTTTTAGGGATTGACGCGATTGAAAAGTCTAAGTCAGGTCACCCTGGCGTAGTCATGGGTGCTGCACCGATGGCTTATGATTTGTTTACTAAACAACTTCGTATCAATCCAGAAGAGCCAAACTGGATTAACCGCGATCGCTTCGTCCTGTCTGCAGGACATGGCTCTATGCTGCTTTATGCCTTGCTTCATCTGTCTGGCTTTAAAGATGTCAGCATGGAGGAAATCAAAAACTTCCGCCAATGGGGTTCTAAGACACCAGGTCACCCAGAGTTTGGCCACACAGCTGGTGTTGATGCCACCACTGGCCCACTGGGACAGGGTATTTCTACAGCTACTGGATTTGCTCAGGCAGAACGTTTCTTGGCTGCTAAGTATAATCGTGAAGGCTATCCAATTTTCGACCATTACACTTATGTCATCTGTGGTGATGGTGATTTGATGGAGGGGGTTTCAGCTGAAGCTGCTTCTTATGCTGGGCTGCAAAAGCTGGACAAGCTGGTTGTTCTCTATGATTCAAATGATATCAACCTAGATGGAGAGACTAAGGATTCCTTTACAGAAGATGTTCGTGCCCGCTATGAAGCATATGGTTGGCATACTGCCTTGGTAGAAGATGGAACAGACCTTGCAGCGATTGATGCAGCCATCAATGAAGCTAAGGCTTCCGGCAAACCATCTTTGATTGAAGTTAAGACGGTTATCGGTTACGGTTCTCCAAACAAGCAAGGAACGAATGCAGTGCACGGTGCGCCTCTGGGAGCAGAAGAAGCGGAAGCTACTCGTAAAGCCTTGGGCTGGGAGTATGCGCCATTTGAGATTCCTGAGGAAGTCTATGCAGACTACCGTACAAATGTAGCGGAGCGCGGTGCCGCAGCATACGATGCTTGGAAACAGCTAGTAGAGGACTACAAGCAAGCCCATCCAGAATTGGCAGCAGAAGTAGCAGCTATCATTGCTGGTCAGGATCCAGTAGAAATCAAACCAGAAGACTTCCCAGTGCTTGAAAATGGCTTCTCTCAAGCGACCCGTAATTCCAGTCAGGATGCCCTCAATGCAGCAGCTAAGGCCCTTCCAACTTTCCTTGGCGGTTCTGCTGACTTGGCTCATTCCAATATGACCTATATCAAGGAAGATGGCCTGCAGGACGACGTCCACCGTCTCAACCGCAACATCCAATTTGGTGTGCGCGAGTTTGCTATGGGAACAATTCTCAACGGTATGGCGCTTCATGGTGGTCTTCGTGTTTACGGTGGTACATTCTTCGTATTCTCAGACTATGTTAAGGCAGCTGTTCGTTTGTCTGCTTTGCAAGGCTTGCCAGTGACTTATGTATTTACTCACGACTCTATTGCAGTTGGTGAAGATGGACCGACTCACGAGCCGATTGAGCATTTGGCTGGTCTGCGTGCTATTCCAAACCTGACTGTTTTCCGCCCAGCAGATGCGCGTGAAACTCAGGCGGCTTGGTACCTGGCCCTTAAGAGTCAATCCACTCCGACTGCTCTGGTCTTGACCCGTCAAAATCTGACAGTTGAAGAAGGCACAAACTTTGATAAGGTAGCTAAAGGCGCTTATGTGGTCTACGAAACAGGAGCAGATTTCGATACTATCTTGCTGGCTTCTGGTTCTGAGGTTAATTTGGCTGTTGCAGCTGCTAAAGCACTTGCAGCAGAAGGCACTAAAATTCGCGTGGTCAGCGTGCCATCAACAGAGCTTTTTGATGCTCAAGATGCAGCCTACAAAGAAGAAATTCTGCCTAATGCAGTTCGTCGTCGCGTAGCGATTGAGATGGCAGCTAGCCAGCCTTGGTACAAGTATGTCGGTCTGGACGGTGCAGTTATCGGAATCGACCAGTTTGGTGCATCTGCTCCAGCAGGTAAGGTGCTGGAAGAATACGGCTTTACAGTTGAACACGTAGCAGAAGTTGTTAAAAATCTTAAATAAGAAGACATAAAATCAGGGTGTTAGTCATCCTGATTTTTGCTTTTTAAAAAATGTGGTTAGGCCAGTCATGCTTCCTCCGACTTGAGACGGACTTTGCCTGAAAAGTCAGAATCGTCTTGTAAAAATAAGGGAAATCTGCTATAGTAGTTCATATATGACATTCGAAGGAGAAAAGATATGAATCCAATTATGCTTATTGTATTTGCGGTTGTACTGGTAGGGATGACTTATTTCCAGATGCGTGCCCAAAAGAAACAGGCTCAGCAGCGTATGGAAAGCCTTAACAAGCTGCAAAAGGGTTATGAAGTCATTACCATCGGCGGTTTGTATGGAACGGTAGATGAAGTGGACACAGACAAGAAAACAGTTGTTCTGGATGTGGACGGTGTTTACCTGACCTTTGAACTGACAGCAATTAAGACCGTACTGCCATTAACGGAGGGGATTCCTGCTGTTGCTGGTGGTGAAGGAAGCGTTGACCTTCCTGAGGAAGAATCAGCGATTGAAGAGTAAAGAAATAAACAGCTTGCGGGCTGTTTTTTGTTTTGACTCATACGTTTAGAAGGTGTCTGGTTTCAAGCTTATTCGCCTCGCAGTTTGGACAGGCTGGGTGAGTTTGGATTTTTTAGTTGACATTCTGTCCTTATTTTATGCCCTCAGGCTTGAAAAAGCGGATGAATTGCCCACATTCCAAGGATTTATGATATAATGAACTGACAAAACTTTAAATAGGATAAAAAGTATGTTTAGTTTTAAGAAAAAAGAAAAGCTGAACGCACCGCTGAATGTTCCCAAACACATTGCTGTCATTATGGACGGTAATGGCCGCTGGGCCAAAAAAAGGATGCAGCCGCGCGTGTTCGGTCATAAGGCTGGCATGGAAACCTTGCAAAGGGTGACGATTGCTGCCAAGGAAATGGGTGTTCAGGTCTTGACTGTCTATGCCTTTTCAACGGAAAATTGGTCTCGGCCGGAAAAGGAAGTTTCCTTTATCATGAATCTGCCGGTTGAATTTTACGACCGCTATGTGCCGGAGCTGCACAAGAACAATGTTAAGATCCAGATGATTGGTGATACGGCTAAGCTTCCTAAGGCGACATTTGAAGCTTTGGAAAAGGCGGAAAGCCTGACCAAGCTCAATACAGGTTTGATTCTCAATTTTGCCCTAAACTACGGTGGACGATATGAGATCAATCAGGCGGTTAAACTGATTGCTCAGGATGTTTTGGATGCCAAACTCAGTCCTGGTGACATTACTGAGGAAGTCATTGGCAACTACCTCTATACCAGCAACTTACCTAAGATGCTGCGCGATCCGGATCTGGTGATTCGGACCAGTGGAGAGTTGCGCCTCAGCAATTTTCTGCCTTGGCAGTCAGCCTACAGTGAGCTGTATTTTACGGATATCCTCTGGCCTGACTTTGATGAGAAGGCTTTGAAGGCTGCAATTGCAGAATACAGCCGTCGGAATCGACGCTTTGGCGGTGTTTAAGGGAGAAAGTAAAAGAGTATGAGTAAAAATTTACAAAAACGTCTAATCTTTGGGGGAATCGCTCTTGCTATTTTTATTCCTCTGGTATTGACAGGAGGCGTCATCTTTCAGATTTTTGTGGGGCTGCTGGCTATGCTGGCGGTGCATGAATTTCTCCAAATGAAAGGCCTGCCGACAGCGACAATCGAAGGTGTCTTGGCTATGCTGGCAGCCTTTGTCCTAACCCTGCCCCTGGAGAACTATCTGAAGTTTCTGCCGGTTGATGGCAATGTCGTGGCCTATGGCTTGGTCGTCTTTCTTCTGTTGATTTCGACCGTTCTAGGTTCCAACTACACCTTTGAAGATGCGGCTTATCCGATTGCAGCTAGTTTTTATGTCGGTCTTGGTTTTAATGCTTTGATTGATGCCCGCTTGATGAATATTGACAAGGTCCTGCTAGCTCTCTTTATCGTCTGGGCTACTGATAGTGGAGCTTATCTGGTCGGGGTGCGTTTTGGTAAAAGAAAGCTGGCGCCGAGAGTTTCTCCCAATAAGACTATTGAAGGCAGCCTGGGCGGCATTCTATCAGCCGTTCTAGTGACTGGAATCTTTATGTTGGTTCGACCGCAAGTGTACGCACCTTATAATGTCTTTGTCTTTTTGATTCTGGCAGTGCTCTTTAGTATTGCAGGCCAGCTAGGTGATTTGGTCGAAAGCTCAGTCAAGCGTCATTTCGGGGTCAAGGATTCTGGTAAGTTCATTCCTGGCCACGGCGGTGTCTTGGATCGTTTTGACAGCCTTCTCTTCGTCTTTCCGCTGATGCATTTCTTCGGCTTGTTCTAAGACAGTCGAGCATAGCTGAAAGCAAGGGACGGTATGTTTGTCCAAAGACCGCACAATCTGAGAAGGAACTGGGATTTGGAGCTCAAATTTTTGAGAGGAGCTTCTACCCTATTTTCAAGAGTGTCAGCTATGCAGGGGCGGGAAGCTCGGTATTTGGCCGTTTTCTGCTCCTTCTTTGATTTAAAGAAAAAACAAGATTTCTAGGAAAGGTAAAATTAGAAGTCCATGCAGTTTATAACCTTTATTATTATTTTTGGGATCATTGTGGTGGTCCATGAGTTCGGACACTTCTACTTTGCAAAGAAGTCCGGCATTTTGGTCAGAGAGTTCGCTATCGGTATGGGCCCCAAGATTTTCTCCCATATTGGCAAGGACGGGACGGCCTATACGATTCGGATTTTACCCTTGGGGGGCTATGTGCGCATGGCCGGCTGGGGGGAAGATTCCACTGACATTAAGGTGGGAACACCGGCTAGTCTGACCTTGGATGCAGAGGGCAAGGTGGTTCGTATCAATCTCTCTGGCAAAAAGGTTGACCAGACAGCTCTGCCCATGAATGTGACCGGCTTTGACTTTGAGGATAAGCTGGAAATCACAGGTCTGGTCCTTGACGAGCTCAAGACTTATGCAGTAGATCATGATGCAACGATTGTTGAAGAAGACGGCACTGAGGTGCGGATTGCACCGCTGGATGTTCAGTATCAGAATGCTAGTATCTGGGGCCGTCTTATCACCAACTTTGCTGGCCCTATGAATAACTTCATCCTGAGCGTGTTGGTATTTATGCTGCTGGCCTTTATTCAAGGTGGCGTTCGCGATGAAAACAGCAATCATTTCCAAGTTATGGATGGCAGTGCTATAGCAGCTGCTGGGGTTCAAAATAACGATCAAATACTTAAGATTAATGACTATAAGATTAGCAACTGGGCGGATCTAACCAGTGCTCTGGCGAAAATCACAGGCAAGAGCAAGGAAGCGCCGACCTTGTCAGTTACCTACAAGCACGGCAGCGAAACGAAAGAAATTACCGTACAGCCTAAAAA
>JABZYU010000089.1:0-7217 GCA_015264985.1 Streptococcus sanguinis | reverse complement strand
CCAGTACACCAAGCCTTTCAATGATATATCGTCAGTCATGTCGGAATTGCAGAGCGCATTAGCTTGTGCGGAGAGGATTTACAGCGTTTTGGACCAAGAAGAAATAGCAGAGTCTGGTCAGGAAATCCTCCAGTCTGAAGACGTCAAAGGACAGATTAGCTTTGAGCATGTGGCTTTTGGCTATGAGTCCGGCAAAGAGCTGATTCGGGATTTGAATATAAGGATTCCGGCAGCTAGCAAGGTCGCCATTGTCGGGCCAACTGGTGCTGGTAAGTCAACCCTGATCAATCTCCTCATGCGCTTTTACAATGTAGACAGTGGTCTTATTTCGCTAGACGATGTTCCCATCAGTCATTACACTAGATCCTCTTATCGTCAGCAGTTCGGTATGGTACTGCAGGAGACTTGGCTCAAGACGGCGACCATTCATGATAACATAGCTTTTGGCCGGCCAGACGCTAGCCGAGAAGAGGTCATTGCAGCTGCCAAGGCAGCCAATGCACATTTCTTTATCCAGCAGCTGCCTCAGGGCTATGACACCTATCTGGCAGATGCTGGGGACTCTCTGTCTCAAGGTCAGCGGCAGCTCTTGACTATTGCGCGCGTCTTCCTCGCTGTTCCTAAAATCCTAATCTTGGATGAGGCGACTTCCTCCATTGATACTCGGACAGAAGTCTTGATTCAGGAGGCTTTCAGCAAGCTCATGGTGGGACGAACTAGCTTTATCATCGCCCATCGCCTGTCCACTATTCAAAATGCTGACATCATCCTCGTTATGGTAGATGGTGATATCGTCGAACATGGGAATCATCAGGAGCTCATGGCAGCCAGAGGTGTTTATTACCAAATGCAGACGGCGCAGGAGTAGAAGGGGAATTTTATTAAAGTTCACAGATTGATGCTAAACAAAACTAAAAGAGTTGGAATTTCCAACTCTTTTTGCTTATAGTCCAAGTTCTTCGAACCCTGTCTCTGTCAGTCTATAAATCTTCTGGCAGACTTCTTTGAGAAATATCCGGTCATGGGAGACAGCGATAATGGCGCCAGGATAGGTCGCTAAAAGCTGGCGAACCTGGGGCTGAGATGTGGGAGAAAAGTTGCGGGTTGGTTCGTCCAGAAGGAGGACATTGGGGCGGTCTAGGACTAGTTTGAGCAGGAGGAGCTTGGCTTTTTGGCCACCGGAAAGCTGCCCAATCGGGTGGCGGGCCTCGTCGCGAGTGAACTGGAGACTGGCTAGATGCGTCAGGATTTTCTCCTCCTGGGACTTGTCGCCAGAGGGAGCCAGAAAATCCAAAGGGCTGCTCTCATCAGCCAGCAAGTCACCATAATGCTGGGGCATGTAGCCTACTCGCATGTCTGTCTGCTCACGCAGGATCTTCCATATTTCCTTAAGCAGAGTAGATTTGCCTGCACCATTAGCACCAATCAGTCCGATTTTTTCCTGGCCGCAGACTTCCAGAGTCAGGTTCTTCGCCAGTTGTCGTTCGTTTGTTTTCAGTTTCATTCCTTCTAATTTCAGGATTCTTTTGGTCAATGGCAGAGCTTCTATGTCTGAGAAGTGAAGGCTGATGACATCTTCCTGTGTCGGGATTTCGGTCATTTCAGCGCCAGCCTTTTCAAATCGTTTGCCCTGTGAGAGGACGTTTTTCATCTTCTTGGCTACCAGTCGACCTGCAGTAGCGTCATGGGTGTTTCGTAAAGTATGCTCCACACTCTGCTTAACCCGTCGGTGTTTTTCCATGGTCTTGGCGTGTTCTTCCCGCTCTTTTCGTGCTAGTTGTCCCTGTTTTGCAAAAGCCTCCTGACGCTGATGGCGGTAATTTTCATAGCCCAGACTCTTGACGCTGGTTCTGGCCTCCTGTTTCTTTTTGATTCGCTCCAGATGAACAATTTTGGTCGCAGCTTGAGCGAGAAAGTGCTCGTCGTGAGAGACGAAAAGGACCGTTCTCTGGCTGTGGCTGATAAAGTTTTCCAGCCAAGTCAGAGTTTCAAGATCAAGGTCATTGGAGGGCTCGTCAAGAAAGAGAATATCCCAATCACTGGCTAGTTTCTTGATGAGTTGGACCTTGAGTTTTTCTCCTCCAGATAGGCTAGAGAGCCGCTGCTGACTGGCAAAACGCTGGCTGTCAAAGTTGAGCTCTCCAGCATAGCGGTAGAGCTTGGCATATTCCAGTTCGATCTCAAAATCAGCAAAGAAATAGTCATTGAGCGTCAGTTGGGCATCTTCTGAAGGCAACTGCTGGGGCAGATAAACAGCAGCAGTATAGGACTTATCAATTTGTCCGCTGTAGCTGACATAGGAGCTGACAAGTCGCTCGTCTAGCAAGAGCTTGAGCAGGGTGGACTTGCCATTACCCTCCTCGCCGATAATAGCGACCTTGTCTCCTTGATTAACAGTCAGTGACAAATCTTTGACTAGCTCTTTCAGGTCTTTTAGGTGGGTGATGGTTAGATTTCTTATTTGAAACATTGATGTCTCCTTCGTTTTCTTCATACAAAATACAGCCCTGCTTTATTTAGCAGAGCTGTTTTTAATTGCACAAAGCAGACACAGAAGTGTCTAAGTAGGATTATTCGTTCATAGGCTTCCAGCTTACACTGTCATAGAAGTGACAAGATTGATCTTAAGATAAGTAAATAGAAGCTAGAAAGCACAAAAAACAAACATCCCGCGGATATGCAGAAACATGACAAAATCTACTAAATAAAGTTTCCTTTAAAAAATAGACTTAATTTTTCATGTCTCCGTGTACCTCCGAAATAGTTCTGTCTTAAGTCTAGCAAAAGAAAGTAGATTCGTCAAGCGCTTTCAAATAAATAAAAATTTTTAAAAGATTTTTGGAGCAAATTTTTATAAACCCTCTAAGAATATTGATTTCAAGGCTTTTAAGCTGATTTTGATATATAATTTTTTAGTTATATAAAAATTTGACATATACTCAGAAATTATATATAATCTTCTTGTATATAAAAATTATATATATAAAATGATTATATAAATAGGCCTAAAATTTGTAAAAGATAAGAAGAGCTGGAATGGGATAGATTCCAGTCGTCATTTTAAATTGTATCTAAGGAGTAAGAAACCATGCCAAAAACTTTATTTCTCTGGCTTTTAACAGTCCTAAGCTTAGGGCTAGTAAAAACGCCTCAAGCTAAGACGATGGAGCAGTCTTTGAAGTCTAACACGGCGGCCATTGAGATTAGCCAAAAGATTCAGGACCATGTCAAGAAAGATGATGCGACAAGAGTGGCTGTAGAAGCAGTGACTTTTGATTAGATGATGCAAATCATTGCTTAAGAAAGGAGAAAGATATGCTAAGAATTTTTATCCGAATGGTATACAGAAGTATCGCCTATGCGATTGTTGAAGCTAAATAGAAAGGAAATATCATGAAAAAATCATTTATTCTAATTCTTTTAACGATTATAACTCTAGGACTCTTCCGGCCAATTACAGCCTTGGCTGAGGAGCAGAAGCTGCCGTCTGGTACGGACCGTGACAAAATCGGTCAGAAAATCGAAAGTTTTGTCAAGGAACATGAAAAGACAACGGCCGCTATGGAGACTGTTATCTTTGACAAGAATGGTACAATTTATCAAGAAAACTTCGGTTATATGGATAAAGAAAAAGGCATCAAGGCCGATGATGATAGTGTCTTTGAATGGGGATCTGCTGGGAAGCTAATGGTCTGGGTATCGGTCATGCAGCTCTGGGAAGAGGGCAAGGTTAATCTTGAAGAAGATATTCGAAATTACCTGCCTGAGGGATTTCTCAAGACCCTCCGTTATGACAAGCCCATTACTATGTTGGATCTAATGAACCATCAAGCAGGCTTTGAGGACTCTTCTCACGCTTATCTAGAAAATAAAGGGCAGAATATTGAACAAATCCTTGCGATCAATCAGCCAGCTCAACTCTATGAACCAGGCACTATGACTGGATACTCTAACTTCAGTACGGGACTGGCAGCCTATATCGTTGAGCGAATTTCCGGTCAGAGCTTTGCGGACTATGCCCGCAAGCATATCTTACAACCATTAGGTATGAACAAAACATCTCTTTTAACTGGCTATATAGATAATGATTACGTCCTTGAGAAACGGAAGGAAGAGATGACTTATGATATCAATGGTAAATCTCTAGGTGTGAATTACATGAATATCGGTCTTTACCCTGTCGGTCTTACAGCGAGTACCATGGGTGATTTTCAGAGATTTGCCCAAGCACTTTTGAAGAAGGAGAAGCTTTTCAAAAAGTCAGAAACTTGGGAGAAGCTTTTCACTGCTAGCTCTACCTATCCGGGAACAGATATGCCGCTCAATATGCACGGCTTCTGGACCCAAGAATATGGCACGACGGTTGTCGGTCATGGTGGTAATTCCTATGGTTTTTCTTCTTATATCTTGTTAGATTTGAAAAATGGTATTGGTATGACCATTATGACTAATCAAGGGCATGAAGAGGTCTATAATTACGATATGCCAGCTCTTGTATTTGGAGCTAAGAAAAAGACTCCGCAGGAAACTTTCGACAAATTTCCAGCAGGAAATTACCGATCAGCAAGGTATTATGAAACAGGCCCCCTGTCTTTCACTAGAATATTCCCACGTACCAGTTATGTTACAAATTCAGCTGATAATAAATTTTTGAACGGTGATTTTGCAGTAGTCAGTGAGCAAAATGGAACAGCAAAAGTAACATATGCCTATGGTGATTCTTTCAAAGTAAAAGATATAGACGTGATGAGAGATTGGGCGGTATTGATTTCCATGGTAGTAGGAGTTATCTATGCTTTACTTCAGCTTTTGGTGCGAGGCGGTCTCGATCTTTTCCGACTAGTATTCAAAAAAAATCAGTCTAAAACACCTAAAGAACTTCGTATATGGACATATATGACTTCCCTAGCAGCAGTGGGAGTTGCTGTCAATTTCTATTTCCTTTTCTTAGCTTTAGGAGCAAGTGACCCTAGCTACCTTTCTAGTTGGCGCTACATGGTCTTTGCCGGTCTGGGATTGATTCTGGCTGGCTGTGCAGTCTTCCCACTTCTGACCAAGGCAAGAAAAGGATTGAGCAAGAGCCGACTTTTCCTGACTGTCTTGACTAGTCTGTCAGCTCTGGTCATCGTTGCCAATATTCTCTACTGGTCACTTTATCAGTTCTGGGCGCTGTGATAAGTTGCCTGCCTTTCTGAAGGGATGCGGGCTTTGTCTACGTGATTTTGTAAGGAGAATCGCATGAAAAAATCATTTATTCTAACACTTTTAACGATTATAACTCTGGGACTCTTCCGACCAATTACAGCCTTGGCTGAGGAGCAGAAGTTGCCGTCTGGCACGGAGCGCAGCCAAATTGGTCAGAAAATCCAAGACTTTGTCAAGGAACATGAAAAAACAACAGCTGGTTTGTCGACGACGGTCTTTGATAAGGATGGCACCATCTACAAAGGAAACTTTGGCTATATGAACAAGGAAAAGAAAGTCAAAACGGATGATAGCAGCGTTTTTGAATGGGGATCAGTTACCAAGCTGACGGTTTGGGTCTCCGTCATGCAGCTCTGGGAAGAGGGAAAGATTGACCTAGAGGAAGACATCCGCACCTATTTGCCAGAGGGATTTTTAAAAAACCTTCGCTACGACAAGCCCGTTACTATGACAGACCTCATGAACCATCAGGCGGGATTTAGCGAGTCAATTCAGGGCTATAAGGAAGAGACAGGATTGACAATTGAGGAAAGCTTAGCCACTAATCAGCCAACCCAGTCCTACGAACCTGGCACCATGACCAGCTACTCAAACTTCTCTGCCGGTTTGGCGGGCTATATCGTCGAGCGAATCTCTGGACAGGACTTCTCTACCTATGTCCATGAGCATATCTTCCAGCCATTAGAGATGAATGATACAGCTATGTCTTCAGATTTGAAGGATAATCTTAAGGTTTATAAGAAGCGAATGGAGGCCTTGTCCTATAGTGCAGATGGTCAGACTTCGAAGGGGACTGCCTATTTATACTCAGCGCTCTATCCAATGGGAAATGCTGCCTCTACCATGGCTGACTTTCAGAAGTTTGCCCAAGCGCTTTTGAAGAAAGAGAAGCTCTTCCAGCGAGCTGAGACTTGGGCGACCCTATACACAGTGACCTCGACCTATCCAGGGACAGAGCTGCCGCTCAATATGCACGGTTTCTGGGCTACAGAGTTTGGCATGACTGTTGTCGGCCATAGCGGTAATACCTTGGGGTATTCCTCTTTCATCCTGCTAGACTTGAAAAATGGCATCGGTATGACTATCATGACGAATCAAGAACACGAAAGCGTCTACAACCATGAGATGCCGGCTTTGGTCTTTGGACCTAAGAAAAAGACGGACTCAGCCACCTTTGACAAATTCCAGTCTGGAAATTACCGATCTACTCGCTACTTTGCCAGTGGTCCTATGTCTATCTCTAGAAGCTTATTCCTCTATACTAGTTTTGTCAAGAAATCCGAGGACAATCCACTTTTGAGTCAGGATTTTTCAGTAGTCAGTGGCAGCGGAGATAAGGTCAAGGTGACAACTCCTTATGCAAGTTATTTCAGAGTCAAGGATAGCGAAATTTTGGCAGACTGGACCATGCTTATTGCAGCGGTAGTCGGAATTGTTTTCAGTATCATTCTCTTTTTGGTACGGGGTGGTTTAGATCTTTTCCTATTGGTATTCAAAAAAGACCAGCCTAAAACACCTAAGAAACTTCGGATTTGGACTTATCTGACCTCTTTAGCAGCAGTAGGAGTGGCTTTAAATTTTTATGGCCTTGTTGCAGCTTTTCTAGCAAGTAATCGTAGTTACCCCTATAGCATATGGCCTTATATAGTCTTTGCAGTTCTAGGTTTAATCTTAGCAGGATGTGCCATCTATCCGCTCTTTAGCAAGGCTCGAAAGGGACTTGGCAAAGGTCGGCTCTTATTGACAATCATGACGAGTCTATCTGCTCTCGCTATCGTAGCTAACATTCTTTATTGGTCGCTCTACCAGTGGTGGGCGATGTGATAAGTTGCCTGTCCTCCTTCGGGAAGGTGGGCTTTGTCTGCATAATTCTGCAAAGGAGAATCGCATGAAAAAAATATTTATTTTTACACTGCTAACTATTTTAACATTGGGGCTTTTTCGCCCAGCCACTGCGCTAGCTGAAGAACAGAAGTTGCCGTCTGGCACGGAGCGCAGCCAAATTGGTCAGA
>JABZYU010000088.1:0-7408 GCA_015264985.1 Streptococcus sanguinis | reverse complement strand
GTCCAAACCAGAGTTATCACAGAAAACTAACACGGAGGAAAAACATTATGTTAAAAATGAATCTTGCTAACTTGCAACTATTTGCCCACAAAAAAGGTGGAGGTTCTACATCTAACGGACGTGATTCACAAGCGAAACGTCTGGGAGCTAAAGCAGCTGACGGTCAAACCGTAACAGGCGGCTCTATCCTTTACCGTCAACGCGGCACTCACATTCATGCAGGTGTCAACGTTGGACGCGGCGGAGATGATACTTTGTTCGCAAAGGTTGAAGGCGTAGTACGCTTTGAACGCAAAGGACGCGATAAGAAACAAGTTTCTGTTTACCCAATCGCTAAATAATTAATAAGAAATCCCCATGCTCGGATAATTGAGCATGGGGATTTCTTATTAGAGACGGCACGATAAAGCATTTGTTTAATGATTCATGATGATGCTCATCAATTTTAGCATACAAACTCTGATAATATTCTAAAATTTTAATTTTTAGACTAATAAATATCTGAAATCGCTTGCAGTTCCTATTTTTTTATGTTATTCTATATAAAATAGATGCAATCATGTTTCTAAATCTAAAAAGATAAGGAGAAATTATGGAAAAAGAATCATTTAAACTTCCAGGCTTTTCATTGTACAAATTGAAAGTTGGATTAGCATCAGCAACTCTTCTATTTGCCTTTTCACAAGTTTCGCATGTTTTTGCAGACCAGGTTGGGACACCATCTTCAAGCGGTATAGCAAAAACTGAAGCAGTAAGCTCTCCGATTGAAGCTGCTGCTCCAGAAATAGCTGCTGATACGACGAAACCTGTTGTTGAAGAATCTGCAGCGAAACCAGGAGATTTGATTGATGTCTCAAAAAATGTATCGCCTGTTGATGTCAAAGAAAGTCAAGAAGGCAATCAAACAGTCCGTGTAGAAACGGCAACCGTTGATGTTACAAAGACAGAAGTGGCTCCGGCAAAGGTTGATAAGGCGCCAGAGCCAATAACTAGACGTACTGAAAATACTTTATCTGGCACAGATGAAAATGGGAATCCCTATACGCAGTATGAGCAAGTAGATAAGACTACAACCATCAGCTACACCTCAACGCCACCAACTGTGGCAAAAGCTGGTTCAGCTGATATTGTCTTTGTTGTCGACCGTTCAGGATCCATGGGTGGCACAATTGATATTGTTCGTGCAAATATTAATGAATTTGTGCGAAATATTACTAAAGAGGGGATTACAGCACGTTTTGGCTTGGCGACATTTAGTGATGAAGTCTACGGTCGTAATTCTGGCAGTAAAGATGAAGATACGGTTCTAACACGGTTTGGGTCATCTTATTTTACAACTGATCCGGCTGAGCTCGAAAAAGCATTGGCTGCAATTCGTATAGCGAGTGGAGGAGATACTCCAGAAACACCAACTCCTGCCCTGAACCAGATTATTTCAACCTATGATTGGTCTAAGTCATCTAAAAATAAGAAATTCGTCGTTTTATTGACAGATGCTGAAATGAAAGAAGATCCTTCAATTCCAACGGTTGCTGATACACTTGCGGCTCTAAAAGCTGCTGGTATAGAAAGAACTGTAGCGACGGTAAAAGCGATTGAGGGAATTTACAAAAATTTTGCAACAGAAGGCAGAGTGCTTGATATCGAAAATAACTTGGCTGATGCTCTGACAAAGGGAACCACTTCATGGATTGTTGAAAGTGTCAATGAAGCTCGTTACTATAAAATCATAAAAGATAGTTATCAATTCTATCTTGAGCGTCGTACTACAATGCCTACTTCTACCGTCTACCATGTTCAGGCACCAACACTTTTGGCCAAATCTGAACAGACTCTTCCTAAAACAGGAAGTAGCGAAAAGGCGGTCTATAGTGTTGTGGGGCTTGGTTTGCTTCTGGCTGGATTGGGGCTAGGTATTAGTGTAAGAAAATCAAAAGAACTATAAGTATCTGCTTATAAAAAATGATTTTTTATTTAAGTGATTTTGAGTAAAATAAATACCAGAAACGAAGACATACGTCCTTATTTCTGGTATTTTTCGTTATGGTGTAACTTCTTCGTCTTTTATATTGACAACGCCATGCCAATTAGTATAATAGGTCTTTCCTTTGTAGTCGAAAGAACCTTGCCTCAAAAGATCGCCATACTCGGTAAAGTAATAATAGTACTTGCCAATCTTATAAAGTCCGTTTTTATAAGGCGATCCATCTCCTCCGATGTAGAAGGTATATTCAGTGAAATCAATAAATCTGTTTTTAACCAGTCGTCCGTAAGAATCAAAGAAGTATTGCTTGCCATCAACAGTGTAAAAGTTAATGACCCTTTGTCCTTTGTTATCAAAATAATAGACGTTACCAGTTGGGCTGGTATAGAAGGAATTTTTTAGATTCGTCGGAATTTGTTCTGCTGGGTCATCTTGAACTTTGTATGTATAACCAGAGAGGTCCGCGCCGTAGTATTTACCCTCGTGAAGAACGATTCTATTTGTAATTCTTTCGCCAGACTCATCATAAAAAGCATTAGGGAACTCACTCTTAGGTGCTTCCGGAACCTTGATAGGTCCTGGATCATCAAAGATAGTAGGGTCGTCCTCAATATCTGGTGCACTAGGATCGTAAATACCAACTTCACGTCTAGAAGCCCAGTCAGGGATTGACTTGTTCTCCGCTCGAACTGTTCCGGTGGAAATCAAAGCAGCGGCTAAAGTCGCAGCAGAAGCCAGGGAAAGCCCCAGCCAGTAGCGGCGGTTGAACATTGCTTTGGTGTTCTTTTCTTGTCTCATAGCAAATCCTTTCTATGCAACTGTTACTATAAGATTAAAGAATCTCATTTTTAACAGTTAGGTTATGTTATTTCTATAAAATTATACCTCTGTAACATTTCTATAATATTGTAATACTATTTCATTTTTATAGAGATTGTATTACTAATTGGTGATAAAAACAAACAATCATTAGATAATATGTAAACGTTTACAAACATCGTTTTTTGTGCTATTATTATAGGGATGAAAGGAGAATGCCTATGATGAAAAGGTATAAATTGCTATTGGCGCTTGCCTTATCATTACTAGTTTTTTGGCCATTGGGAGCCATAAAAGCAGATTCGGTTAATCAGCCGCCAGAATCTGCTAACCAGTCTGAACAAGCAAGTGCAGCAGTTGTAACGGACTCTTCTGATAGTGTTGCAGGGGCTAGTGGCACGACAAGTCAGGATAGTCAAATTGCCGCAAAAGCCTTGCCAGTCTCTGATGCTTCGGAAGTTGCAGGTACTGAGACGGTTGCTTCAACCCAAGAAGCCAATACTGGTAATTTGGCAGAAGATTCTGCCAAACCAGCGACCGCTCAGTCTGCAGAAGTTTCCTCAGATGCCAATCAGGCGCAAGGTCAAGCGGCGACTGATGCACCGTCTGCTTCTAAGAGAGTGCGGGAGCTTGTGGCGGATATGACGCTTCGTCAGAAGATTACCCAGATGCTGATGCCAGACTTCAGAAAATGGCAGCAAGAGGGTCAAGCCGCCCAGTCCGATATGACGGAGCTTAATAAAGAAGTGGCAGAAGCGGTTGATAAATACGACTTTGGCGGAGTTATTCTTTTTGCTGAGAATGTGAAAGGAACTGCTCAAACCTTAGCCTTGACGCAGGCCCTGCAGCAAGCTGCTATCAGTAACCAAGCTAATAATGGCAAGTTGCCGCTCTTGCTCGCTATTGACCAAGAAGGTGGTATTGTCTATCGCTTGGGCAGTGGGACTGCTCTTCCTGGCAACATGGCAGTTGGCGCGACGCGAGATCCAGAATTAGCCAATCAAGCAGGTCAAATCATCGGACGGGAACTATCGGCTCTAGGTTTGAATGTCAACTTTGCCCCAGTATTTGATACAAATAATAATCCGCAGAATCCCGTTATTGGTTTGCGGTCCTTCTCTTCTGATCCTAAGGTGGTTGCCCGTTTGGGAACGGCTATGATGGAGGGGATTCAGAAATACAATGTTGCAGTAGCGGCTAAGCATTTCCCTGGGCATGGTGATACGGCCGTAGACTCTCACACTGGTCTGCCTCTGGTAGACAAGTCCTATGCGGAGCTCGAAGCGCTGGAGTTGCTGCCCTTCAAGGCTGCCATTGACAAAAACGCTGATATGCTGATGACAGCCCATATTCAGTATCCTCAGATTGAAAAAGACACGGTTATATCTAAACAAACTGGGGAAACTATCTATATTCCTGCTACCTTGTCTGATGACATTATTACCGGCATTGTTCGCAAGAAATTTGGCTACAAGGGAGTGGTGGTATCTGATGCTATGGGCATGGATGCGATTGCCAAAAACTTCGGAGAATCTGAAGCGGCTATCATGGCTATCAAATCAGGTGTAGATGTGGTGCTGATGCCAACTGTCTTACATAGCAAGAGTGATTTAGCTAAAATCGATAAGATTATCAATGATATTGAGCAGGCAGTTCAGAGAGGCGATATTCCAGTCAGCAGATTGGATGAGTCAGTGACTCGCATCTTGAATCTAAAAGAAAAACGGGGTATTTTAGACTTTGACCCATCTGAGCGTACCCAAGCTAAGGCTGAAGCAACTGTTGGATCAGAGCTAAACAGAGATACCGAGAGAAAAATCGCTGCTAGTGCAGTGACGGTAGTTAAAAACGAAGATACTGTTCTGCCCTTTAAGGTCAAATCTGGCGACAGGATTTTGCTACTCGCGGCTTATGACGATGAAGTGCCTGGACTAGAGCTGGGTGTCAAGCGTCTGATAGCGGACGGAGTGATTCCAGCAGGTGTCACATATGAAGCGCTAAACTACAGCAAAACAACCAAGTTAGAAGATTTGAAAGGGAAGATTGACCAAGCAACTCACCTAGTCTTGATTTCTGAAATTGGGCGTCAATCTCAACTAGCCAGCGATTTCTGGCTGACAAGAGTTCCGACAGAAGTTGTGGGCTATGCAAATGAAACTGGAAAACAAGCAGCTATCATGAGCATTTCTAAACCTTATGATGTAGCGAATTATCCTAATGCCAAGGCTATTGTAGCAGTTTATGGAAACAAGGGTATGGATCCAACTGAGTCCCTGAAGCCGGACAATGCTTTTGGTCCTAATATCCCAGCTGGAGTGGAAGTGATTTTCAATGGTAAAAAACATGTTGGAACGCTACCAGTAAATGTGCCGCGTATCAAGGATGGCATCATGTCTGAGACAGAGGTAGCCTATCCTATCGGGCATGGTCTCTTTTATACCGATCCGGTTAAGGATATCAAAGTCAATATCCCTGCATCTGCTCAGCTAGATCAGCCTTTTACAGCTACGGTTACCCTGAGTGAATTAAACGGTCTAGAGAAAAATGACTACCGTCTTGCCCTTAAGATTGATAGTCAGCATTTCAACATCCTGCCAAGTCCTGACTATACCATCTCTGGCGATACTGTTCTGATTTCTAAAAAAGCCAATGATTCCAATCCGGTTGAGATCAGCTTGAAAGGTTTAGTAGAGGGTCAGTTCAGTCCGGTACTTTCTCTGACCTTGATTGACAGTCAAGATAGAGAATTCAGCATGGGAGAAGGTTATTACAAGGAGCTTGTTCAGATTGCTGCAGCTGGGCAGAACACGATTCCAGGCCAACAAACTCCTCCTCAGTTGAGTTTGCGTTCTGTTGAACCTGTAAGTTCTCGTCAGCAACTAAGTCAGCAGGCTGCACAGGTAAGCCAGCTTCCCAAAACAGGAGACAGCAGCAGTTTGTTCTTAGTCTTGCTGGGTGCTTTGTTCTTGTTTGGAGCTGTCTATCTATATGACTTGTCTTCTCGCAGACTATAATCAATAAAAGAATGAGCGAGCAGTGTTGAAGAGCTCACAGTTCTAATCATTCTTGATAAAATAACAAAAAGGAAGAATCCAAAGCAAGTTTGCAGTAAAAGCGGATTCTTCTTTTTTACTTGGAATTTTGTAGGAATGCTGCAGCAGAGAGCTTTGCGAGTTTTCTAAAAATACGTAGGCTTGAATATTTTACTCAACTGTCATCGGTTTACTATTTACTTTTTATACGCTTTTTGGTATAATAGTTCATGTTATAAAATGTAACATCAAAGGAGGTTCTATCCATGAAAGCATCAAAGTGGCTGATTGCGACTGGAGTTGCACTGAGTGCCGGGCTATTGCTAACGGCTTGTAGCCAGTCTTCATCTAGCACAAATAATTATACTTACGTTTATAGTTCAGACCCTGACAGCTTGAACTATCTTGCTACAAACCGTGCAACGACAAATGATGTCATTTCCAACCTGGTCGATGGACTTTTTGAAAATGACGAGTACGGAAATCTGGTTCCCTCTATCGCGAAGTCATGGACAGTTTCTAAGGACGGTCTGACCTATACTTATAAGCTGCGTGATGATGCTAAATGGTACACATCCGATGGTGAAGAATATGCAGAAGTAAAAGCTCAGGACTTTGTGACTGGCTTGAAGTATGCAGCGGATGAAAATTCTGAAGCTATTTATCTAGTTCAGGACTCTGTGAAGGGCTTGGATGCTTATATCAAGGGTGAAGATAAGAATTTTGACAATGTTGGTGTCAAAGCTATTGATGACCATACCCTGCAATACACTTTGGCCCGTCCGGAGCCTTACTGGAACTCTAAAACGACCAGTACGATTCTTTTCCCAGTCAATGAAGAGTTTCTGAAAGCAGAAGGAAGCAATTTTGGCTCTGTCAAGCCATCTAGCATCCTCTATAATGGTCCTTACTTGCTCAAGTCTCTGACTTCCAAGTCTGTGATGGAATTTGTCAAGAACCAAAACTACTATGACAAAGACAATGTGACTCTGGATAGCATCAAGCTGACTTATTACGATGGAAATGATCAGGAAGCGCTGATTCGTAACTTTAGCGATGGCGTCTACAGTACTGCTCGTCTCTATCCGAATAGCTCTGGCTTTGCTTCAGTCAAGAAGAAATATGCTGACAATATCGTGTACAGCCCGCAGGATTCTACTTCTTATTACTATAATTTCAACTATAACCGTCAGTCTTACAATCATACTTCTAAAACAACAGACGCTCAAAAATCTGCTACTAACGAAGCAATCATGAACAAAGACTTCCGTCAGGCTATCAACTTTGCCTTTGACCGTACATCTTATGGTGCGCAAGGAAATGGTGAAGACGGAGCGACTAAGGTCTTGAGAAATACCTTAGTGCCGCCTACTTTTGTCCAAATTGGCGACAAGGACTTTGGAACCGTTGTTGGGGAAAAATTAGTCAACTATGGCAGCCAATGGCAAGGAATTGACCTCTCTGACGCTCAAGATCCTTACTACAATCCTGAAAAAGCTAAGGCGAAATTTGCAGAAGCGAAGCAGGCCTTGCAGGCTAAGGGAGTTGAATTCCCAATTCACTTAGATATGCC
>JABZYU010000087.1:0-7559 GCA_015264985.1 Streptococcus sanguinis | reverse complement strand
TGCTACAAGGATATGAATATTTTGGAAGCTGCAGCAGTTTTGCAGGATTTTGCGATTGATTCGCTGCCGGTAGTGGATAAGAATAATGAGCGTAAAATCTTAGGAACTGTGACCAAGTCAGCCCTGCTGGATTATATTATTCAAGAGGCCAGGAGCGCTGAGGTTAATAGATAAGAGGAATGAACATGAAGAAAGAAATTATTGTTTACAGCATTTCAGATTCTTTGGGGGGGACTTCGCAAAAGTTGCTGTCTGCAGTGACAGCCCAATACCCAGATATTATTTTTAATAACAGCTATCGTTTTCCATTTATCAACAAGGAAGAAGAATTGCTGGATATTCTGCGCGATGCCATCAAGGACGATGCCCTTGTTATTAGCACTCTGGTTGATGGCAAGCTAGCAGCAGTAGCTAGGGAGTTTAGTCAGGCCAATGGTCTTGCTTATCTGGATTTGATGCATCCATTTTTTGAGATTATCAAGGAAAAGACAGGCACCAGTCCTATAGAGGTGCCGGGTACCTTGCACCGGCTGGACACTGAGTATTTTAATAAAATCTCTGCTATTGAGTTTGCGGTCAAATATGACGATGGCAAGGCACCACAAGGATTTTTAGATTCGGATTTGGTGCTCTTGGGTGTCTCCCGTACATCCAAAACGCCACTAAGTATTTATCTGGCAAATAAAGGATACAAGGTTTCTAACCTGCCTTTGATTCCAGAAGTACCTCTGCCTCAGGTCTTGGAAAAAGTTGATTCAGAGCGGATTATCGGTCTCTTATGTGAGCCAGAAAAACTGTCTAAGATACGCAGTAATCGCTTGAATTCTCTGGGATTGACCCAGTCGACCAGCTACACAGATCTGGAAAAGATATACGAAGAACTAGACTACTCAAAAGAAGTCTTTAAAAAGTATCGGGCTCATGTCATCAATATCACAGATAAATCAATCGAGGAGACAGCTTTCTTGATTGAAGACCATTTGAAGAAATTGAGATAAGAGAGAAGATTGCAAAAAGCGGTTATAGAGTGAGGGCTGAAGATGGAGCAATATAAGCGTATTTTACTGAAAGAATTTGACAGTCGGCAGAAGGTCATTACAGAGCTGACCAACCTAGAGGCAATTTTGAACCTGCCCAAAGGAACGGAGCTGTATATTAGTGACATTCACGGGGAGTTTGCTGCTTTTGACTATATTTTGAGAAGCTGTGCAGGTATCCTCAATGAGAAGATCAAGGACTGTTTTGGGGACAGCTTGTCAGAATCTCATAAGGAGCGCCTGTCAGCGCGGGTTTCCTATCCTGAGCTTGTGTTGGGGGAAGAAACTAAAGGCCAAGACTGGTATCAGGAAACCATTCCCCAGCTCTTGAATTTGCTGGCTTTTGCAGGTGCAAAATACAGTCGGTCCAAGGTCAGAAAGGCCTTGCCGCCACAGTATGCCTATATCATCGAGGAGCTCCTCTATAGTGACAGGGCTTTGGCTGATAAAAAGTCCTATTTTGAGAATATCCTCACTTATGTGATTGAATTGCGGGAAGCAGTGCCTTTTATCTTAGGCTTGTCCCGAAGTATTCGACAGTTGTTGATCGACCATCTGCATGTGGTTGGAGATATTTTTGACCGAGGAGCTGGCAGTGCTCAGGTCATGGATGAACTGCAGCATTTTCACTCGCTTGATATTCAGTGGGGCAATCACGACATTATCTGGATGGGAGCCTTTTTTGGTTCCAAGGCTTGCTTGCTCAATGTGCTGCGCATTGCAGCTCGCTATGGCTATCTCTGGGATATCGAGAAAGATTATGGTTTAAACCTGCGCTCCTTGACTCTTTTTGCGGACAAGACTTACCAGTCTAATCCTAAGTTTAGACCCATTCTAGGCGGCAGAGAGCAGGAGTTTTCCGATGAGGAAATTCTGCAGCTGGAAAAGGTGCACCAAGCCTTAGCGATTATCCAGTTCAAGCTGGAAAATCAACTCATCAAACGACGGCCTGAATTCCAGATGCAGGACCATGTTATGCTAGACAAGATTGATTATTGGGAAGAAAGTGTTACGATTGACGATATCAAGCATCCTCTGGTTAACACCTGCTTCCAAACTATCAATCCGGAAAATCCGTCAGCTTTGACACCAGAAGAAAATCAAGCTGTAGACAGTATGCTGGCCTCATTCCAAAGTTCTCTTAAGATGGCTGAGCATATGAGTCTTCTGATGAACAAGGGCTCTATGTATAAGATTTATAACCATCACTTGCTTTTTCACGGCTGCATTCCTCTGGAGCCGTCAGGAGAATTCCAGCCTTTCGTTCTAAATCAAGCCCATTATGTAGGCAAGGAATTGCTGGATTTCTTTGAGTATCATATTCGTCAGTCGGCCAAGAACAAGGAAGTGGGGGATGATTTGTCGACTGATTTGATTTGGTATTGCTGGAAAGGTAAGCTGTCTCCTTTGTTTGGCAAAGAAAAGATGACCACCTTGGAGCGCTATTTCATTGAAGATAAGGACACCCACAAAGAACTGGAAAATTCTTATTTTTCTTATCGAAATTCTGAGAAAGTCTGTCGGCTGATTTTGGAAGAATTTGGCCTCTTTTCTCAAGAGTCTAGGATGGTCAATGGGCATACTCCGGTTAAGACGGGCAAGGGAGAGTCGCCTATCCGTGGTGGCGGTCTGCTCTTTGTCATTGATGGCGGTCTCTGTAAGGCCTATCAGAAGAAAACTGGAACGGCCGGCTATTCACTGCTCAATAATTCCTATGGTTTCCAGTTGGTCACCCATCAGCCTTTCCAAAATGCCCAAAAGATTGTGGAGGCGCCTTTTGCTCAGACCTCTTTGAAAAAGGTGGTTGAAAATGTAGAGGAACGAACCCTTATCAAATCTACTACCATTGGTCAGAGCTTGTTAGCTCAACAACAGGAACTCTTTAGCTTGCTGCATGAGTTTTATGACCGGTGATATTTATCCCTAAGTTCTAAAAGAATTTAGGGCCTTTTCTTTCTTGTTCCAGCTTCTCTTTCGTGTTACAATAGGAGTATTGAAATTTAGAGGAAAGAACATGATTTATTTAGATAATTCAGCGACAACCAAGCCTTATCCTGAGGCTTTGGCCGCCTACACAGAGGTCGCTTCTAAAATCTGGGGCAATCCATCCAGTCTGCACAGTTTAGGCAGTCAGGCAACCCGTCTCTTAGCAGCTTCACGCAGGCAAATTGCAGAGCTTTTAGGCAAGTCTTCTTCGGAGATTTTTTTTACGTCTGGAGGGACTGAAGGGGACAACTGGGTGCTAAAGGGAGTTGCTTTTGAAAAGGTTCCTTTTGGCAAACACATCATCGTATCTAACATTGAGCATCCTGCAGTTAAAGAATCAGCCCTCTGGCTTCAGAGTCAAGGCTTTGAAATAGATTTTGCCCCAGTAGACAAGGCGGGTTTTATTGAGGTAGACAAGCTGGCTGAGTTGATTCGACCAGACACCACTCTAATCTCCATCATGGCTGTCAATAATGAAATCGGCAGTATTCAGCCCATTCAGAAGATATCCGAACTACTAGCAGACAAGCCGACTATTTCCTTTCATGTGGATGCAGTACAAGCTGTTACGAAGATTCCTACAGCTGCTTATCTGACGGATCGCGTGGATTTTGCGACATTTTCCAGTCATAAATTTCACGGTGTCCGGGGAGTAGGCTTTGTCTATATCAAGTCTGGCAAGAAAATCAGCCCGCTCTTGACCGGTGGCGGCCAGGAGTCGGATAAGCGCTCAACGACGGAAAATCTAGCAGGCATTGCAGCGACAGCCAAAGCTCTGCGTTTGTCCATGGAAAAGCAAGAAGTATTTGCCCAGCGGACGGCTCAGATGAAGAGAATTCTTCTTGAAGAGTTGCAGAAGTATCCAGATGTGATGATTTTCTCAGACATGGAGGATTTTGCGCCCCATATACTAACCTTTGGTATCAAGGGAGTGCGAGGTGAAGTTGTCGTTCATGCATTTGAAGACTATGAGATTTATATCTCGACTACCAGTGCTTGCTCTTCTAAGGCTGGAAAGCCAGCAGGAACCCTAATCGCTATGGGCGTTGAGAAATCTCTCGCTCAGACTGCTGTCCGTATCAGTTTGGATCTTAACAACGATATGAGCCAGATGGAGCAGTTTTTGACAACTTTTAGAATCATTTACGAAAAAACTAGAAAAGTAAGGTAAACAATGCATTATTCAGAAATTATGGTACGCTACGGTGAGCTGTCTACCAAGGGCAAGAACCGCATGCGCTTTATCAACAAACTCAAACGCAATATTCAGGCTGTTTTGTCAGTCTATCCGCAGGTCCATGTCAAGGCTGACCGTGACCGCACTCATATCTATCTGCAAGGAACCGATTATCAGCCTGTTGCTGAATCACTCAAGCAGATTTTTGGGATTCAGAATTTCTCGCCATCTTATAGGGTTAAAAAGTCTGTACCAGCCTTGATTGAAGCTGTTCAAACCATCATGAAGCAAGTCTATCAGGAAGGCATGACCTTTAAGATTACCAGCAAGCGCAGTGACCACAGTTTTGAATTGGATAGCCGCGAGCTTAACCAGACACTTGGTGATGCTGTTTTTGAGGCCATTCCCAATGTTCAGGTCAAGATGAAAGCGCCAGATATTGAACTTCGGGTCGAAATTCGTGAAGAAGCGGCTTATATCTCTTATGAGACCATTCGTGGTGCTGGAGGCCTGCCAGTCGGCACTTCAGGAAAGGGTATGCTCATGCTTTCTGGCGGGATTGACTCACCGGTAGCAGGCTATCTAGCTCTCAAGCGGGGTGTAGACATCGAAGCTGTTCACTTTGCCAGTCCGCCTTATACCAGTCCAGGTGCTCTGAAAAAAGCTCAGGATTTGACGCGGAAACTGACCAAGTTTGGCGGCAACATCCAGTTTATCGAAGTCCCTTTTACAGAGATTCAGGAGGAAATCAAGGCCAAGGCTCCAGAAGCCTACCTCATGACACTGACACGTCGCTTTATGATGCGCATTACGGACCGGATTCGGGAGGAGAGGGGCGCTCAAGTCATCATCAACGGAGAAAGTCTTGGTCAGGTGGCAAGTCAAACCATCGAAAGTATGCAGGCTATCAACGCTGTGACCAATACACCTGTTATCCGTCCTGTTGTGACAATGGACAAGCTGGAAATCATTGAGATTGCAGAGAAAATTGATACTTTCCAAATCTCTATCCAGCCATTTGAAGACTGCTGTACCATTTTTGCTCCAGACCGGCCTAAAACTAATCCGAGAATCAAGAATGCTGAGAAGTACGAAACTTACCTAGATGTTGAAGGCTTGGTTGAGCGCGCTGTTGCAGGAATCATGATTACAGAAATCAGACCGCAAGCAGAGGCTGATGAAGTTGATGAGCTGATTGAGGGGCTGTTGTAAAAGCGAGAGAAGGTGACGTTTATGCTTGCTGTTTTTCTCTTAATTCCTTTTCTGCTGATTCGTTTTCCTTTATTAAGTCATTTTGGCAAAAATGCTTTGTCACGCGCAGCTTATTTTGCGCCGGTACAAGGAAAAGAAAAGATAGCTTATGTGATTTATCAATTGAGCAATCTAGCCTTGTTCATAACTTCTTTTTTTCTTGAAATTAAGTTTGATTTTTCTGTTTTCTTTTATGCTGGTATAGCTATTTACCTGCTTGGTTTGGCTTTGTGTGCTATCAGTATGAGAGATTTCGCTAGACCAGATGCAAACGGTATGAATACAAAGGGGCTTTATCGCTATTCCCGTAATCCCATGTATGTAGCTTACTTTGTTTGTTTTTTAGGAATAGCTTTTTTGACTAAGTCAATGATTTTCTTTCTGATTTTAGTGATTTTTCAGACTGCGGCCCACTGGATTATCCTATCTGAGGAGCGCTGGTGTCTTGAAAAATTCGGAAAGTCTTATCAAGACTATCAAGATAAGGTTCGGCGTTATATTTAGAAATTTTTTATCTAATCATTATTTAACAAGGCGGTTAGCGGATAACAATAGAAATACTATTTATCTGATTTGTAACAAAATTAATACTAGATGGAGTTTGAGATGGGATATTGGGATTATTTTTCGAGAGGCTTGCTTCAATCATTTTCTTGGAAAGACGGCTATGACAATGCTTTGTTAAGAGACGTGCCAGGGGAATCATATTTGTTAGGTGTCTTCTCGCATTCTTTGTTAGCCGTATTGATTACTTTTCTTGTTTTTTATGGTTTAAATATTGCTAAATTAAAAGCAGGTTCTTGGAAAGCTCTTATTAGCAAAGAATATCAAAAGAACCCAGTTAAATCTGTATTAGTTCTTGGTTTTGGTTTACCAATTACGATTCTTGTTCTTGTTTTTCATGAAGTTCATAGACCTATAGAAGCTCTACATGTTTATGAATATTTCAAAGAACAAAACGTGCACGCTGATATTGTTCGCTTAATTGATATAGAAATACATACTACGACTGGTAGGTATGGAAGAAAGATATTTAGTAATCTTATCTTCATAGTTGAAACAAAAGAAGGGACTCGTAAAGTGAACATTTCCGATGCCACACAGTATGAGGCAGAATTTTTAAAAGAAAATCTTGAAACGCCAACAAATATTTCCGTTCATGTAAATAATAAGGATGAAATAGTCTTTGTTCATTAGTAGATAAAATTTAAAGATAATCCTTGAAAATCCGTTTTCATAAGATGAAAAAGCTTGCTAAAGAACTGTAGAAGTGCTATACTTATAGAGTTGACTATGCACATTCCTGTGCAACCGCACGAACATCGTTGCTCGTCGTATAACAAATTTAAACTTCGTCATTATCGCCTTGCCTAACACAAGTTATGCCTTCGGCTCAATTCCTAGTTTATTCTTTGTTATACTTAGAGCTTTTCTCTTAAGTGGTTCGTCCCACGATGCTAGGCGAGTCTTCACAAAATTCGGGGAAACCCTAAAAATCATAGGAGGTGCATAATGAGCACATACGCAATCATTAAAACTGGCGGAAAACAAGTTAAAGTTGAAGTTGGTCAAGCAATCTACGTTGAAAAATTGAACGTTGAAGCTGGTCAAGAAGTTACTTTTAACGAAGTTGTTCTTGTTGGTGGTGAAAACACTGTTGTCGGAACTCCACTTGTTGCTGGAGCTACTGTAGTTGGAACTGTTGAAAAACAAGGAAAACAAAAGAAAGTTGTTACTTACAAGTACAAACCTAAAAAAGGTAGCCACCGTAAACAAGGTCACCGTCAACCATATACAAAAGTTGTCATCAACGCAATCAACGCTTAATTTTAAGGAGAACACATGATACAGGCAGTCTTTGAGAGAGCCGAAGATGGCGAGCTGAGGAGTGCGGAAATTACTGGACACGCCGAGAGTGGCGAATACGGCTTAGATGTCGTGTGTGCATCGGTTTCTACGCTTGCCATTAACTTTATCAATTCTATTGAGAAATTTGCAGGCTATGAACCAATCTTAGAATTAAACGAAGATGAAGGTGGCTATCTGATGGTTGAAATTCCAAAAGATCTTCCTTCACACCAGAGAGAAATGACCCAGTTATTCTTTGA
>JABZYU010000086.1:0-7681 GCA_015264985.1 Streptococcus sanguinis | reverse complement strand
GTCATGAGCTGATCGCCCACCATGACCACTTCATTTTTTTCAAAATGAAAAAGCTTGAGTGCTCGGTCAATACCCCAAGTGAAAGGCTTCATCGCCCAGTAGACATAGTCAATTTCAAACTTTTCAACAGCCCGCTTGACCCGTTTTTGGTTATTATTGGACACCACGATAATTCGAATACCCGCGTCCCGCAAATCATGGAGCCACTTCTTCATCTCTGGGGTCCCGTCAGGATTATTCCAAGCAATCAGGGTGTTATCTAAATCCACCAAAACTGCTTTAATGCCTTGTCTTTTCAAACTCTCTACTGTCAAATCGTAAACTGCCTCGACCGCAAAGTCCGGCATATAATCTTCAATCGCCACATCTCTCTCCAAAAATTCGTATTCTCATTATTATAGCATAAAATGGGCTATTTGGCACTCATGGTCCTATTTCTTCTAGAGTGGCTAGGTGATGTTCACTTTTCTATTTTCCAAGCAAATAAAAATAGCTCCCCAAGCGGGAAGCTTCATTTTAAATGGAACAAAAATTTATACTCACAGTCTAGGCCAGTGGCCATCTTTTTCTTTCCGCAATTTTAATTCATAAAATTCTTGAAGATCGAGAATAATACCGGTAGCACCCTCTGCTTCACCTTTTTTAATGTGAAGAACCTTAGAAAATTTCTGAAAATCCTTCTCCTCAATACCCGGGGCAATGCGAATATCAACAGATTGCCATTCACCATTTTTCTCTTCATAGCCTACTAATGCAACTAGAAAATCTTTTCCTATTTTATACTCACCGGTTAATAACATTGCTATATCATTAAAAAGACCATCGTAGTAGGTAGGATTCGACACTGCAAACAATATAATATCTTCTCTCTTGAGCTCTCCATCGACACTAGCTAGGGGAATCTCATCTACATGCTCAAGCATCGGAAGAACGGTTTCATGTCTTAATGAAGCAATGCTAAAAGAATTGTTGTATGGAGAAGATGGATTCATAATTTTGCTATAGCTATTCACATACTCTGCGACTCCTCCCAAAAGGAACAAGAAGAAATAACTAACTACAAATAGTAAAGTACGTGTTTTTCCGAAAAATAAGAAACAAATTAAGGAACAAATAATTAAAAATAATACAAAGAGAATAATTGTATGAGGGTGGGAAAATACTCTTATGAGATTATCATATGCAATTTCCCATAATTTTTGATGATATAAATTTAGATATTCTTCCACTATAGGCTCTCCTCTTACGCATTTTTTGATTTTGAACGATTATTTGAAAACTTATGGTTTACTAATTACATCATTATATCATCTTTCAGGCTTTTTGGCACCTTCAGCCTCAAGGGTTACAAAAAGGAAAAAAGATGATATTATAGTGGTGATAGTATAAATGTTCTGGAGGTTTGTATGGCAGAAAAAAACAGGCAGATGCAGGCTGTTTCCCCTCTTTTGCAAAAGATTATCAACTGGTCGTCCGCTATTGGCGCTCTAGGAACGGTGGCCTTTTGTCTTTGGGCCTATTTCGCTGGCGTCCTCCAATCCAAGGAAACTCTCTCAGCCTTTATCCAGCAGGCGGGCATTTGGGGTCCACCCCTCTTTATCTTCCTGCAGATTCTGCAGACGGTCGTGCCCATTATCCCTGGCGCCCTGACCTCTATCGCTGGCGTTTTCATCTACGGCCATATCGTCGGCACCATTTATAACTATATCGGCATTGTCATTGGCTGCGCCATTATATTTCACCTGGCTCGCATGTATGGTCCAGCTTTTGTTCAGTCTGTTGTCAGCAAGCGCACCTATGATAAATACATCGGCTGGCTGGATAAGGGCAATCGCTTTGAGCGCTTCTTTATCTTCATGATGATTTGGCCTATCAGTCCAGCTGACTTTCTCTGCATGCTGGCGGCTCTGACCAAGATGACTTTCAAAAAGTACATGCTGATTATCCTTCTCTGCAAGCCTATCACTCTCGTCATCTATACCTACGGATTGACCTATATCATTGATTTTTTCTGGAAAATGGTCTCCAAATAAAAAGAAGTTGAATTGAACCGCACCCCCAAAGTTAGACATAAAAACGCTAATTCATCAGAAAAAAGGCAAAGAAGACCGCTAAAATAGGCTCAATGAAAGCTAGAAGACTGGATTTGACAGGACCTATCAGGGAAGTACCCTTTAAAAAGACCGTGTAGGAAAATATGGTCCCTTTCAAAACTTTTGACATCCCGGCCTCTTTCTAAATCTTTACTTATTACAGCACAAACCATAAAGAAAAAATCAGCCAGTTTTGACTGATTTTCGTCTCATGATTATGCAAAGATTTATTCTGGTGATACTAAAATCTTAATCTGTGACTTATCCTGAGTCAACTCGATAAAGCCTTCTTGCACAATATCCTCTAGCTTAATCTTCTTGGTCACAAGCTTGTCAGCAGAGAAATAACCCTGCTCCATCAGCTCCAGCACCTTAGGGAAAATATGCCGATAGGCGATAATACCCTTGAGCGTTTTTTCTTGAATGGCAAATTCATTAGGGTTGATGCTAGCTTCTCGTTCCCAGATAGAAACCACCATACATTCTCCGGCCTTGTGGACAGCAGCTAAAGCTTGTCCCAGCACAACCGGCACCCCAGTCACTTCATAAGACACATCTGCCCCACCACCAGTTAAACGCTGAATAGCAGCTACTACATCTTCGCCTTCTTCTGGTCGCACAATGATGGCCCCAAGCTCCTCTGCCTTGGCTTGGCGTTCTGGAGATAATTCAACTCCATAAATCTTAGAGGCACCGGCTGCCCGCAAAGCCTCAATAATCAAGAGCCCGATTGGTCCCAAACCGAAGACAACCGCTGTATCGCCCGTCTTAAGAGCTGACTGACGGACCGCGTAAACAGCCACAGCAGCAGGTTCTGTCAAGGCTGCCTGCTCATAGCTAAGGCTGTCTGGAACTTTGTGAACAATGTCTCCGTCCAAAACACAGTATTTGGCAAAACCACCGTCTGCCGCCAAACCGACAAAGTTTAGATTAGGGTCCAGATTATAATCACCGACAAGATTATGCTTAGCCAAAATGGGCTCAACTGTCACCCGATCGCCAACCTTGACTCGTGTCACTGCACTGCCTACCTCAACAATTTCCCCAGCAAACTCATGTCCCAAAGTTACAGGCGCTTTCTGGCCAGAGTAGACATGCTCTGTTTCTGTCGGAATAAAAATCGGTCCGTCCAGATATTCATGCAGGTCAGTTCCACAGATTCCTGTGAACTTGACCGCAATTTTAACCTGATGTGGTTTGACTTCCGGTACATCCACTTCTTCAATACGAACATCTTTAGCGCCATACCAACGCGCAGCATTCATTTTTGCCATAAACATACCTCGCTTTATAATTTGTTAGTTTTATTGTAAACCCTTTCAAAAATCTTGTCAAAAGATTAGTTACATTTTCAAAAAATAACATACAAAAAACCAGCATCAGCTGGTCTCAAGTTTATTCTGCAATTCTAGCTGAGTAGAAAGGAAGAAGGAACATTAAAACAATAGAAAGAATCAAGAGAATCGCACGAAGCAATCCACCAAATAGAAAAGCAACTACTAAAGTTCCCAAGCAAATAGAAAAATTAGTAAAATTTGTTTCAATCAGCAAGGTTTGCCCTGATTTAACTGTCACTGGCTTAGTTTTCATAGGAGCAGATCCAGCACGGACTTCTGCTTCATTAGCTGCGATTGGAAAAACAGCCTCTTCTCCGTTTTTGATTGCGCCAACTTTCTGACCATTGATAAAGATTGGAAACTTCCCAATAATCCCTACAAAACCTGTCTCGCGTTTAATTTTAATTTCTGACATAAAAGACTCCTTTGTTTTTTCTATTATTTTAACACAACTGATGGCTAAAGAAAAGATAAAAAACCAGCCTCTTGACTGGTTTTCTACTTATTTCTACAATTTCTCCAACTCTTCATTGAGCAGTTTTTGTGCTACTTGTGGGTTGGCTTGACCCTTGGTGGCCTTCATGAGCTGACCGATCAGTGACTTGGCCGCATTCTTATTGCCGCCCTTATAGTCATTGATAGCTTTTTCATTGTTGGCAAATACTTCTTGGATGATTGGCAGAAGCTGCGCAGGGTCTGAGATTTGAATCAGGCCTGCTTTTTGCACATATTCCTTGGCAGAGCCACCGTTTTTAGCTAGATGGACAAAGACCTTCTTAGCGATCTTAGAGGAGATCGTTCCGTCTGCAATCAGAGCAATCATCTCAGTCAGGTTCTCAGGTGTTAGCTCAATCTCAGAGATGGTCTTGCCTTCGGCATTGAGGTATTGAGCCACTTCCCCTTGAAGCCAGTTAGAGACAGCCTTGGCGTCACCGCCTGCTGCAAGAGCTGCTTCAAAGAAGTCTGACACAGCCTTGGTCGCTGTCAACTGCTTGGCATCGTAATCAGACAGACCGTAGTCTCCCACATACTTAGCCCGGCGCTCTTTTGGAAAGGCTGGCAGACTGCTACGTACTTGCTCAATCCAAGCATCCTCAATCTCAAAGATTGGCAAATCAGGCTCTGGGAAATAACGGTAGTCCGCTGAACCTTCCTTAACCCGCATGAGCAGGGTTTCGCCAGTCGCTTCGTCATAACGACGGGTTTCCTGACGGATTTGACCACCACTGCGCAGGATTTCTGCCTGACGTTTTTCCTCAAAAGCCAGACCCTTGCGAACAAAGTTGAAGGAGTTAAGGTTTTTCAGCTCAGTCTTGGTACCAAATTCTTCCTGGCCGTAAGGACGAATGGAAATATTAGCATCAACTCGCATGGAGCCCTCTTCCATCTTGACATCCGAAATGCCCGTGTACTGGATGATTTCCTTGAGGGCAGTCAGATAGGCATAAGCTTCTTCTGGACTGCGCATATCCGCTTCAGATACAATCTCAATCAGAGGCACCCCTTGGCGGTTGAGGTCCACATAAGAGTAGCCATCGCTACCGTGGGTATTCTTTCCGGCATCTTCTTCCAAGTGGGCCCGCTCGATACGGATTTTCTTGGTCGTGCCGTCTTCTAGTTCAATCTCAATCCAGCCATTGTAGCCAATCGGCTCATCAAACTGAGAAATTTGATAGGCTTTTGGATTGTCCGGATAGAAGTAATTCTTGCGGTCAAAGTGCATCTTCTGGTGAATATCCATGTTCAAAGCCAGAGCAGCCTTGATACCATAGTCGATAACACCTTTATTCATAACAGGCAGAACACCTGGGAAGGACCAGTCAATGATATTGGTGTTGGCATTGGGATCTTCACCGAAGTGAGCTGGAGCCGGTGAGAAAATTTTTGAATTGGTCTTCAATTCAACATGGACTTCCAGTCCGATAACTGTTTCAAAGTTCATTATTTTTCACCTCCAAAGATAACTGGCTGCTGTTTGTGATAGTCAGTCGTCGCTTCAAATGCTGCGGCTGCCTGATAGATGGTCGCTTCATCGAAGTGGTTCCCAATCAGCTGCAAGCCGACAGGAAGACCATCTGCAAAGCCAGCTGGGATTGAAATGCCCGGTAGGCCAGCCAGATTGACTGGAATGGTCAAAAGGTCAGCCAGATACATAGCCACTGGATCTTGATTTTGACTACCCAAATCATAAGCAACAGTTGGTGCGGTTGGACCTAAGATCAAGTCATATTTTTCAAATACCTTGGCAAAATCTTGCATAATCAAGGTCCGAACCTGACCAGCTTTCTTGAAGTAAGCATCGTAGTAACCAGATGACAAACTGAAAGTTCCCAGCATGATGCGGCGTTTCACCTCTTCACCAAAGCCTTCACTGCGAGATTTAACATAGACATCTTCTAGATTTTCAATACCTTCTGCGCGGTAGCCATAGCGAATACCGTCAAAACGTTGCAGGTTAGAGCTGGCTTCAGAAGAAGCAATAATATAGTAAACTGCCACGCCGTACTTGCTGTGAGGCAGGCTAACTTCTTCAACGATAGCTCCTAGACTTTCCAAGTGCTTCGCCGCTGCCAGAATCGTTTCCTTGACCTTGCTGTCAATTCCCTCACCCATGTATTCCTTAGGCAGGGCAATCTTCATACCCTTGATGTCTTGGCCAATCTTGCTGGTAAAGTCTGACACTGCTTCTTGTGATGATGTAGAGTCCTTAGGATCATTACCAGAAATAACATTCAAAAGTTGAGCATTTTCCTTAACTGTCTGAGAGAAAGGCCCAATCTGATCTAAAGAAGAACCAAAAGCAATGAGACCAAAACGAGAAACCCGACCGTAGGTTGGCTTGAGGCCGACTACACCGTTAAAGGAAGCCGGTTGACGAATAGAACCCCCCGTATCTGAACCCAGTGACAGACGAACCTGACCAGAGGCAACAGCTGTCGCTGAACCACCAGATGATCCACCAGGAACCTTGCTGCTGTCCCAAGCATTCTTAGTCGTCTTAAAGTAAGAGTTTTCGCTGGATCCCCCCATGGCAAACTCGTCCATGTTGGTCTTACCAACGATAATCATGTCCTTACCGTAAAGCTTCTCTACACTAGTCGCATCGAAAATCGGCTTGTAATTGTAGAGTATCTTAGAAGCAGCCGTCGTCAACATTCCCTTGGTTGAGATATTGTCCTTAACTGCCAGTGGAATGCCGCTCATAAGATTGTCTGCATCAATACCCTTGGCATCTAGAGCCGCAGCCTGAGCCAAAGCCTCCTCTTCGCTGACAGTAATGAAGCTGTCCACAGCTGCTTCACGTTCTTTGATATCTGCCAAAGTTGCCTGAGTTAACTCTACCGCAGAAATTTCTTTCTTGACCAGCAAATCATGCAACTCTTCAATAGTCTTGTGATTAAAAGTCATTAGGCATCTCCTCCGTCATCTAGGATGGCAGGCACTTTGATGTAGCCCCGCTCTTTTTCAGGTACATTTTGGAAAAGCTCTTCCCGGTTCCAGCCTGGCTGAGCCACATCTTCTCGCATATAGTTGATATTGGCAGCTACATTAGAAGTGAAAGGCACACCCTCCGTGTCCACTTCATTGAGCAATTCGACCATGTCAACAATCTTGGTTAAGGTCGTCGCAAACTCAGCAGTTTCTTCTGGTGAAAAAGCCAGTTTTGACAACTTTGCTACGTGACTTACTTCTTCTTGAGTAATCTTCATCTCTGATTCCTTTCATAAGATATGTGAGCTTTAGCGACTGAAAATAAGAATTTCTAGATGACATCTATATTTCCAAGCTTCAGCTCACCTTTACTTTGACAAGCTAGGAACGCTGATTTATTTGCCATCCACTAGCTCTTTTCTTCAGCTTCTTCCTGCCATTCTTCAGGAATTCGCATCATTTCATTTTACCATATTTCAGGCTAATTCTTCAATTCCAAATGCAGTTCTTTGAGCTGGCTTGGGTCAACCAAACTCGGACTTTCCAGCATAGGGTCAAAGCCAGTACCATTTTTCGGAAAAGCGATGACTTGGCGGATATTTTCTTCCCCAGCCAAGATCATAACTAGACGATCCAAGCCTAGAGCCAAGCCGCCGTGTGGTGGGAAGCCGTATTCTAAGGCTTCCAGGAAGAAACCAAAGTCCCGCTCATAGTCTTCTCGGCTCATGCCTAAAAGCTCAAACATAGCTTCCTGAGCCTTCCGGTCATGAATCCGCAGACTCCCACCGCCAATTTCATAGCCATTCAAGACGATGTCGT
>JABZYU010000085.1:0-7779 GCA_015264985.1 Streptococcus sanguinis | reverse complement strand
GTCCGTCAGCACCTCATCTTTACCGATCACATTGATGACATCAAAGCGGAAGCCTTTGACCCCTTTGTCCCGCCAAAAATTCACCACCTTGAAGAGTTCTTGACGAACATTGGGGTTGCGCCAGTTAAGATCAGCTTGAGTGACATCATAGAGATGCAGATAATATTTGCCCGTATCGCCAAATGGAGCCCAGGCGCTGCCGCCAAACTTGGACAGCCAGTCCGTCGGCTCATCCCGCAGGATAAAGAAGTCCTGATAGTAGGACTCCCCAGCCAGTGCCTTTTGGAACCACTCATGTTCAATCGAGCAATGGTTAAGAACCATGTCTAGCATAAAGTCAATACCATGCTGCTGGCCGACCTTGACCATCTCTTCAAAATCCGCCATATCTCCAAAGATAGGGTCAACTGCAGTATAGTCAGAAATATCATAACCATTGTCCCTCTGCGGACTCGGATAGAAAGGATTGAGCCAGATCATGTCCACTCCCAGCTCTTTCAAGTAGGGAAGTTTTTCAATAATCCCACGAAAATCTCCCAAACCATTGCCAGTCGTGTCTTTAAAAGATTTTGGATAAATTTGGTAGACAACCTTTGTTTTATCAAGTGTCATATTTTCTCCTTTTTTGAGAAAAGGGACAGATTTTAAAGCACCGTCCCTTTCTATAAGTCATTTCATTTTTCTTTAAAGTGGCTGAGCGTTCATCAACTGATTGCCTCGCTCAACTACCCGAGGAAGTTGTTCAAGTTCCTCCACCTGATACTTGTCTGAGTTCGTAATGATGACTGGTGTTTCTGTTACATAGCCTGCTTTCTTGATCATGTCTATATCAAAGGAAATGAGTTTGTCGCCTGCCTTGACCTTATCTCCCTGAGACACATAACCTTCAAAGCCTTTGCCCTCCAGATTAACAGTGTCCATTCCGATATGCATCAGGATTTCAACACCTTCATCTGACAAGATGCCGATGGCATGCTTGGTTGGGAAGAAGACTGTTACTCTACCATTGACTGGTGAAACCAACTCACCTTGGCTAGGAACAATGACAACTCCACGCCCCATCAAACCTTGTGCAAAGACAGGATCTGTTGCTTGGCTCAATTCTTTGACTTCTCCTGCCAGCGGACTAGTAATCGTTACAGGAGCTGATGAATCAGCTGCTTGCACCTCTGGAGATGACTCGGCTTTGGATGCCCCGGCAAATTCTGCCTCTTCCTGAGCTGCAAATTCTGCTTGCAATTCTGGATCTTCCTCTGTCTTCGTCAAGAAGCCTGTCTTGTGGAAGAAGAAAGTCAGGAACATTGGTACAAGGATTGCTACAAGCATAACTAGAAGGAAAGGAAGCCAATAGTTTGCTTGAATAGAAAGGATAGCTGGTAAGCCTCCGACACCAATACCAGTTGCTGTAACATTAAAGCTAAGGGACAAGACTCCGGCAATAGACGAACCAATCATCCCCGCAACAAATGGGTAAACGTACTTGACGTTGACCCCGAAGAGAGCTGGCTCAGTAACTCCTAGGTAAGCAGAAATGGTTGCTGGAAGCGAAATTTGTGCCTCTCTTTCATCACGACGATGCATGAGATAGTAGGCAAATACAGCTGAACCTTGAGCAATATTAGACAGAGCAATCATAGGCCAAAGAGCTGTTCCACCATAATCATTGGCTAACTGTGTATCAATGGCATTGGTCATATGGTGAAGACCTGTAATCACAAACGGAGCATAAAGAGCACCAAATACTGCACCAAACAACCATTTGAACGATCCTGTCAAACCAAGAAATACAAACTTAGACATGCCTTGTCCAACCCACCAGCCAAAAGGACCTAAAATCGTGTGGGCCAAAATCAGAGCTGGAAGCAGAGAAAGCAAAGGAACAAAAATCATAGAAATCACTTCCGGAATCCGTTTACGCCAGAAAATTTCTAAGTATGAGAGAGACAGACCAGACAAGAGAGCCGGAATGACCTGACCTTGGTAACCATATTTGTGAAACTCAAGTATCCCAAAATACCAAGTGTAGTCTTTAGCAATCACAGCTTTAGAGGTATTGGCTACATCATAAGCATTCAGCAAATGTGGAGAAACCAAACAAATCCCTAAGACAATCCCAAGAATCTGACTGGTTCCCATCTTACGGGAGATAGACCAAGTAATCCCCACTGGTAAGAAGTGGAAGACTGCTTGTGCCGGCAGCCAAAGAAAGTCGTTGACATTGCTCCAGAATTTAGATACATCAACAATTGTATTATAAACCGGCTGTCCATTTTTTACTTGTGCAACTCCGTCAACAATCTTTCTACCCAAAGCTTCAATATGCACGCCCTCAAGAACATTGCGGAAGCCAAGGATTAACCCTCCGACAATCAAGGCTGGAATCAAGGGTGTAAAAATTTCCGCCAGAGTGGCCATAACCCGCTGAAGGGGATTTTGCTTGCTCTTGGCAGCAGACTTGGCTGCTTCTTTTGATACTCCTTCAATACCTGATACAGCAGTGAAGTCATTGTAAAAGATTGGCACATCATTTCCAATGATAACTTGGAATTGCCCAGCATTTGTGAAAGTTCCCTTGACCACTGGGATTGCCTCAATGGCCTTGACATTTGCCTTTTTATCATCGCCAAGTACAAAGCGCATCCGCGTTGCACAGTGGTTAACTGCTGTGACATTCTCTTTGCCGCCGATTGCGTCTAGCAGATCTTTGGCTTCCTTCTCAAATTTTCCCATTTGACTACTGGCTGAATGAGAATCCAGCACTCTCCTTATATTTTTTACGAGTTAGTTTTTCAACACATCTCTACAAATTATTGTAATCGATTTCAAAGATGTAGGCAAGTTGTTTGTTGAAAAAAGCCCTCATTTTTGATAAAATTTTCTAGGTTGTATGCGAAAAAGAAAACAAGTGGAGTTTATGATGAAAAAATACAAACAATTGTTCAAACAGATTGAGAAAGATATTTTAGAAGAACGTTATGCAGTCGGAGACTTCTTGCCCAGCGAACATCAGCTGACAGAAGACTACCAAGTTAGCCGAGACACTGTTCGCAAGGCTCTGGCTCTGTTGCAGGAAGAAGGATTGATTGAAAAGATCCGCGGACAGGGTTCCAAAGTCATCAAGCATGAACAGTTTGACTTTCCTGTGTCTAAGCTGACCAGCTATCAAGAAGTAGTCAAGCAGAATAATATGCAGTCCAAAACCAATGTTGTCAGCTTGGAAAAGATTACCGTAGATCAGAAACTATCCGACATCACTGGCTTCCCTCCCTACCGACTGGTTTGGCGAATCGTCCGTCAGCGCGTTGTAGACCAAGTCGCCTCTGTATTAGATATTGACTATTTAGACAAGGGCATCGTCCCTAACTTGACAAGGGAAATCGCTGAGCAGTCCATTTATGCCTATTTAGAAAATGACTTAAAGCTCAATATCGCTTATGCCAAGAAGGAATTTACCATTGATCACGCCAATGACCGAGACCAGATTCTCATGGACCTAGGCAAGGACCAGCAGGTCGTCTCTGTCAAATCCCAGGTCTATCTGGCAGACGGCCGCCAGTTTCAATATACCGAGAGCCGTCACAAGCTAGACAAATTTCGCTTTGTGGATTTTGCTAAGCGTCAGAAATAATAACCTTGAGTTCCCCATCCAGACCACAAAACCACCCCTGCCTTCCAGCTGGCAGAGGTGGTTTCTTTTATGAGTGGTCTAAGGCTGCTTTGTTTTGGAGCGACAAAGAGCCTCAAAATTTCTTTTTTACTTGTTTTAGGAGATTTATATGAAAAAATTAGTTAAGGGCTTCTGCTGCTTTTTAAACGTTACTGATTCTTATTACTTCCTTTCCTGCTTTTGCGCCTGAGGGAATGTCAATACTTGCTTATCATATAGGGTAACTTTAGATGTCATTGGACTGTCCTCATTTCTATTTTGATGCTATTAGTATAATCCCAGAAACTTAAGACAGACTTATAAAAAACTTGAAAGAAACTTAAAAGGCTGAGTTTATTTCTCAGCCTTTTCTGCTTCTTCAATAATGTCAGAAATTTCAACCTTAACCTTCGTAACACGGCCATTTTTAACCTTGTCATTGGTCAAAATGAGTAGCTTATTTTGACTTTCGACTTCGTAGCTAATGCGTTCTTTCGGATCTGGAATAGTCCCTACACAAGTCAAGTAATAACCAGCTATCGTATCCACATCGTCGCTTTCAATTTCAACTTCAAAATATTCATTAAAGTCATTGAGGGTCATGGTTCCTAATACGATGTAGGTATTCTCACCGATTTCATGGACTTCAATTTCAGCCTTGTCAGTCTCATCGTCGATCTCACCGACAATCTCCTCCAAGAGGTCTTCCAGCGTGACCAGACCAGCCATACCGCCATACTCATCCAAAAGAATCGCCATTTGATTTTGCGTATTGCGCAGCTCCTTGAGCAAATCATCGACAAACATGGTTTCCGGGACAAAGAGCGGCTCCTGCAGGATCTTGCGCAGAACGATATTGTCAAAACCATTGATGAATCCTTCATTAAGCAGTCGCTTGGTATGAATCAGACCGATGACATTGTCCTTATCCCCATCATAAACAGGAATCCGCGAGAAGCTCTGTTTGAGAATGCTTTCGATGATTTCCTTGGTATCGTCCTGAATGTCCACCATAAAGGCATCCGTCCGAGGCACCATCAGTTCACGCGCCATCAGTTCATCCAGAGAGAAAATCCCTTGCAGCATCTCAATCTCATCTGCATCTAAGGTCTCCTCACTATTGGTCAGCATATATTCAATCTCATCCCGAGTCATCTTTTCGTCTGCATCATCAAACTTCATCGGGGTTATCCGACTCAGTAGATTAGTCGACGCTGACAGCAACCAGACGAAGGGGCTGACAATCTTGCCAAGAAAGATAATAACCGGAGCAGCCCGCACAGCTAGATTGTCTTTCAGGTTCATGGCAATGCGCTTAGGATAAAGCTCGCCCAAAACAATAGAAATATAGGTCAATAGAACCAAAGCCAAGAAAGTTCCGATAGCACGTGCTGTTTCGGAATTTCCCATCCAAGAAGAGAACAGTTTTCCCAGATTATCCGCAAAGCTGGCCCCAGACAGGATATTGATAACTGTAATCCCAACCTGAATAGTTGATAAGAAGTTATTGGGGCTTTCTAAGACTGCCAAGAGACGGATATACTTGAGGTCCCCCTCTTCAGCCTTTTGCTCCACACGCGCTCGATTGAGCGATACCATTGCCATCTCAGCTGCTGAGAAAAAGGCATTTAACAAAGTCAATATAAACAGTAGTAAGGCTTGCCATAAAATATTCTGACTGCCAGGGTCTTCCATTGATTCTTTCTCCTCGAAAAGTATAGGTAAATCTGATTATATCATATTTTTAAATTTAGTGCACAGGAAATGAAAATAAGACGGAAGGCCTTCCTTCCGTCTTATTTTCTGGTATCGAGACTCTGGAATCAATCGATTTCCAAACTCATCCTTATTTATTAATAATCCCAAACTCTTCGTTCTTCTTCTGCTGCTGGGCTTCCTTGTGATTATCATAGAGGTTAGCCAAGAACTTGGCGATTTCCTTGAGGATAGAATAGGTCGGGATTGCCACAATCATCCCCAGCACACCATAGATATTGCTGGATAAGAGCAAGAGCACCATGATGGTAATAGGATGGACCTTCATCACACCGCCAACGATACGGGGGTAGAGGATATTACCATCGACCTGCTGGATAATCAACATGTAAATCAAGGCCGCCACCATCTTCTGAGGATCGGTAAAAGCATACGTAATGACCATGGGAATCAAGCCGATACTCGGTCCTACATAAGGAATCAGATTAGCCAGACTGGAGAAAATAGCAAAGACCAAAGCGTACTTGAGCCCAATCACGCTATAGCCAATATAGGCCAGAGCACCGATAATCAGGGCATCGATTGAAATTCCGCTGATATAGCGGGCAACAGTAGCATTGAGATTAGTCAGCAAACTAGAGATATTGAGCTTATCGCGCTTGAGGACTGTCCGCTCCAGCATGGGCAAAAGCTTATGGCCGTCCATGAGGAAGTAAACCAAGAAAATCGGTGTCATAATCAAAATCATCAGCGTATTGACGACTGCTGACAGAACACTACCCAGACTGTTGGTCACACTGTTGAGAATATTCTGCAGAATATCCACATAAGACAGATTGAGCTGCTGGATGGTGGACTGGATATTCAGATTTCGAAAGAGCGGATTTTTAGATAATTGATTAACAAAACTTTGAATTTCCCAATAAAGTCCTTGCGTTGAATTAATCAAACTGCTCAGCTGATTAATCAAAATCGGCAAGAGGTAAATAACGCCCAAAGCAATTAAGCCAAACAAAAGGCTGAGCGTGATCAGAATCCCAATCATTCGGTTGATTTTGAGCTTGTCCTGGAGAAATTTCACCAGCGGATTCGTAATATAATAAAGAAATCCTCCCACAAGAAAGGGAATCAAGATGGTATTCACAACGCTAACAATCGGGGTTATCATATCCCCCATTTGGCGCCAGATAAAGAAGATAATCGTTAGCAAAAGGACCTCACTGGTCCAAAACATCAGCTTACTTTTATGAAACATTTGACTCCTCCTATCAGTTATTTTACCATAAATTTTGTTATAATAAAGGAGATTTAACGAAAGAAAGAGTAAAAATGGAAAAGATTATCAAACTGGAAAATGTGAGCTTGGCTAAACAAGGCCGAACCATCTTAAAAGATCTCAACTGGCAGGTGAAAAAGGGGGAGCATTGGGCTATTCTCGGTCTCAACGGTTCTGGAAAGTCTACTCTCCTGCGCTTGCTCATGGCTGAGCATTGGAAGACTAAGGGCAAGGTGACGGTTCTCGGTACAGAATTTGGCGCCGGCGACATTCCTCAACTGCGAACTAAGATTGGAGTAGTTGGCTCCTTCATTGCTGAACGCCTGCCCAGCCGTCTCACAGCTGAAGAAATCGTCCTGACAGGCAAGTATAAAAGCAGTATTCTCTACGCTCCTTACGGGCAAGAGGAGCTGGACCAAGCTAGGGAAATGCTGGCTTCCATTGGCGGGCAAGAATTGATTGGCCGAAGCTACATCAGTCTGTCTCAAGGGGAAAAGCAGCTCCTGCTGATTGCACGCAGTCTCATGGAAAAGCCAGAACTACTTATCCTAGACGAAGCGACCAGCGGTCTGGATCTCTTTGCCCGCGAGCGCCTGCTGGATCAGATTGGTAAGATTACACAGATGGACCAAGCTCCAACCATCCTCTATGTCACCCACCATGTAGAGGAAATCACTGCTGCTATGGATCATGTCCTGCTCCTGAAAGAAGGTGAAATCATAGCCCAAGGTTCTAAAAAAGAAATTTTTCAAAAAGAGGTCATGGATCGATTTTATCCCCAACCAGTCGAGCTGATTGAGCTGGGAGAAGACCGCTATTTCGTCAAGGTGGAGGTCAGGTCCTCATGAAGCAATTTTCTAATACCATCTTCAACCTGGGCTACTTCCTGATTCTGACCATGACTGCGATTGCCTTGCTTTTCCTGTCTGGACAGATTCTGCTGTCCCATACTTACATCCCTTTAAGGATTGCTGAAGGGGTCCAATTCGTCAGTAATCCTTGGTATTTCTACCCTATACTCTTACTTTTTCTCCTCAGCCTCTTTTTAATCCGGCCCCTGTTGGAAAAGGTTCAGACCAAGCATCTTTTTTGGTTTTTGTCCTTCCTCTTTATAGCAGCAGCGATTTTTCTGATAACGGCC
>JABZYU010000084.1:0-7802 GCA_015264985.1 Streptococcus sanguinis | reverse complement strand
TTTCTAGCTTCCTGAAAAGCCTCCCACATCTTCTGCTGGGGTTTGGCAAAGGGGTAATTGCCAAAATCTTCTGGATGAAGCCACAAGACCTCTCCATCAGCTGCGATCTGGCTATCCTTAACTCGGCCATAAGCCAGCTGGATATGCCACTTGCGATGACTGAAAACATGCTGTACTTTTGAAAAGGACTGCTGCTGCCAATCAACAATCAAATCATAATCCTGCTCAAAGCTTTCTTGAGGAGACAAGTCCAGACTTGGCTGATTTTCTGCCACTTCAAAAAGGGACATCTGATTTTCAGTTTGAAATTCCTCGATTTCAATCAAGGGAAAATGCCAAAAACCTGATAACAAGCCAGCAGCCTCATTCTTTTCAAGCAAGAACTGTCCCTGTTCGTTTTCGATAATCAAGCCCTGCAAATAGACCGGAACCGGCTTCTTTTTAGGGGCTTTGATTGGGTATTTATCCATTGTTCCATGCAAATAAGCTGCGCTGAACTCCTTTACAGGACTGTCTTCTGGATGAGGATTAACAGGAGCTTCGATATCTGACCCCAGATCCATCAGCGCTTGATTAAAATCTCCAGGTCTGCCTGGATCAATCAGAATCTCCATCATAGCCTGAAATACCTTCCGATTGCTAGGTTGGCCAATATCTAAATCAACTTCAAATAATCGACTCAGCACCCGCATGACATTGCCGTCTACCGCAGGCTCGGCTAGGCCAAAGGCAATACTAGCAATAGCACCAGCCGTATAAGGACCAATCCCTTTGAGACTAGCAATTCCTTCATAGCTATCAGGAAATTTTCCAGCGAAATCCGTCATTATCTGCTGGGCTGCTTTTTGCATATTTCTCACCCGTGAATAATAGCCCAACCCTTCCCAAGTCTTGAGCAGTCTATCCTCTGGTGCCTGCGCTAAATCAGCTACAGTCGGAAACCAGTCAAGAAAGCGCTCATAGTAAGGAATCACCGTATCCACCCGAGTCTGCTGCAGCATAATCTCAGAAACCCAGATATGATAAGGATCATTTGTTCTGCGCCAAGGCAAGTCACGTTTGTTTTCATCATACCAAGTTAATAATTTCTCTCTAAAAGAGGCAATTTTATCTGCCTCCCACATCTCAATTCCGTATTCTTTCAAATCTAACATAAATCTAGTATAGCATAAGGCAAGAAAAATAGGAGAGCTTATGCCCTCCAATTGTTTCCTATCGTTTAATAATGACCAACAGCCTGACTGGCTGTAATCAAAGTCAGTTTGTATACGTCATCCGCATTACAGCCTCGAGAAAGGTCGTTAACTGGATGGTTAAGGCCCTGCAAGATAGGACCTACTGCTGAAAATCCGCCCAAACGCTCTGCCATTTTGTAGCTGATATTCCCAGCTTCGATACTTGGGAAGACAAAGACAGTCGCTTGACCGGCCACAGGGCTGCCAGGTGCTTTCAGTTCAGCTGTTGCAGGAACGAAAGCTGCATCAAACTGTAATTCACCATCGATAGCCAAGTCTGGACGCATTTCCTGAGCCAACTTAGTCGCTTCTACAACCTTATCAACCTTTTCTCCGAAACCAGAGCCTTTGGTCGAATAGCTGAGCATTGCAACTTTAGGATCAATACCAAAAATCTGCGCTGTTAGGGCTGAGTTAACAGCAATCTCCGCCAAAACATTGGCATCTGGATCGATATTGATGGCACAGTCACTGAAAATGTAGCGTTCGTCATCACGCACCATGAGGAAGGCTCCTGAAGTACGAGAAACCCAAGGCAGGGTCTTGATGATTTGGAGAGCCGGCCGAACAGTCGCTGCTGTGGAGTGAATCGCGCCAGACACCATCCCTTGAACCTTGCCAAGATAAACCAACATAACCCCAAAGTAGTTGACATCTTCCTTGAGCAACTGACGTGCTTCGTCTGCAGTGATTTTCCCTTTACGACGCTCGACGAATGCTTCTACCAGTTCTTCAAAGCAGGAACAGTTTGAAGGATCAATAACCTGATACCCTTCTTTTACTCCCTCAATTTCCAGATAAATACGTATTTTATCAGGATTTCCCAAAAGAACTGGTGTAATATCGGTTTCTTTCACCAAGCGTTTAGTTGCTTGCAAAATCCGTGGCTCCTCACCCTCTGGCAAGACAATCTTTACTTCCTTATCCTTCAAGGCTTCACGAATTGAATCAAAAATTTTCATGCTTCTTAAAACTCCTTTATCTCTTAATCTTTTAATTTCTCAATAACTTGTTTAAAATCTTCTGGCAAAGGACTGGCACGCTCAACTTCCTGTCCGCTAAAAGGGTTATAAAATTTCAAAGAATGACAATGTAAAGCTTGGCGCTCTATTCCGTGTTCCAAACTCCCTCCATAAAGGTCGTCACCCAAAAGCGGAAAGCCAATATGTGAAAAATGAACGCGGATTTGATGAGTCCTCCCAGTATGAAGACGGATATCCACCAGATAGACATCTCCGAACTGCTCTATGACCTTGTAACTGGTATGAGCATACTTGCCATCCTTTGTCACGCGCCTCGTAATGATACTCTCAGGATTACGCCCAATCGGAGCAATAATCTCTCCTTGCTCTTCTAAGTCACCAGTCCCCCGAACTAGAGCGTAATAGCGCTTTTCTATCAGCTTCTTCTGCAACTGTTTGTCCAATCTGGCATGAGCATAGCCATGCTTGGCAAAGAGCATGAGCCCACTTGTATCCTTATCCAGACGCGTCACGATATGCACCTGCTGGTTTTCATAGCCCTGACGAATATAGTAAGCCTTGACGAAATTAGCCATAGTATTGGAATGGTTAACACTGGGAATACTAGCCACCCCTGCCGGCTTATCCAAAACCAAGAAATGCTCATCTTCATAGATGACAGACAAGTCCTTATCAACAGCCTTCAGACTCTCAAATCCCTTTTCAGACGGGATATCAATCGTCACCCTATCGCCAATATCCAAGAGATAAACAGCGTTCTGAGGTTGATGGTTGACGAGAATGTTTCCGCCGGAAAATTTTATCTTAGCCAAGAGGCCTTTGGAAATTTCGTGTCGCTTCAAAAAAGTCTTTACCTTGACATGCTCATCAGCAATAAACTCAAACCTCATTCCTGGCACTCTCCAATAAAGGAGTCTCTGACACGATTCCAAAAGCTGGTATGGCTTGGCGAAGCCACAAAATGTATCTTGTGATTGTCAATCTGATACTCAATGCGAACAATGTTTTTGAAAGAGAAAGTCTGATTATCGACCGCAATAGTATGATAGTCACTGCGGGTCGGCACTAACTCAATCTTATCCTTTTTAGGAACAATGACCGAAGATCCTAAAGTCCGATAAACCCGATTGTTGAGACTGGCAATTTCTGTCACTTGCAAGGCTTCAATCGTCGGATGTAATACTGCTCCGCCCAGAGATTTGTTATAGGCTGTGCTGCCTGTCGGAGTAGAAACGGAAATCCCATCTCCTCGGAAACGCTCGAAATGAACCCGATTGATAATGACATCAGCTACCATAGTCCGATCCGAACGCTTGATTGTTGCTTCGTTTAAAGCACGAATGGTGCGTGTATCACCATTTTCAAAAGTAATTTTCACATTTAAAATTGGATAAGAAACCTGAGCACCAGTATCCAGTTTAAGATTTTCGACTAGCTTATCCAATTCAAAATCACGGTAGTCCGTATAGAAGCCGAGATGTCCTGTATGCACACCAACAAAGCGGACCCGATCCAGCTGTTCTTCATACATATGAAAAGCTGATAGCAGCATGCCGTCACCGCCTACCGAAATCACGATGTCGGGATTCTTAGGAGTTAAAATAAAGCCATTCTGTTTAAGCTTCTGCTTTAAATCTTGATAAACTTGTTCGCTCTGTCTTTTCCGATTGCGGATAATCGCTATTTTTTTATCTGTATTCTTCATCTGTATCATCACTATTTCCTACACCGTCATTTAACTTACGGTGAAGAGGATCAAAAAGAGCCTGCGCCTCTTGGATAGCATCACGGATTTCTCCCATCTCCTCATCCAGCTGATAGGCAAGATTAGCTGTCGTTTCCAAGCGACATTTGATTTCCTCGGGAAATTCTCCTTTATACTTGTAATTCAAAGAATGCTCAATCGTAGCCCAAAAATTCATCGAAAGGGTGCGAATCTGAATCTCAGCCAGAATAAGCCTATGACCATTAATCGTATCAACTGGATACTCTACAATCACATGGTAGCTCCGATAGCCACTGGCTTTTTTGTTTTTGATGTAATCCCGCTCTTGAATAATCCGCATATCAGTCCGATTTCGCAAGACTTCTAAAACTTCATCCACATCATCGACAAATTGAACCATGACCCGTAAGCCTGCAATATCCTGCATCTCCTGCTCAATATTTTCCTCGCGAATACCTCGCAGAATCATCTTTTCTTTAATGCTCTCAATCGGCTTGACACGTCCGGTCACAAACTCAATCGGAGAATGGCGCTGCTGCTTACGGTATTGCTTTCGCACCCCACGCAACTTAATTTTCAGCTCTCCAACTGCTTGAATATAGGGGTCTAAAAACTCTTCCCATTCTATTGTCATACACTTACCTTGTCATATCATTATTTTTTGTATAAAATAAACACAACTGTTATTATAACATAAATCGCTTTCAAAAAAAAGAAAAGGATATGAAAATGAATCACTTAGAAATTGAATTCAAAACCATGCTGACAAAAGAAGAGCACGACCGTCTGCTCCAGTTTTTTGCTGATATTTCGCCTATTAGCCAAACCAACCACTACATCGATTCAGATCAGCAAAGTATTCGACACGCCCATATGGCTTTTCGAGTACGAACTTTTAACCATCGCGAAGCTGAGCTGACGCTCAAGATTCCTCAAGAAGTCGGAGCCTTGGAACTTAATCAGAACCTGACACCAGAAGAAACTGAAAATATTTTGCAGAACAATGAATTTCCTACGGGAGAGATTTTAGAAACACTGCTTCAAAAAGAAATTCCTATCCAAGACTTGAAGATTCTAGGCTCTCTAGAGACTATCCGCTATGAAAAAGAAGACGAAATTGGCCTCCTTGCTCTGGATGAGAGTCACTACTTGGACAAAAAAGACTTCGAACTCGAAGTCGAAGTTGAAGATTTCGAAAAAGGAAAAGAAAATTTCCTCAACTTCCTAAAACAGCACAAGATCGACTACAAACCTGGTAAGAGCAAGATAGCAAGATTTTCTGAAAACTTGTAAATCAACGACCACAAAATAGCTGAAATAATCTAATTTTTTTGGTAAAATAAAAGGTAGCAATCTAAAGACTATTGAAATCTAAATTTCATGGAGCATTAGATTATAGAAATGACACAAAAAGAGGACGGTCCAACTCATGTCAGATAAAAAAAATATGAAGCTTTTTTCCCTCAACTCCAATCATTCCATAGCTGAAAAAATCGCTGAGGCTGCTGGGGTTCCTTTGGGAAAACTTTCCTCCCGCCAATTCTCGGACGGCGAGATTCAGATTAACATTGAAGAAAGCGTTCGTGGCTATGATATTTACATCATTCAGTCTACTAGCTTCCCTGTCAATAATCACTTGATGGAGCTCTTGATTATGGTGGATGCCTGCAAGCGTGCCAGTGCCAATACGATTAATGTTGTGATGCCTTATTTTGGATATGCCCGTCAGGATCGGACTGCTGCTCCTCGCGAGCCAATCACAGCTAAACTGGTTGCCAATATGCTTGTCGGTGCTGGAGTGGATCGCGTGATTTCTCTGGATCTTCATGCCGTGCAGGTCCAAGGATTCTTTGATATCCCAGTAGATAACCTCTTCACTATCCCACTCTTTGCCAAACACTACTGCAACATGGGCCTTACTGGCGATGATGTCGTTGTCGTCAGCCCTAAAAACTCTGGTGTAAAACGCGCCCGCAATTTGGCTGAATATCTGGATGCCCCTATCGCTATCATTGATTATGGCGAAGATGAGGCGGGTCGCTCCGAGGGCTATATTATCGGAGATGTCGAAGGTAAGAAAGCTATTCTAATCGACGACATTTTAAATACCGGTCGGACTTTCTCTGAAGCAGCTAAAATTGTCTGTCGCGAAGGCGCAGTCGAAATCTATGCTGTATCTAGTCATGGTCTCTTTGCGGATAAAGCTGCGGAATTGCTGGATGATTCTCCTATCAGGGAAATTCTTGTGACTGACTCTGTTGATACCAAAGAAAAAACACCTAAGAATCTCCACTATATTACAGCTAGTGAACTGATTGGTGATGCTATTGTCCGCATTCAAGAGAGAAAACCAGTCAGTCCACTCTTTGCCTATCAAAAGAAATAAGGTAACCGGAGTGATTTATTTAGATAATGCCGCTACAACTGCTTTGTCGCCCGCTGCAATTCAAGCAATGACCAAGACGATGACTGTCTTTGGGAATCCTTCCAGTACGCATAGCTATGGCCGAGAGGCTAGTAAACTGCTCAGACAGGCGCGTGAGGATGTTGCTCAATCTCTGCATACTCAAAGCAATAAGATTCTTTTTACGTCAGGCGGCACTGAAAGCAATAATACTGTTATCAAAGGCTATGCCCTTCGTCACCAGAACCAAGGGAAGCATATTGTTACCACTGCTATTGAGCACCATGCCGTCTTGGAAGTGGTAGAGTACTTAGTAGATAAATTCGGCTTCGAAGCTACTTTTGTTCAGCCGGTGGATGGTCAGATTCGAGCAGAGGATATTAAGAAGGCTCTTAGGCCTGACACTATTCTTGTATCTGCCATGGCGGTTAATAACGAGACGGGTGCCATGCTCCCCATTAAGGAAATTGGTGAATTACTACAAGAACATCCTGCTGCTTTTCACGTTGATGCTGTTCAAGCAATTGGTAAACTTCCCATCTACCCAGACGAGCTAGGGATTGACTTCCTCTCTGCATCAGCACATAAGTTTCATGGTCCCAAAGGCGTTGGCTTCCTTTATGCCGAGAAGATGGATTTTGACAATTTCATGCATGGTGGTGACCAGGAAGAAAAACACCGGGCCGGAACTGAAAATCTAATCTCTATCACAGGCATGGCGGCAACTCTGTCAGAGAGCATGGAACATCTAGAGGAAAATCTAGAGCGTGCGCAAGACTTAAAAAACAGCTTACTTGCTGACTTATCGGACATTGACTTTTACTTAAATGAAAGCCAGCCCAGCTTGCCTTATGTCATCAATTTGGGATTTCCTAATCAAAAAAATGACCTGCTTCTGCTTCAAATGGATTTAAATGGATTTTCCATTTCAACAGGCTCAGCCTGCACAGCCGGAGCTATACAACCTAGTCATGTCCTGCAGGCTATGTACGGCAAGGATTCCAACCGCTTGCATGAGTCTATTCGAATCAGTACTTCGGACCAAACGACCCTGCAAGAGATTCAATCATTTACAAAGAAATTAAAAGAAATTTTAGGAGGATAAGATGGCCTTTCAAACATCTGTTAGCTTAGCAAACTGTGAATATACCTATTCACTTCACCCAAATGTCAAGAAATTCACCTTGCGCGACAATACTTTCGCTGAAAGCAAGGTTGGCAACTATGAACTCTCTCGTCTGTTGGAATCTGTACCCAATAGCGGAAATGGTTTTCTGCTGAAAATCATCGTCAATAAAGATTTGAATGGTTTCAAAATCAACATCACTGACAAATCAGGCCTGCGCTTGGTCAATATTTTCAAATCAGAAGACCATCACATTATCCAGCAAAAATTTTATTTCTTGATGGATAGCTTGGTTGAAAGAAATATTTTTGAAAAGACACCACAATAA
>JABZYU010000083.1:0-8227 GCA_015264985.1 Streptococcus sanguinis | reverse complement strand
CCTTCATGATGTTAAATAAGGCCTGGAAGAAGTACAAGAATGCAGAGTACAAATTTACCAAAAATCCAAAAGTTGGTTTTGCCATCGGAGCTTGGTGTTTCCTCTTTACAGCCTTTGCCTGCATTTTAGGGATGGTTCCCAAAGTAGACTATGCTACAGACCCTGCTGGCTGGCAATTCTCTCTCTTGACCAATATTTTGACCCCAATCGTCTTAATCAGTCTGGGTGTCATCCTGCCAATCTTGGCTAAGCGAGAAAAGAAACGGTCTCTCGAATAGTAAGCAGATCTTGCAAGGCATGATTGAAATCATCACTTTCCAGCTCTATCTTATGATGGGGCTGGTTTTTCTGTGAAATGAGCTTGTCTGCTCTGCTATTTCCCAAAAAGGAAAAAAGAAAAATTTCAGTGATTTAACTATATAAAAATTTCAAAATGTGGTAAAATAGTACAGATAAAATAAGGAGTAAAAAAATGGTAGAACCTAAGTATAAGCGTATTTTGATTAAGTTGTCAGGTGAAGCTCTTGCCGGTGAAAAAGGTGTTGGTATTGATATTCAAACCGTTCAGAAAATGGCGGAAGAAATCAAAGAAGTTCACGATTTGGGTGTTCAGATTGCTCTGGTCATCGGAGGCGGAAACCTCTGGCGGGGTGAGCCGGCAGCAGAAGCGGGCATGGACCGCGTGCAGGCCGACTATACTGGTATGTTGGGCACTGTCATGAATGCGCTGGTAATGGCGGATTCGCTACAGCAGGTAGGTGTTGATACGCGCGTGCAGACAGCGATTGCTATGCAGCAAGTAGCTGAGCCTTACATCCGAGGTCGGGCTCTTCGTCATCTGGAAAAAGGCCGTATCGTCATTTTCGGTGCAGGTATTGGTTCTCCTTATTTTTCAACCGATACAACCGCTGCCTTACGTTCAGCAGAGATTGAAGCAGATGCGATTCTCATGGCTAAAAATGGCGTGGACGGTGTCTATAATGCCGATCCTAAGAAGGATAAGACCGCTGTTAAGTTTGATGAGCTGACTCACCGGGATGTCATCAGCAAGGGACTGCGGATCATGGACTCAACGGCTTCGACCCTGTCTATGGACAATGACATTGACTTGGTTGTCTTTAACATGAATGAGCCGGGCAATATCAAACGCGTTGTTATCGGTGAACAAATCGGAACAACAGTATCAAATAATTTATAAGAACGGAGATTAGAAACTCATGGCAAATGCAATTGTAGAAAAAGCAAAAGAAAGAATGACCCACTCGCACCAAAGTCTGGCTCGTGAATTTGGCAGCATCCGTGCAGGCCGTGCCAATGCCAGCCTTTTGGACCGCATCCATGTGGAGTACTATGGAGTAGAAACTCCGCTCAACCAAATCGCTTCGATTACGATTCCAGAAGCGCGTGTTCTCTTGGTGACGCCTTTTGACAAGTCTTCTATCAAGGACATTGAACGTGCGCTCAATGCTTCTGACCTTGGGATTACGCCAGCCAGCGATGGCTCTGTGATTCGTCTGGTCATTCCAGCTCTGACAGAGGAAACTCGCCGTGACTTAGCTAAAGAAGTGAAAAAGGTCGGTGAAAATGCTAAAGTTGCTATCCGTAACATTCGCCGCGATGCTATGGACGAAGCTAAGAAGCAAGAAAAAGCTAAAGAAATCACTGAAGACGAATTGAAGACCTTGGAAAAGGATATTCAAAAAGTAACGGACGATGCTGTCAAACATATCGATGAGATGACAGCAAACAAAGAAAAAGAACTTTTAGAAGTTTAACATTTTTATCAGAATCAAAACTCAGTTGGCTTTGGCTGACTGAGTTGTTTTAACATCAAAAATCCTTGCCTGGTTTGAAGAAGCAAGGTAGAAAATAGGTCTATATGAATACAAATCTTGCCAGCTTCATCGTGGGTATCATCACGGATGAAAATGATCGCTTTTACTTTGTTCAAAAGGACGGTCAGGTTTACGCTCTTTCTAAGGAAGAGGGAGCGCATGAGCTGGGGCAGTCTGTCAAAGGCTTTGCCTATAGCGATATGAAGCAGAAGCTTCGTTTGACAACTCTCGAAGTTACAGCGACCCAAGACCAGTTTGGCTGGGGAACAGTAACGGAGGTCCGAAAGGATCTAGGTGTCTTTGTCGATACCGGTCTGCCGGACAAGCAAATCGTTGTGTCACTTGACATCTTGCCAGAAATCAAGGAACTCTGGCCTAAGAAAGGCGACCGCCTCTATATCCGTCTGGATGTTGACAAAAAGGATCGTATCTGGGGACAACTGGCTTATCAAGAGGATTTCCAGCGTCTGGCTCGTCCTGCTTACAATAACATGCAAAATCAAAACTGGCCAGCCATCGTTTATCGGCTTAAGCTTTCTGGTACCTTTGTTTACCTGCCGGAGAATAATATGCTGGGCTTCATTCATCCGAGTGAGCGTTATGCAGAGCCACGTCTAGGGCAAGTCTTGGACGCACGGGTAATTGGCTTCCGTGAAATAGACCGAACTCTTAATCTCTCGCTTAAGCCTCGCTCATTTGAAATGCTGGAAAACGATGCCCAGATGATTCTGACCTATCTGGAGAGTAATGGCGGCTTTATGACCTTGAACGATAAATCTTCACCAGACGACATCAAGGCTACCTTTGGCATTTCCAAAGGCCAGTTTAAAAAAGCTCTAGGTGGGCTGATGAAAGCTGGTAAAATCAAGCAGGACCCGACCGGAACGGAGTTGGTGTGAGGACAAAGAATTACGTATCTAGAGCTGATGCTTATAGAAATACGATCTTAAAGAAATGAAAGGAACCTATGAGAAAATCTTTTTATAGCTGGCTGATGACAGAGCGAAATCCTAAGAGCAAGGAACCCAAGGCTATTTTGGCGGACTTGGCTTTTCAGGATACAGCCTTTCCCAAGCATACGGATGATTTTGATGAGGTCAGTCGTTTTCTGGAGGAGCATGCAAATTTTTCCTTTAACTTGGGCGAGTTCGATGCTATTTGGGAAGAGTATCAGGCCCATTAAGTGGATAGTGGCTAGAGATAGTCATTTTCTGCTTGCTTTGATATAATAAAGATAATTCATTCAAAAAAATAAAATAGAGAGGTTCTTTGTTTGCAGGAACATTCAGTAGAATTGAAACTGGGCCATCCAGATGATGCTTTTCATCTCTTTGGCTCTAATGAACGCCATCTGCGTCTGATGGAGCAGGAATTGAAGGTCACCATTCATGCCCGAACCGAGATTGTGCAGATTTTAGGTACGGAGGCTGCCTGCGAGGAGACTCGACAGGTCATTCAGGCTCTGTTGGTCTTGGTCAATCGTGGCATGACCATCGGCACACCCGATGTTGTGACAGCCATTACCATGGTCAAAAATGATGAAATTGATAAGTTTGTAGCTCTTTACGAAGAAGAGATTATCAAGGACAGCTATGGCAAGCCAATTCGGGTCAAGACACTAGGTCAGAAAATCTATGTGGACAGTGTTAAAAATCATGATATTGTCTTTGGTATCGGGCCAGCTGGAACAGGGAAGACCTTTCTAGCGGTGACCTTGGCCGTGACTGCTCTAAAGCGTGGGCAGGTCAAGCGAATTATCCTCACAAGGCCCGCGGTAGAAGCTGGTGAGAGTCTGGGCTTTCTGCCTGGTGACCTTAAGGAAAAGGTGGATCCATATCTGCGTCCGGTCTATGATGCCTTGTATCAGATTTTGGGTAAGGATCAAACGATGCGCCTTATGGAGCGAGAGATTATTGAGATTGCTCCCCTAGCCTATATGCGGGGACGGACGCTGGACGATGCCTTTGTAATTCTGGACGAGGCACAGAATACTACCATCATGCAGATGAAAATGTTTCTGACACGGCTGGGCTTCCAGTCCAAGATGATTGTCAATGGAGACATCAGTCAGATCGACCTGCCTCGCAATGTTAAATCCGGCCTCATTGACGCTCAAGAGAAATTGAAAAATATCTCGCAGATTGACTTTGTGCATTTCTCATCTAAGGATGTAGTCCGTCATCCGGTGGTGGCGGAGATTATCCGAGCTTATGAACCAGCGCCTGTTAAAGAGCCTATAACTGAGCCAGCAGAAATGGAATCTGAGAACTAAATATCAGTTTACATCAGCCATGATATAGAATTTTTAAGTTTTATAAAATGATTAAAATGGACTATCTAGAAAGATAATTTTTTGAAAAGAGGTAGAAGATGGATTGGTATGATTATATGATTAATGCTTCGAGGCAATCAAGGTTTAATGCCAGTCATTGGTTTCGTTACCTTAGAAAGGTTATTTTTGAAGATAGTTCTTATTTGACTGACAAAGATGTGGAACGTTTGTTGGCTTCAAAAGAGTTGACAGATTTTCAAAAAGTTAGTCTAAAATATGCTCTACAAGAACACACTCCCACGCATGAGTATGTGGTTTCTTTAAACAAACCTGCTAAGTTAACAAATGTTCAAGAGCTGATGGAGAGATATAAGCATGGATAAAATGAAACCAGTTTTTGAAGCCTTAAATCAAGAATTGGCCCAAGCCAACCTTACTTTGACTATTATCTGTGTTGGGGGCTATGTCTTGGAACATCATGGCTTGCGAGCAACGCAAGATGTAGATGCTTTTTACCAAGAAAACCAAAAAATCAACGAGATTATTGCGAGAGTAGGACAACGATTTAACCTCAATACTCATGAAGAACTTTGGCTCAATAATAATGTAGCGAGTATGAACAAGCAACCTGCAGTTGACTTATGTGAGACCCTATATACTTTTAGTCATTTAACGGTTTTAATGGTTCCGATTGAATATGTTCTAGGAATGAAAATGATCAGCATTAGAGAACAGGATTTGAAAGACATCGGAGCTATTATCAAATACAAAGATTTTCATTCTCCATTCAAGACCTTTGAGGACCTGAGAAAGTTAGGCTTTGATACAATTGATTTTTCTGTTCTTTTAGAAGGTTTTAGTCATGCCTATGGTATGGAATGGCTAGAGGAATTTTTCAAAGAAAATCAAGAAAAGCTAAAGGAGTATTATTAAAGAAAGCTTTGATTTTTATCTAATAACATACGAAAAGAGCAGAAATGAATCTGCTCTTTTTGTGCGATTGATTTTAAAGTCGAAATGTTTAACTAAACGAGTTCGTCAATAGATGTGTAGTCCTTGTTGAGGCCTTCTGCAACTGGTTGGCTGGTGATGTGACCTTGGTAGGTTGTGACACCTTGGCGCAGGCCTTGGTCATCTGCAATGGCTTGTTTGAAGCCTTTCCCTGCTAAAGCCTCCACATAAGGAAGAGTGACATTAGTAAGAGCGATAGTAGAAGTGCGGGCTACGGCACCAGGGATATTAGCAACTGCATAGTGGAGGACACCGTGTTTTTCATAGACAGGTTCGGTGTGAGTCGTCACGCGGTCGGCTGTTTCAATGACACCGCCCTGGTCAACGGCTACGTCTACAATGACAGAGCCTGGACGCATTTGCTTAACCATATCGTCTGTCACCAGTTTCGGAGCTTTAGCACCTGGAATGAGGACAGCGCCGATCACGACATCCGCCTCTCGAACGCTAGCTTCGATATTGAAAGGATTAGACATGAGGGTCTGGATTTGATGACCAAAGACATCTTCTAGGACAGACAGACGCTTAGCGCTGATATCCAGAATAGTCACTTGAGCACCCAGTCCTAGAGCGATACGAGCGGCATGCGTTCCAACGACACCGCCACCGATAATGGTGACTTTCCCTTTCGGAACGCCCGGTACGCCACCGAGAAGTACGCCGGATCCACCTTCGCGCTTAGTCAGGAAGTGGGCTCCGATTTGGACCGCCATCCGACCAGCTACCTCACTCATAGGTACCAAGAGTGGCAGTTGTCCATCTTGATCGCGGACAGTTTCGTAGGCCAGACCAGTTGTCTTGGCGCTTGTCATAGCATCTGCTAGCTCAGGAGCGGCAGCCATGTGCAGGTAGGTAAAGAGCAAGAGGTCATCGCGGAGGAAGCCATATTCAGCTGCCAGAGGTTCTTTGACTTTAACCACTAGCTCGGCTGCCCACGCTTCTGCAGCAGTAGGGACGATTTTTGCACCTTGCTTTTGGTAGTCTGCATCTGTAAAACCAGATCCCAGCCCCGCATTTGTCTCAATCAGCACTTCATTGCCTTTACCAACGAGGCTATGAACACCAGCTGGTGTCAGAGCGACACGATTTTCATTGTTTTTGATTTCTTTTGGAATACCGATTAACATAAAAAATATGCTCCTTTTTTAAGATGTTTTTATTGTATATGAAAACGCTTTAAAAATCAAGAAAAAATCGGAGCGGTTTGCTTTCATCAGTGAATTGTGCTATTCTGTTAAGAAAATCTAGGAGATCCTGATGGAAAATATCTATGTCAAACTGGCTCATCATGCCAGACTAGAAACTGAGCGGCTGATTCTGCGTCCGGTGACCTTGGACGATGCCCCGGCGATGTTTGAGTATGCTTCGGATGAGGAAAATACTCGCTATACTTTTGAGACAAATAAAAGCCTGGATGAAACACGCAATAATATCGCTCTCTTTTATCTGGCCAATCCTCTGGGGCGCTGGGGGATAGAACTGAAAGAAAATGGCAAATTCATTGGGACTATTGATCTGCATAAGATCAGGCTGGAACTTAAAAACGGCGGCTATCGGCTATGTAATCAATAAAAAATACTAGAATCAGGGCTACACGACAGAGGCCAATCGCGCAGTAATCAAGCTTGCTTTTGAGGAAATCGGAATGAACAAACTTGTAGCGTTGCACGATGCGGACAACCCAGCATCTGGCCGGGTTATGTTCAAGTCTGGTATGAAATATTCCCATAAAGAGCCTTACGCATCATTGGACAAGCATCAGAAAGGCCGCATTGGGACACGGGTTCATTACTATCTGACTAAGGAAGATTATTTTGCAAAAAAATGAGAAAGGATATTGACAAGCACCTATCTACATGATATATTAGATAGGTACGCTGATTTAGCTCAGTTGGCAGAGCGCATCCATGGTAAGGATGAGGTCGCCGGTTCGATCCCGGCAATTAGCATCTTGTAGGACAAGGTTGGGTTTTCCCAGCCTTTTCTTTTTGTCAATGATAGCTGGTAGTGAAAGGCAAAGTTTCGAGGAGGGACAAAATAAAAAAGAACTGTTTTGTCTTTGCGGTGAGAGGTTGACAAATCTGCTCTGCTATTTTCCAAAACCCTGCCCTCGTCTCCCTAAAGTGAGCCAAAATATGATATAATAAGGTAATACTAGCAAAGCGGGTAAGATATGTATATCGAAATGGTAGATGAAACGGGTCAGGTTTCGGAAGAGATTCTTAAACAGACTCAGGAAATTTTGGAGTTTGCGGCCCAGAAAACGGGCAAGGAAAATAAGGAAATGGCTGTGACTTTTGTCAGCAATGAGCGCAGTCATGAACTCAACTTAGAATATAGAGATACGGATCGGCCGACGGATGTGATTAGCTTGGAGTATAAGCCTGAGCTGGACATCGCTGTTGACGAGGAGGATTTTCTGGACCACCCTGAGCTAGCTGAGATGCTGGAAGATTTTGACGCCTATATCGGCGAGTTGTTCATTTCAGTGGACAAGGCGCGTGAGCAGGCTGAAGAATACGGCCACAGCTTTGAGCGGGAGATGGGCTTTTTGGCAGTGCATGGTTTTCTGCATATCAATGGCTATGATCACTATACGCCGGAAGAAGAAGCAGAAATGTTTGGATTACAGGAAGAAATTTTAACTGCTTATGGACTCACAAGGAAATAACAAACGCAAATGGAAAAATCGAGATGTGGTCTCGAGTCTGGAATTTGCTTTAACCGGTATTTTTACAGCCTTTAAAGAGGAGCGCAATCTGCGCAAGCATGTCCTTTCGGCTTTGGCAGTGATAGTTGCGGGACTGATTTTTGACTTGTCCGCGATAGAATGGCTCTTTCTCTTTTTGAGTATTTTTCTGGTCATTGCCTTTGAGATTGTCAATTCTGCCATTGAAAATGTCGTGGATCTGGCCAGTGATTACCACTTTTCTATGCGGGCAAAGAATGCCAAGGATATGGCAGCGGGAGCTGTTCTGGTCGTGTCTGGCTTTGCCGTTGTGACAGGACTGATTATTTTTGTTCCCAAGATTTGGGATTGGATTTTTTAAAGATTTGAAAATCGGGGGAGACTGCCGATTTTCTGCTGTTTTTATGGAAATAATAGAGG
>JABZYU010000082.1:0-8256 GCA_015264985.1 Streptococcus sanguinis | reverse complement strand
CCGAGGAAGTGCTGGATTATGAGAGTATTTCCAAGGTCTATGGTCAAAAGGCAGAGCAGATGGAGGCTTATCTGGCTGGTTTGCCTGATTCCCTATCCTATCCCCAGAAGACTCAGGCCATGTGGCAGGAATTTGCAGGGCTCAATTTTTCAGGCTCTACTCCCAATCATATCTTGGGCTTGGCTTATGCTAAGGCTGTGGCGGGAAAAGATATAAAGCTGTGCCCGATTCAACGTCAGGGGGCTGGCTACCATTCCTTATCAGCTAATCAGGAATTCGCCTCTGCAACTGCCCTCCGTCAGAAGTTGGATCAGCTAGACTTTCTCAAAAAATATACTCCAGCCTATCACTTGCTTGAAACGGCTCCCAAGGTGACCTGGTCGGACCTCTTTCCTTATCTCCGTTATCAGATAATGACCTGTCCGAATTTGACGGACTTTTATCAGGTCAATCAGGAATTGGCCGTTAGGATTAGAGAGGCTCTGAAAAACAGTGAGACTATAGAAGAGCTGGTTGAGCAAGTGGCGACCAAACGCTATACCAAGGCTAGGGTCCGGCGTCTGCTGACCTATATCCTGGTCGGAGCTAGGCAAGAAGAGCTTCCGTCAGGTGTTCATATTTTAGGCTTTTCCGAGCGGGGGCGTCAGCATTTATCCATGCTTAAGGGAAAGGTTGAATTAGTCAGCCGTATCGGCAAGGAGCCGTGGGACAGTTTGACCCAGCAGGCTGATAAGGTCTATCAGCTAGGCAATCCTGCACTTATGGAACAGAATTTTGGACGGGTTCCGATTATGAAAGACAAGTAAGGCTGAATATTCAGCCTTTTTGCTTTGTTTGCGACGGTAAATAAAAAATGGTATAATAAACAAATAAACTTGTTTTCACTAAGGAGCATGATTTGCTTTTTAGCGGTTTGACTGTAGGTATGAAAGTTAATATTCGGTCAATAAAACTTTGCTAGTCTTGATTGGATGATAATCTTTCATATCCATGTCTCAAAGGAGGAAGACTCATGAAAATTCAAAAGATTACCTTTATGGCACTTACTGCTTTACTGACGCTTAGTTTAGGTGCTTGTAGCTTGATTGGGCAGAAGAATTCTCAAAAGAATCAGGGTGGGACTGAGAATAGCTCCCGTGAGAGCCAAAAGAATACTTCTTCTGACGATATTGAAGAACTCTTGGAGAAAGCAGAAACTGCGAATGAAGATCTAACTTCAATGAAAATGAAGGTGAAATTATCTATCACTGTAGATGGTTCCAATAAAACTCAAACGATGAGCGGAGACCTTCTCTATGATAAAAGCACGGATGAGCTGGCCAAGGGGCATTTAGTCATAGATGGAAAAGAGAGCGGTCAGGAGAGTTATCAAGAAGCGATTATGCCAGGCGGAGAGAATAAACTTTTGTATACTCGTTCTTCTAAAAATGGAACATGGTCTAAGCAAGAAATGGGAAGTGGAGCAGATTATTATGTTCAGCCCGATTATTTCAAACTTATGGACGGCTTTTATCAAATGGCTGATGATGTCACTGTAAAGGAAAGCGGCGATGAATATATCTTTAAATTAAGCAGTAAAAATGCTGACTTGCTGGGGCTTTTTGGTGAAGAATTCAAACTAGAGCTGACAGGTGTTACTCAGGCTGATATGGATAAAACGTTAGAAGTACGCTTGGATAAAAAGACCTTATTCTTAAAAGACTTTAAGCTAGGTCTATCTTATAAAGGTGAAGAAGGCAGTTTGGATGTTCAAACAGATACTCAATATTCTGACTGGAATAAGGTAGAGGAAGATGAGTTTAAAGCGCCTCAGTAAAGCATAAGCAAAACTATTAGCTGAGAAAGAAAGGAAAAGCCATGCCTTTATTGTTTGCTTTTCGCTACCGTAGAGGACTCTATTTGACCATAGTCATCTTGGCATCTGTCTTTTTAGCCTTAAGTACTATTTTCGGAACTTTAGCTTACTTGCTCTTGTTTTCAATTGATAAAGCCATGCCTGGAGCAGGAATACGCTCGTTCAGTTTGCCTTTTATACTTGCTTTTTTCATGACTGCTGTAATCGAAATATTTGCAATAGTTCATGCGGGACGCAAGCTGAGTAAAAAGTGCTTTGTTCTTGTGGGAACAGAATGGGGCTTGACCGTGCGAGGTGCTTTCTTGAAAGAGCATAGCTTTGCTTGGAATCAGCTGGAAAACATCTTGTACCGGCCGGCTTGGGGCCGGACTTCTGATGGGCAGGTTTCTTTTCGACTGGGAGTCAGGTACTATCGGAGAGACTACCTATATGTCAAGCCTTATCATGGCAAGTCTGTCCGAGTAGATGTCACTTTTTTGGATGGCCGAATAGAAGATGTCTTTGCCTGCTTAAGCAGATGCAAACCTGATTTGCCTATTGTGAAAAATTATCAGTGATATTTTTGATGGATTTCGGCAAAGGTCCGTTATGACAGGCCTGTTAGTTTCAGGAAATAGAATGTACTGTCCAGTTGCTCTTTTAGCGACTGGATTTTTTATGGAATAGAAATAGGTGTAAAGTTAAAGAAACCAAGCTGGTTATTCTAAAAGCTATCATTTTTTCTTAGTGATTTTTCTGATTCCCTGTGTTATAATAAGAAAGATTAAAAATGTAATTTATCAAAAGGAGAATCTCCAATGGGACGTAAATGGGCCAATATTGTGGCAAAGAAAACGGCCAAAGACGGCGCAAACTCAAAAGTGTATGCTAAGTTTGGTGTAGAAATCTATGTAGCGGCTAAAAAAGGTGATCCAGATCCAGAGTCTAACACAGCTTTGAAATTTGTTATTGACCGAGCTAAGCAGGCTCAAGTGCCGAAGCATGTCATTGACAAGGCCATTGATAAGGCAAAAGGAAACACGGACGAAACCTTTACTGAAGGCCGCTATGAGGGATTTGGGCCAAACGGTTCTATGCTGATTGTTGACACTCTGACTTCAAATGTCAATCGAACTGCAGCCAATGTTCGTGCAGCCTTTGGGAAAAATGGCGGTAATATGGGAGCTAGCGGCTCTGTATCTTATCTTTTTGATAATAAAGGCGTGATTGTCTTTGCTGGGGACGACGCTGACAGTGTCTTTGAACAGCTGCTGGAAGCGGATGTGGATGTTGATGATGTTGAAGCAGAAGAAGGAAGCATCACTGTCTATACAGCGCCAACTGACCTTCACAAGGCTATCGTGGCTCTGCGTGAATCTGGCATTCAAGAATTCCAAGTAACCGAGCTTGAAATGATTCCTCAGTCTGAAGTAGAGTTGACTGGTGAAGACCTCGAAACCTTTGAAAAACTTTATAGCGTTTTGGAAGACGACGAAGATGTCCAAAAAATCTATACGAATGTAGATGGATTCTAAAGATACTTGACCTGTAGTTGGAGCTACAGGTTTTTTATATGATAATAACTTTCAGACTGTGTTTACCAGTCAAGATAAGTATGGTAGAATAGAAAGGTCATATTATTAAGTTATTAAGGAGACAATGATGAAAAAAGTATTTCAATACGCGACCTTGCTTCTAGCAGGGATGAGCTTAACAGCCTGTGCCTTGCTTCCGACTTCAAATCAGGATATTCCAAGTAAGCAAAGTCAGGAGAAGAAGGACAAGAAAGCAGCCAGCAATGGGCAAGTAGAGGTCAAGATTAAGGAAGGCCAGTTTATTTTGCCAAGCAATGGGGCCGCTGATTCAAAATACTTAGCTTTGTCATTGGAAATTAAGAATAAAACGGATGAAAAAATCATGATTTCCTCTTCAGACATTGGCTTTTATGATTCAGAAGGTGAGAAAATCCAGCCGGTCGGAGTTTATGATGATGCAGAAAACTTTAAAATACTGAAATATGAAGATTTAGCTAAGGGAAAGACTCTTTCTGGTTATCTTGTATTTAAGGTTGAAAAGGATGAAAAATATGAACTACACTATGAGAAGAAAACTTATGATGCTGATGAGAAAACAGAAGAAATCAAGCTAAATGTTGATCCTTCGAGCTATCCTGATCAAATCGAAGATTCAAAGAAACTAGCTTCTGATTATCTGAATGCTGTTTTCTTAGGTGGAGACGCCAAAAGCAAAGACAAGGCAAAGTCATCCAAGGGCAAGGAAGATTTTGTCTTAGGCGGTAATTTGGAGCAAGATAAAAATGACTTTAGAGCAGCTTTTGCTGAAGACTTCAAACGTAAATTGCATGACTATCCCTTTACTGATAAGGAAGTCAATGCCTTTATCGATGCCTATGTGGAAAATAATGCAAAACGCTCCGAAATTTCTTATACAGTAGCCCAGTACATGCCGAATGAGATAGTGATCAAGATTAAACCGAGAACGGTCAGTCTAAGCAAAACCATCCTGAACTACAGTAAAGAGTTTTCTGATAAGCATCGTTCTGAGTATGCGAATCTTTCGGAATTCTATAAAGCACAAGATAAGAATTATGCTGATGACATGATGGCTGGATTGGACTCAAGGCCGCTTCTCACCCCAGAACGAGATTATCAGCTGAAATTTGTCAAGACAGATGGCAAATGGGTCTTGGAGCGTGATTTTTCTTATGAATCCATTGTCATTTCTTTCGAAGGCGATATATCATAATAGCAAAATTAGAGGGCTGATTATTGATTATTTGCTCTCTATTTTTGTGTCCTCGTCCAGCTTTGTGCTATACTGGATGGTAGCTAGGTGTATTCGAATAAAGGAGTCTGCCATGAAAAAATTTTATGATAAACTGATGCAAACGCGGCATTATCTTCATCAGCATCCAGAGCTGTCTGGGCAGGAATTTGAAACGACGGCTTTTCTAAAAGGCTATCTGGAAGATTTGGAGATTAGGATTTTAGAATCCGGTCTGAAAACGGGCTTGGTTGCCGAGATTGGCTCTGGCAAGCCGGTTATTGCCCTGAGGGCTGATATCGATGCTCTGCCCATTTTGGAGCGGACAGGTCTACCTTATGCCAGTCAGAATGTAGGCGTCATGCACGCTTGCGGCCATGATTTTCACCAGACCAGCCTCTTGGGGGCAGCTGAGCTGCTCAAGGCTATGGAAGGAGATTTGAGAGGGACAGTTCGTTTGATTTTCCAGCCGGCTGAGGAAACTTCTCTGGGAGCCAGTCAGGTGCTTGCGACTGGTTTGCTGGACGATGTGTCTGCTATTATTGGCTTTCACAATATGCCCCAGCTTAAGGCGGGACAGCTGGCGCTTAAAGCTGGAGCCATGATGGCTGGGGTTGAGAAGTTCAAGGTTGAGGTAGAAGGAGTCAGCAGCCATGCGGCTAGGCCAGATCTGGGTGTTGATACAGTATTGACCTTAACCAGTATGATTCAAAATCTGCAGGCTCTAGTGGCCCGCATAGTGTCTCCTTTTGAAGCAGCTGTCTTATCTGTAACCCATATAGAAGCTGGAGCGACTTGGAATGTACTACCGCAGTCAGGCTTTTTTGAAGGAACCATTCGCAGCTTCAATCCATCCTTGCAGCAGCGTCTCAAGGAAGACTTTATCCGAATTGTAGAGAATACAGCGGAGAATTTTGGAGCTCAAGTCAGGATTTCTTGGGGCCATACACCGCCAGTGACCTATAATGATTCCGAATTGGCCGAGCTGCTCTATGAGCATTCACAGAATCTGGCTGAGGTCCTACCTGCCAGTCCTTCCTCGGCTGGTGAAGATTTTGCCTTTTATCAAGAGAAGATTCCAGGCGTCTTTGCCTTTATCGGCTCAAATGGGGCAGAAAATGCTCCTGACCTCCATCACGATAGCATGGTCATTGACGACGAAGCCTTCAAAGTTTCCGTTCCTTACTATGTCGAAAGTGCTCTCTTTCTCCTGCAGTACTATAAGCAGAAGGTCTAGAGATAGTTGCCTCAAAGCTGATAAAGAAAAGCTATCACCTCCATAAAAAATATATAATGGTCAAGCTTCTCCTTATTTGATATGATAAAGAAAGACTTTTTAGGAGGAATTCGAAATATGAACCTGAAGAAAACCTTGAAATACTTCTCTCTGGCGGCTGTCAGTGCCTTGGCCATTGGTGCCCTAGTGGCCTGCTCATCATCAAGTGAGAAGAAAACAGAGAAAATAAAGGTAGAAGTCGGAACAGTAGGAACGACCAAACCATTTTCATACGAGGATAAAGACGGTAAACTGACTGGCTACGATATCGAAGTCCTTCGTGCTATCTTTAAGGACTCAGACAAGTATGAAGTCAATTTCAATAAGACCAAGTGGGCTTCTATTTTCTCAGGTCTGGACAGCGACCGCTACCAGATCGGTGCCAATAATATCAGCTATTCCGAAGAACGGGCTAACAAATATCTCTATGCTAGTCCATATGCGAAAAATCCAACAGTTTTAGTTGTCCGGAAGGGTGAGGGCATCAAATCGCTGGATGACATTGGCGGCAAGTCTACTGAGGTTGTTCAGGGGACTTCAACAGCTCAGCAACTAGAGGACTATAACAAGGAACATAGCGATAATCCGACAAAAATCAATTATACGGACGGAACCATTCAGCAAATCTTGGCCAATCTGAATGACGGCCGTACGGACTATAAAGTTTTTGAGCGCATAACTGTAGAGTCTATTATCAAAGACCAAGGCTTGAAAAATCTGGAAGTGATTGAACTTCCAAGCGACCAGCAGCCTTATGTCTATCCGATTATTGCAAGCGGTCAGGAAGACCTGCAAAAATTTGTCAACAAGCGAATCAAGGAACTCTATGAGGACGGTACGCTTGAAAAACTATCACAAGAATTCTTTGGCGGCTCTTACCTGCCAGATGCAAAAGACATCAAGTAAGAAATCCCATCAAGTCCAGTCTGCAATTTGGCTGACTAGACTTTGATACAAGAAATACGATAAGGGCGGGGAAGCTTATTTCCCCAGCCCTTTATCTGCTGTTAATAGGAGTAACGCATGCCTTTCTCAACTGAGACTGAACAAATCAAGAAATTTGAAAACGACGAGGTAGCCCAGCACTATTTTGAAGTGCTGCGGACCTTGATCTCTAAAAAATCAATCTTTGCCCAGCAGGTTGGCTTGCAGGAAGTAGCCAACTATTTGGGAGAGATTTTTACAGCTGCAGGTGCCAAGGTCATGATTGACGATAGCTATACTGCTCCATTTGTTTTGGCGGAGTTTCTTTCTTCAAATCCTGCTGCTAAGACCATTATTTTCTACAACCACTACGATACAGTGCCGGCAGATGATGACCAGCCTTGGACCAATGATCCCTTTACACTGTCAGTTCATTACGGGATTATGTATGGGCGAGGAGTGGATGATGACAAGGGGCACATTACCGCTCGTTTGACGGCCGTTCGTAAGTATATTCGAGAGCACGGTGATTTGCCGGTCAATATTATTTTTATGATGGAAGGGGCAGAAGAGTCTGCTTCGACAGACTTGGATAAATATTTGGCCAAGCATCGCAAACGCCTGCGAGGAGCAGATTTGCTGGTCTGGGAGCAAGGCAGCCGCAATAATCTGGGACAGCTGGAAATCTCGGGTGGTAACAAGGGAATTGTTACCTTTGATATGACGGTCAAAAGTGCAGATGTAGACATTCATTCTAGCTTCGGCGGGGTTATCAATTCAGCTTCTTGGTATTTGGTCAATGCTCTATCCAGCTTGCGCAGTCCAGACGGCCGCATCTTAGTTGAAGGCATCTATGAGCAGGTTCAAGAGCCAAATGAACGGGAGCTGGCTCTGATTGAGGAATATGCCCTGCGGACTCCTGAAGAGTTGAGTCAGGTCTATGGCTTGAAATTGCCGGTTTTGTTGGACGAACGGAAGGAATTCCTTCGTCGCTTTTACTTTGAGCCTTCTCTGAATATTGAAGGCTTCGGATCAGGCTATCAAGGCCAAGGGGTTAAAACTATTTTGCCTTCAGAGGCCCAGGCTAAGATGGAGGTTCGTCTGGTGCCTGGTCTGGAGCCAGAGAATGTATTGGACAAGATTCGTCAGCAACTGGATAAAAATGGCTATTCGGCAGTTGAGCTGACTTATACCTTGGGAGAAATGAGCTATCGCAGCGACATGAGCGCACCTTCCATTCTCAATCTTATCGAACTAGCAAAAGATTTCTACTGCGAAGGCGTCTCTGTACTGCCGACCTCAGCCGGAACTGGCCCGATGCACACGGTTTATGAAGCCTTGGAGGTTCCTATGGCGGCTTTTGGACTTGGCAATGCCAACAGCCGGGACCACGGTGGAGATGAGAATGTGAAAATTGCTGATTATTATACACATATAG
>JABZYU010000081.1:0-8423 GCA_015264985.1 Streptococcus sanguinis | reverse complement strand
CGGATACGTGTCAGCTTCTGTTGGAATGGCTCTGACTGGCTTACGACCAGTACCGGAGCTGATGTTCAATGACTTTATCGGTTTCTGCTTTGACGCCATTCTGGGGCAAGGCTCAAAAATGCGCTATATGTTTGGCGGTAAGGCCAAGGTTCCGATGACAATGCGGACCATGCATGGGGCAGGAGCTTCAGCTGCAGCTCAGCACTCGGGCTCATATTACGGTCTCTTCGGATCCATTCCTGGCATTAAGGTAGTCGTTCCAGCAACTCCGTATGATGCTAAAGGGTTACTGCTGGCTTCCATTGAAGACGACAATATCGTGATTTATTCAGAAGATAAGACTCTCTATGGTATCAAGGGAGAGGTACCAGAAGAATATTATACAGTTCTAATTGGAAAGGCTGCTGTCCGCCGTGAAGGAACAGACCTCACTATCGTTACTATCGGTAAAATGCTTTACGTCGCTTATGAGGTGGCGGATCGCTTGGAAAAAGATGGTATTTCGGTTGAAGTAATTGACCTGAGAACAGTAGCTCCTTGGGATGAGGAGACTGTTTTTGAATCAGTCAAGAAAACTGGGCGACTGATTATCGTTGATGAATCAAACCCTCACAATAACACAGCGACGGATATTGCAGCTGTAGTGACTGATAAATGCTTTGATTATCTTGATGGTCCGGTAAAATGCGTCTGCGCGCCAAATGTGCCAGTGCCGTTTGCTGTGAATCTGGAGCAGCTCTATATCCCTAATGCTGATAAGGTTCTGACTGTTGCTACAGAATTGATTGACGATCTGAAGAGATAGAAGGGAGGCAAGTATGGCTACAGAAATTGTAATGCCTAAGCTAGGCTTAACAATGACCGAAGGTTTGATAAATAACTGGCTGGTCAAGGAAGGAGACACCGTAGCTGCTGGTCAGCCTGTCTTGGAAATCAGTTCTGAAAAATTGACCAGCGATGTAGAAGCACCAAGCGCAGGAGTGATTTTAAAAATTATCAGTCAGGCGGGCGATACTGTCCCGTGCAAGAAAGTAATTGCATGGATTGGTGAAGCAGGAGAATCTATTCCAGGTATGGAAGCAGAAGGAGCCTCTGCGAACCAGTCAGAAAGTGAGCAAGAGGCAGCTGATGCAGGGGTTGGACTAGCAGAAAAAACTGTGACGCCAAGTTCCAACTCTGTCGGAAACAGTGAACATGGACGTATTTTCATCACTCCTCTTGCTCGCAAGATTGCTAAGGAAAAAGGATATGATATTTCCTTGATTTCAGGAACGGGAGGCAATGGCCGCATTACCCGACGAGATGTGGAAAATTATAAACCAGAGGCGCTTCCAAACCAAACACCTGAAAGTAGCTCAGCAGTCCTTCAGCATGCTGGTCAAGTTGACTATGGTGCAGGATTGACAGGTATGCGCAAGACTATTGCAGAGCGGATGATGAATAGTCTCCAGGCATCTGCTCAGGTGACCTTGCATCGTAAGGTGGATATCAGTCGGCTGATAGCCTTTAGACAGGATATGAAGGATAAGGTCGCTTCTCCACTAGAAAATGGCGAAATCAGCATCACAACTCTGCTTACAAAGGCTGTTGCCAAGGCGTTGAAAGATCACCCTCAGCTCAATGCTTGGTATTTTAATGGTCAATATCAGGAAGTAGAAGATATTCATATTGGTATCGCGACGGCACTTAGTGATGGTTTAGTGGTTCCGGTCATTCGTCACGTGGATAAGCTAACGCTGGCTGACTTGGGCTTAGCTATCAAAACAGAGGCCACCCAAGCTCGTAAAGGCACTTTAGATCCAGCTCTTTACTCAGGTTCAACCTTCAGTATTACCAATCTCGGGGCAGCAGGGATTGAGTATTTCACTCCTATCTTAAATACACCAGAAGTGGCGATTTTAGGAGTTGGTGCCCTGCAAACGGTGCTGGCTCTAGACAGCCAAGGACAGGTCTGTGAGCAGAAATTCCTGCCGCTCAGTTTGACTTTCGACCATCAAGTCGTAGATGGTCAGCCCGCAGCGGAGTTTCTAGCCAGTCTAGCGGACAAATTGGAGTCTCCTTACGATTTGGTTTTCTGATAAAAGAATGAATAAAGAATTTCATTCCTAAATGATAAAGAAAAAGGCCAGCTGTTTATATCACTCATTAACAGTTGGCCTTTATGTATTCTATCATCCTCTTGCTTCAAATTTATAATGTTTAGATAAGGAAATGACAGGATAATAGGGAGTAAGTTCTAAGGCTCTAAGTAGGTGAATAAAGCTGCAGTATAAGATAAATTGAATGACGATAATGGGAGAAAAATATCAGTGAGGTAGAATATGAAGGTTGCCAAAACACTAGTCTTAGAATATCTAGAGCAAGAATTACTAAAGAATAATAAGCAAGGTCTTGAAACGAAAGTAATTGCTGCTGCTTTAGGAATGCAACGCTCAAATGTGAGCACTATTTTGAATCAATTGGTAAAAGAAGGGATACTCGTTAAAGGAAATACACGGCCAGTTCAATACAAGTTAAAAGAGGTATTTGTAGAAAATCCTTTGGATTTTCCAAGCATTATAGGTGAAAATGGCAGTTTGCGAACAGCCATCCAGTTAGCACAGGCAGCTATTTTATACCCAAATTATGCTCTTCCTGTACTCATTTTATCCGAGATTGGTGCTGGTAGAACTCACTTCGTTAATAAAATGATAGCGTTTGCTATTCAAAATCAGGCGATTAGTAAACCTCAGTTGTTTGAAAAAATTAACTGCTTAGACTATATTGATGTTCTGGATGATTTGCTGAAGTTGTTATTTGGCTCAGAGGGGACGAAGTCTGTATTTGAGAAAGTGGCAGAAGGAATTTTATTTATAGATAACATACAGGTTCTATCTTCGGCGGATCAAAATAGATTGATTTCCTGGCTGAATCACAGAGAAGGAGAACAAAAGAGACGTCAGAAGAAAGGTTTGGTAATTATCGGAAGTAGCGCTAAGCTATCTGAACATTTATCCAATAAACTTCCTGTTGTAATCCAGCTGCCTTCTTATCCGAATCGACCGATTAGTGAAAAGCTAGAGTTACTAAATTACTTTTTAGCTATCGAATCAAAGAATTCTGCGCATGATATTCAAGTACCGCGTGATGTCATTCATTCCTTCATCCTATCAGCGAATATTAGCAATATAAAAGAATTAGAATATGCAGTTCGAACTGCTTGTGCCAATGCTTTTGTAAGAAGTCTGAGGTCGGAGCTAAAAGATTTAACACTTTGTAATGACGATTTACCCATTCCTTATCAAGGAATTCGGCATTTAGGTAGTCATAATGTAGTTAAAATCGATGAATTGATTGGCAAACGTAAGGTGCTGATTTATGATAAGGAGTTGGGATTGCTGGATTTTCCAGAGCAAGAGTCGGATGATTTATATAACAAAATTAAATCAGAATATTCTCAGTTATCAGAAAGAGGCATTGAGCAGGATGATGTTTTTGAGGCAGTGAGAAACTATATTCAAAGCTATATTGAATACAAACCTTTTGTTGAGAAAGAAGATGAGTTAGAAAATCTTAATCAGCTTGAGACGATTGTTTCTGCTGAAGTGATTCAGTTGGTACAAGCTTTTGTTCTATCTGTTCAAAAAGAACTCAATATAGAGCTTAATTCGACGGCATATTACGGTATCAGTCTTCATATCAATGCGATGATTAAGCAGAAAGGATCGTTGAATCGGCAATTGGATAATGATGCTATTGTGAAAGTGATTCGGGATTATCCAATAGAGTATGCACAATGTTCTAAATTTGCCAGGCAGCTAGAAACAAGATTTCAACTAGCTGTTCCAATAGATGAAATCGTCATCCTAACCATGTTTATTATTGAATCCGAAAAGAAACAAGATAGTCTACGACCTATCTTGCTCTATGTCCTGCACGGTAAAGGGGTTGCCAAGTCCTTGGCTGAGTCAACCAAGATGTTGACCAAAAATAGCCAAGTGTATGGCTTTGATATTCTATTAGAAGAATCTCTAGAGGAAAGCTATCGAAAATTAAAAGAGAGAATTGAGGGGCTAGACCAAGGTTTAGGTGTCATCGTCCTCTATGATATGGGATCAATTAAAGAAATGCTGGATAAAATTCGAGAAGAAACTCTGATTAAAATCAGAGAATTTGAAATTCCTATTACTATGATTGGCATGGGGATTGCACGGCGTTGTTTGATAGAAAATGATATTGACAGTGTCTTTCATGCTTTTCATATGGAAATGAATCAGCTGTATAAAAATAGGGACCAGGAAAAAATTATCATTACACTCTGTTATACTAGCGAGGGCGGTTCTCTTCAGCTAAAGCACTATCTTGATCAGTATTCAAAGTTAGGTTACCGTGTCATTGCTTTGTCAGTTGCCAATAAGGAGATGTTGATTGAGGAAGTGATGGCCTTAAGAAAGACCTATCAAGTTCATGCTTTTGTTGGAACTTTCGACCCCCAAATTATGGGCATCCCTTTTATTTCTATTAAAGATGTTTTTGAGCAGCCCAAGGAGCACCTAGATAAATTATTGATGTTTGTACCGACCTCTGTCAATAGCTACGATTATGAGAAAGTTTACCAATTTTTAGAAGAGCAATTTGTCTATACTTCCTTAGCTAAGATTAAAAAGATTCTTCCTGCTATTTTAGATGAATTTGATTTTTATTATCAGCTGACAGAGGAGCAAACAATAGGCTTGTTTGTTCATATTGCGTGTCTGGTGGAGCGAACCCTTTCAGGAGAATGCCTGAAGAAGGGCAGTAAAGAAATTGCTGGTGTTATCGAAAAATTCCCTGATGACTATAAGCATGTTAGGAAAATCATCCGAACAGTGGAGCGAAGCTTTAAGATTCTTATAGATGACTCAGAGATTAGTGTTTTAATTCAGATGCTGCGCAAGTTATAAAATTGTATGTTAGAGTAGCAAACCAATAAAAAAGCACCTAACTCTCATTACCCTGTTTAGTCGGGATTTGCACTTCCGATTTCTGTGGTAATGTTGTGATTTAGATGCTTTTTTACATGCGCTCTTGCACAAGATTATGCAGCCATTTTCCTGAGAAAACACGAGGGATGCCCCAGATTGGTTTGAGAATATCTTCGCCATTTATCACAAGAAAGATTAGCCAAATGGGAGCCTGCAGACTAACCAGAGCATAGCCAAGTGGAATGCTGAAGAGCCAGACAGGTAAAACATCTAGCAGGCAGGCATAGTTGGTATCGCCTCCGCTACGTAAAATCCCGACGATTAAAACAACACTAAAAGCTTTTGGGATAAACAATAGGGCATTTAACTGAATCATCAGGATGGTTAGCTGCTCTGTCTGATTGCTTAAGTTGTAGAGTTTCAGGGCTAAGGGCATGGCCCAGATGAGTAGGATGCTGACGATGAGCCCGATGAGAGGTAATAGAAGTAAGAAGCGCTTGGCATCTTGTAAGGCTTTTTCTATTTGATTCTCTCCGATGGTATTGCCTAGCATAACAGCTACGGCATTTCCTGCACCGCGTACAAAGACAAAACCAATTTGGGCAATGGCGCTAGCAATCTGGGTGGAGGCCACCACTTCAGTACCTAATAGTCCGATAATAGCCAAGCCAATTGATGTTCCAAGAGACCAGGCGCCTTCATTGAAGACGACTGGCAAGGTTTTTTTCAAAAATTGATAAATAAAGTCTTTGTGGAAGGCAAAGAGTTCAGCTATACTAGCGGCTCCAGCCATCCTTGTTCGATAGACACCAAATACTAACCAGCAAAGCTCCAGCAATCGAGCAATAAAGGTAGCAATAGCAGCACCAACCAGTCCAAGTTTAGGAAATCCAATCAGTCCAAAAATAAGGACGGCATTGCCAATGATATTGGTCGCCATGGATAGGAGACTTGCAAGAGTTGGTAAGAAAACTTCGTTACTACAGCGACACATGGTGGCCAAGGAGGTTGTGATAGCTGTCATCAGGTAGGTCCAGGAGACGATAGATAGGTACTGGGCACCCAACTGAATAGCTTCGGTATCATGGATATAAAAGCCAATCAGTTGCTTGGGAAAGAGTAAAGCGACTAAGGTAAAGGAAACGGAGATGATTCCACTCAGCATATAGACTAATCCCAAGGTTTTTCTCATATCAGCAATTCGCTGGGCTCCCCAGTATTGGGCTATGAAGACAGAAGCTCCGCTACCAATACCAAACTGTACAATAGTCAAGAGGAAGAAAATCTGGTTGGCAGCGCCAGCAGCTGCGATTTGTTTTTCCCCTAGCTGGCCAATCATGACAACATCAGCTAGATTGACAGCGCTGGCCAGTAGAAATTGAAGAGAAAACGGTAGGCTGAGACGTAAGAATTGTTTCAGAAATGTTTTCTTTTCACTCACTGTCTCACCTCCCTTCGTTTCAAATAGGATAAGCAATCAGTATGTCCAGTAAGCCGATGTCTAGAAAGTATCTGTTCTTTTTGAATTGGATGATTCTGATTCCTCATAAACTTCGCTCTTTCTACTTGATAGCTTGAAATAAGCCTCAAGTTTAGTGATAATAGGCAATTTGATCAACAAAAATTTGACAATCTTTGTCAGCTTCTGTTTGAACCTCTACATTCTTCAATTCCTTTTCAGGATAAGGGTTTTGAATAGGAAATGCGAAGAAAGTTTGTTGATCTTTTTGATAAGGTTTGGTGCTAAGCGAGACTTCAAATAATTGCTCATCTACTTTATAGATAGGTTCACCAGGTAAAGGGTTGGTATTGGTAGTCCGATCCCATTCAACACTTGTTTTGCCAATATTTTCTCCAAAGATAATGGGAACAGTGAACTCGGTTTGATCAGTATAGGTTAGTAGGATATTTCCGATTTGATAGGTTTCCATTTCAGGGAAGACGCCATCCACAAACCATTGGTATTCCACAAAATAGTCTGTAGTATAGCCAACTTCAATCCAGCTGGGATGCGCCAGTGCTTCAAGACTGCGCGTGTGGTTTTGCAGGTCGGGATAGTGGTAATGGAAGAGATAAGATAAGGTTTTATCACGGATAGTCGCATAGTCTTCATCACGATAGTCATGATTCCAAAACATCTCGTAAGCATAGGCCAAGCCGAAGAAAATGACATTTCTCTGCAGGATTACCTCATTTAAGGTGCTCCAGTTGGAGATGATAGCTCCCTTGCTCCCCTTCTTCAAGTGCTCAGCCCAATGTGGAAAGAGATAGCCTTCAAAATTACCATAACGGATGTTAAAGCCTTCTTCCAAGACTTCATCTTCCAGTTTTTCATCCAAACTCCAGAGCCAATGGAGAATCTCGACATCTTTGGGAATCTGGTGAATGGCCTGCCAGGTTGCCGGCATGATGCCAACTTTTTTGCCTGTATCTTTTTTGAACTGAGGAGTATACATGATGATTTCTGCTCCACCAAAAGGCCCCGCATCAGGAACGATAGCATTTTTCAGTAACTTGTCTCCCCAAATCATGGTTCGGACATTTTTCTGCTTGAGGTGGTCATAAATCTTGATAATGTCCTCTGCAAAGATATCAGCTCCAGCCTTCCCCTTGCAACGCTCACACATGGCAATTGAATAGTATTCATCATGCCCGATATTGATGACTTCAGGTTCAAAGACCTCAATGATTTCATCCAGAACATCAAAGAGGAGTTCATAAGAGGCAGGATTTGATGGGCAGTAAGTGTCCGGATAAGGATCTTCAGGGATTTCTGCGATTTCAGGGTGGCCAAGCATCAGGTAGTCACAGTGTCCAAGAGAGGGAACCTCAGGAATCACTTCAAAAAATCGTTCCTTACAGTAGAGGATTAGATCTTTCACATCATTTTGACTTAGAAACTCCCCATCACCATTCTCCATGTGAATGGCATTCTTGTACCAAGGGAAGGTATAGTCTTGGATTTCTTTGGTCTTGCCAGAGTATTCAGCCATATCAGCACAATATTTAATCCACTCTTGATTAATTTCAGGGTGTTTTTTATATTCCATAGCACCGCCGATTTCAATCATAATCGTATTGTACTTGAAAAAAGCAAGCATATCCACAAATTGCTTGAAGAAATCCATATTCTTACGAGATGGTAAAAAGACCTTGAGGCCACGCTCGGAACAGACGGGTTCGTCGTAGGCCAAGCCATAAGGCAAGTAGCCATCCTGCAACATTTGGATAATTGAAATGGCCCCATAAAATAAGCCATGCTGGGACAAGGCATAAACGAAAATGCCGTCTTGAGCAACCTTTACGATGTGCGCTTCAGGGTTGGATGGATAGGGAAGTGAAAAGGACTGCATGACCTCTTGTCCGACTTCTCGGGAAATCCCTTCTATGAAATGAATGGCAGGGAAAGCCAGCTGGCCATCATTTCTTGATTTTGGATGAGCCAGTAAAGTGTCGGTTAAAATAGGCAGAGGACTAAAT
>JABZYU010000080.1:0-8614 GCA_015264985.1 Streptococcus sanguinis | reverse complement strand
TGTCGCACCAGTCATTGAGCCAAATGAAAAGCCAGTCCATGACAAGGGTGAGGTATGCGAAACCATCATCCTGTCCTTTAATGGCGAAATTCTGAAACGTTTGGTTGAGTCAGAGGAAGTCTATCCAGGAGGCTATTTGAAAAGCATAAACGGCCAGCATCCATGGTATATTTATGGCCAAGGACCTAGCAAGCTGGCAGTTATGTTGGCTCCGATTGGGGCTCCCATGATAGTCGGCCAGCTGGAGGAGTTGGCGGCCAGAGGCTTCAAGAATTTCATCATTCTAGGTTCCTGTGGCGTTTTGGACCGCTCAATTGAAGCAGATAAAATCATCTTGCCGGCTGCTGCTTTGCGAGATGAAGGAACTAGCTATCACTATGCCCCACCGGGTGACGAAATCTCCTATGATGAATCCCTGTTGATAAAGCTGGAATCCATCTTTGACAAGCACGATATCGAGCATATCCGCACTAAGTCTTGGACGACTGATGCCTTTTATCGGGAAACGCCTGATAAGGTCAAGCGTCGCTTAGCTGCTGGAGCCCAAGTGGTGGATATGGAAGCTTCAGCTATCATGGCTTGGAGTCAATTTCGCAAGAGTAAAGTCTATCAGTTCTTCTACACAGCTGACTATGTGGATCATCATAACCGAACCTGGGATGCCCGCCATGAAGAGCGGACAGCTGATGCCATGACTTTTTTCACTATCGCTTTGACAATAGCAAAGGAACTAGAAAGGTAACTACAAGAATGGCAGTATATTTTTACGGCTGTATCACCATGGATGGCTACTTGGCAGACAGCCAGCACAGGATAGACTGGCTGCATCAGCTTGGTTCTGTAGAGGATACAGGCTATGATGACTTTTACAGGCAAATGGATATCACCATCATGGGCAAGCGGACCTTTGAGGAAATCCAAGATTTGCAAGATGTAGAAAGTTTTTATCAAGCTACGGAAAACTATGTCTTTACGCATGATAGGCACCTGCCTGTCAGCAATTACCAGCCATTAGCTGGGGATGTGGTGGAGTTTGTTCACCAGATTGACAAAGGCAAAAATGTCTTTGTGATTGGTGGTAATTCCTTGGTAGGACCGCTCTTGGATGCGGATCTTTTCGACCACCTCATTATTCAGATAGCGCCCCTTATCCTAGGAAAGGGGGTTCCCCTCTTTACCCAAGAGGAAGGGCAGCGCTTTTACCAACTGGATAGCCTCAGACAATTTGGCCCTTTTGCAGAGCTGGTTTTCAGCCGAAAAAGTCAGAAATAGAGAAGGGAGTGGACCGCATGATTAAAATTTACGACACCATGACCCGCAGCCTACGTGAATTTGTGCCCATTGAAGAGGGCAAGGTTCGCATGTATGTCTGCGGTCCGACGGTTTATAACTATATCCATGTCGGCAATGCCCGCTCAACAGTAGCTTTTGACACAGTTCGTCGCTATTTTGAGTATCGGGGATTTGAGGTCAATTATATTTCCAATTTTACAGATGTAGATGATAAGATTATCCATCGCGCCAAGAAAGAGGGCATTACTCCCAAAGAAGTGGCTGACAAGTATATCGCAGCTTTTCATGAGGATGTCACAGCTCTGGGTGTTAAGCCGGCTACTCAGCATCCGCGAGTGATTGATTTTATGGAGGCAATCATTGACTTCGTGCAGACTTTGGTGGACAAGGGCTACGCCTATGAGTCAGAGGGCGATGTCTATTTCCGAGTGGAAAAGTCTCACAATTATGCCAAATTAGCTAATAAAACCTTGGCAGACTTGGAGTTGGGTGCTTCTGGCCGGACAGATGAGGAGACTGCTCGTAAGGAAAATCCAGTGGACTTTGCTCTCTGGAAGGCAGCTAAGCCGGGCGAGATTTCCTGGGACAGTCCTTGGGGAGCAGGTCGTCCGGGCTGGCACATCGAGTGCTCGGTCATGTCAACGGAGATTTTGGGCGATACCATTGATATCCACGGTGGAGGGGCAGACCTAGAGTTTCCTCACCATACCAATGAAATCGCCCAGTCAGAGGCCAAGACTGGTCAGACTTTTGCCAACTACTGGATGCATAATGGCTTTGTCAACATCGATGACGTCAAGATGTCCAAATCTCTAGGCAATTTTATCACCGTCCATGATGCCCTCAAGACTATTGACGGTCAGGTACTGCGTTTCTTCTTTGCTACCCAGCATTATCGTAAGCCTATCAATTTCACGGAAAAAGCTGTTCATGATGCAGCGACTAATCTCAAATATTTGAAGAATACCTATGAGCAGCCTTTCACTGGTCAGGCAGAATCTGCTCAGCTTCAGGCCTTTCTGGACAAGTTCACCGCTGCTATGGACGAAGATTTCAATGCGGCTAACGGTATCACGGTTGTCTTCGAGCTAGCCAAGTGGATCAACTCTGGTAACTACACCGCTGAAGTTAAGGCAGCCTTTGCCAAGCTCTTAGAAGTTTTTGGTATCGTCTTCGTAGAAGAAGTTTTGGACGCGGACATTGAGCGCTTGATTGAGGAACGCCAAGCAGCGCGGGCTAATCGGGACTTTGCGACTGCAGACCGTATTCGGGATGAATTGGCCGCTCAGGGTATCAAGCTTTTGGATACTAAGGACGGAGTGAGGTGGACACGTGACTGATGTCAACCTGATTAACGGCATTGCCCTCGCCTTTGAGGGAGATGCTGTCTACTCCATGTATATCCGGCGTCACCTGATTTTTCAGGGGCTGACCAAGCCTAATCAGCTGCACAGGGAAGCGACCAAGTACGTTTCTGCCAAGGCTCAGGCTAATCTCATCTCTCTCATGCTGGAAGAAGGATTTCTGACGGAGAAGGAAGAGGATATTTACAAGCGCGGCCGCAATGCCAACAGCCACACCAAGGCTAAGAATACAGATATCGTCACCTATCGGATGTCTACCGGTTTTGAGGCAGTCATGGGCTACCTGCATATGACCGAAGCCATTGAGCGACTGGAAGAGCTGATTGACTGGTGTATTCGGAAGATAGAGGGTTCGTTCTGATTATGAAAGGAACCAATTTATGAGTGATTTCTTACAATTTGATAATTTTAATTTCAAGTTGGCTATTATTCAGGAGTTGATGTATGAACAAAACGTGCTTGAGCCACGATTTAACGTTTACAGTTTTTGTGAATCTGAGAAATTATCTGTAGATCCAGAAGACTTCGATGAGACACCAATTCCTGAAGTAGAGACTTATTTCGAACGGTTGGAAATACCTAAAGAGTATGCGCAGAATGTGGAAAGCCTCTTCTTTGATGGAGGTAATGATATCTATGCGCAATTAATCCCTTTATGGGATGGTGAAGATGATCAATTTGATTTGGAAAATGTGAGTGAAAAAGAGCTATCACAGTTTTCGAATTTAAAAACCATAGACGGAACAATCTTTCCATTTTCTAAAGAAGTACGTGATTTATTTGAATCCAAAGGAATTGATATCGAAGAGTAATATTATTGAATAAAGGAATCTTATGAAAAAATTTGTATTATTTGCAGTCTGCTTGTTTAGTCTAATGACACTTAGCGCCTGCATGTTTGTCCCTCTTTTCAGACGAAGTGGTAATACCTCTTCCTCGTCTAGCTCTAGCTACTCTAGAAAACAGAGCTCATCTTCGAAAAAAGAATACTCTGATGACGACTATGACTATAGCTCATCTAGTTCGTCTTCTGCAATTGAAGATGATCCATACACTCTCTTTAATGACTTTGGTCAATCTTTGGATGCTCTTACTGATATGCAAGATATTGATAAGTGGGAAGAATTTAAATCAATCAATCTCATTTATTTTGAAGAGGAGTCTGATCGGGTTGCTACTAAAAAGGATGAAGTACGTGCTAAGCTGGGTCAGCCAACTTCAGAGCTAAGTAGTGGAGGTGACCTGTGGAAGTCGGATAATTATACTATCCTTATTGCTTATGATGAAAATTCTGTTGTCATGAATAAGCTGATTACATTCACTTCTTCCAAGCAGGTGGAAAGTTTAAGCGGTATTTCTAAAGGGATGTCAGCCCAAGACGTTGTCAAAAAACTAGGTAAACCACGAGGACTGGATGTGACAGGTATGTTTACTCGCTTCGTTTGGGCGGACGAGGATGATAAGGACTATTACGTCTATTTTAAGGGAAACAAGGTTTATGATACTAAGGAACCAAATTAAAAAGACATCAGCTATATGGGTGATGTCATAAAATCCAAACAAATTATTTTAATTTAGAGATAAAGATGATCAAAGATCTTTATCTCTTTTTTAGTTTTAGTACTTTATTTACCAAACAAAGCCGCTAGTCTTCTTTATAATTTTCGTAAAATTCTACCTTAATTCTAATAAAGGTTTCTAAGTCTCGCAGGAGCTGCAGGAGCATGGCGCGTGTTTCAAATTCCTGGCGGGTTTTAGGGAGCGGCCGCTCGCGAAATACGGTCAAATAGTTGTCAATCTCGTCCAAGAGGTCTCGGGCGGGATTTTCTTGGCTCAGCTGCTTAGCGGTCTGGGAGAAGAGGCGGGCTAAAATCAAGCTTTCACTGGCTGCTAGATGGCAGTTATTAATATTGCTGGCCATGTCTTGCAGGATGCGGTTTTGGGCCTGTCGCATTTCAAAATAGTGAATATGGTAGTTGGTCTGGTGAAAGAGGTGGTTGGAGTGGTCCAGATAGACCAGCTGCAAGGCCTGCTGCAAAATCTTGTCCAGCTCCTTAATCAGAGCTGCATCATTTCGGCCGTCTCCAGCTTTTAAGAAATATTCAAAGCGTAGCAAAATCTTTTTCAGCTGTTCCTCCACTTGCTCATGGTAGCTGTCAATTTCTTGCTGGCGCGAGGGCATATAGAGATTGGCTAGCAGAGCAAAGCCAGTTCCAATAAGAAATAGAGCTAGCTCATTTCCAAGCAGTGACCAGGAGGTGGATTTTTCTAAGAGCAGATGGGTGACCAGGACGGTACTGGGGGTAATGCCGATTTCCCAGCCAAGCCGAAAGGCCAGAGGTACATAGATCGCGATATAGATGGCCAATGCTCCGAGATGAAAACCTAGAAAGTGAAAAGCCAGGCTTCCGATAGCCAGAGCCAGCAGGGTAGATAAAAAGCGATTGCCAGCTAGCTTTGCAGTACTGCGGCGGGTATCGGTCACGCTGAGGATGGCAATAATTCCAGCTGAAGTTGAGTAGGCCAGACCTAAAAAGTCAGCCAGCCAAGCAGCTAGACAGGTAGCTAGTACAAGCTTGATGGTACGTTGGAGGAGAGACATGAGTAGGAGTTTCCTTTTTTAGACTTCTTTCTATTATAGCACGACTGGTGGGGAATCTTGGGGACTGCTGATTGCTTTTTATCAGAGCAGAATTCTGTCTCGCCCGAGTAAATCCTGCCGCCATTCTTTCGCCTTTGTGTTATACTAGTCCTATGGAAAAAAACGATATTGTCTACGGTGTGCATGCGGTGACAGAGGCTCTCGCGGCTAACACTGGAAATAAACTCTACATTCAAGACGACCTGCGTGGTAAAAAGGTCGACAAAATCAAAGATTTAGCAGCGGAAAAGAAGGTTTCTATCTCATGGACGCCTAAGAAAACCTTGCAGGAAATGACTGACGGAGCTGTTCATCAGGGCTTTGTTCTGCGGGTGGCTGAGTTCGCCTATACTGACTTCGAGGTGCTGTTGAAAAAAGCAGAGCAGGAAGACAATCCGCTCCTATTGATTTTGGACGGACTGACTGATCCGCACAATCTGGGCTCTATCTTGCGGACGGCTGATGCGACCAATGTGGCTGGAGTCATCATTCCCAAGCACAGGGCCGTCGGTGTGACACCAGTCGTAGCCAAGACCTCAACGGGCGCTATTGAGCATATTCCCATTGCCCGTGTGACCAATCTCAGCCAGACTCTGGACAAGCTCAAGGAAGCTAGTTTCTGGATTTTCGGGACGGATATGCAGGGGACGCCTTCTCATAAGTGGAATACAGCAGGCAAGCTGGCCCTCATCATCGGCAACGAAGGCAAGGGGATTTCAACCAATATCAAAAAGCAGGTGGACGAGATGATTTCCATTCCCATGAATGGGCATGTCCAGAGCCTCAATGCCAGTGTCGCAGCAGCTATTCTCATGTATGAAGTCTTTCGCAATCGCCTATGAAAAGAAAAATCTTACTGGTGGACGGCTACAATATGACGGCCTTTTGGCGGGAAACTCGTCCTTACTTTAACCGCGGAGAACTAGATGCCGCACGGACGATTCTGCTCCAGAAGCTCAGCAATTATGCCAGCTTTGAAGGACTGGAAGTTATCTGCGTCTTCGATGCCCAGTATATGCCGGGAGTTCGGCAGACCTACGAGGAGTTTAATGTGACGGTCGTTTTCACTGAAGAGGAGGAAACGGCAGATGACTATATTGAGCGCTTGGCAGCTGAGCTCAATACACCCAAAAATCAGGTGTCGGTTGCGACTAGCGATCTCAATGAGCAGTGGACTGTCTTCGCCCAAGGAGCTTTGAGAGTATCCGCTAGAGAGCTAGAGAAGCGAGTGGCTGTTACCAAATCAGACCTCAATAAGCTGAGCGGGAAAATCAATCTGCAAAGACCACCCTTGCGACCGATGGACAGCCAATCTTTGCGCGATTTACAAAAAATGATGGAGAAAAAAGATGACCTTTAAAATTTTAACCGATTCAACAGCAGACTTGCCAGAAAACTGGACCCAGGAAAATGACGTGCAGGTCCTAGGCCTGACCATTCAGCTAGATGGACAAACCTATGAGACAGTTGGTGCAGGCAAGCTGACCAGCCAAGAACTTCTGGACAAGATGGAGTCCGGAAGCAAGCCAACTACCAGCCAGATCAATGTCGGCCAGTTTGAAGATGTCTTTCGCAGCTATGCCAAGGAAGGGATACCAGTTCTCTATGTAGCCTTTGCTTCAGCCCTATCGGGTACTTATCAGAGCGCAGTCATGGCACGGGAGATAGTCTTGGAAGATTTTCCAGATGCACTGATTCGTATCATTGATACCAAGGCGGCTTCCATGGGGGAAGGACTTTTAGTCATGAAGGCAGCAGAAGCTAGAGCTGCAGGCCAGACCTTGGAGCAGACAGCGGACTTGATTGAGAGCTTGGTGCCTAAGGTCAAGACTTATTTTCTGGTTGATGACCTCAATCACCTCATGCGGGGCGGTCGGATTTCCAAAACTGCTGCGCTTATGGGGAGCTTGGTCAATATCAAGCCGATTATCGCTGTCAAGGGAGATGGAACTCTGGACTCGGTCGCTAAGGTTCGCGGTAAGAAGAAGGCGCAGGCCGAAGTAGTCCGCATGACTCTGGAAGGAGTTGCTGATCCGCGAGTGGTCATCGCCTATGCAGGTGCCGAAGAGATTGCTGAGAGTTTAAAAGCCCAGCTGCTGGAAAGCGACCAAGTAGAGGAAGTTCTCCTCATGCCTCTGGGACCTGTCATTTCTACCCATACTGGTCCTGGAACTTTGGGACTCTTTAGTATTGCCCAAGACATTCAAGATTAAGAAAGAATGAAATCGCTATTTCATAAATAATTGCTTCAAATCTATTGCTTTTGCCTACTATTTTTGATATGATAGTAGGCGGTATTGTTTACCCCATTTGTAAGGCCCCGGAACCTTTCAAATAACTCGCGGACCGGAACATCCGCCCTGTAAACAAAAACGATATTTATATAGGAGAAATCATGAACAAAACAACATACATGGCTAAGCCAGGTGAAGTTGAACGCAAATGGTACGTAGTTGACGCTACTGATGTACCTCTTGGACGCCTTTCTGCTGTTGTAGCAAGCGTACTTCGTGGAAAAAACAAACCAACCTTCACACCACACACTGATACAGGTGACTTCGTAATCGTTATCAACGCTGAAAAAGTAAAATTGACTGGTAAAAAAGCGACTGATAAGATCTACTACACTCACTCAATGTACCCAGGTGGATTGAAACAAATCTCAGCAGGTGAGCTTCGCTCTAAGAACGCTGTTCGTTTGATTGAAAAATCAGTTAAAGGTATGCTTCCGCATAATACTCTTGGCCGCGCTCAAGGTATGAAGCTGAAAGTATTTGTAGGTGCTGAGCACACTCACGCTGCACAACAACCAGAAGTTCTTGATATTTCAGGACTTATCTAAGGAAAGGAACAAATAAGCTATGTCACAAGCACAATATGCAGGTACTGGACGTCGTAAAAACGCTGTTGCACGCGTTCGCCTTGTTCCAGGAACTGGTAAAATCACTGTAAACAAAAAAGATGTTGAAGAGTACATCCCGCACGCTGACCTTCGCTTGGTTATCAACCAACCATTCGCAGTTACTTCAACTGCAGGTTCATACGACGTTTTCGTTAACGTTGTAGGTGGTGGATACGCTGGTCAATCAGGAGCTATCCGTCACGGTATCGCTCGTGCCCTTCTTCAAGTAGACCCAGACTTCCGCGATTCATTGAAACGCGCAGGACTTCTTACACGTGACTCACGTAAAGTTGAGCGTAAGAAACCAGGTCTTAAGAAAGCTCGTAAAGCATCACAATTTAGTAAACGTTAATTCGAAAGAATTACTATACTTACAAAGAGCACCTTTCGGGGTGTTCTTTTTGTACTTTCTTA
>JABZYU010000007.1:0-36132 GCA_015264985.1 Streptococcus sanguinis | reverse complement strand
GCCTTGGCTACTCTGCCAACGGCTGACTTAGAAGAAATGCGTGACCAAGACCAAGGAGCTGAAATCGTCTGCCAATTCTGCCAAACAGCCTATCACTTTGACCAAAATGACCTGGAGGAACTGATTCGTGACAAATCTTAATACCCCTTTTATGATTGGGAAAGTCGAAATTCCCAACCGTACGGTTCTAGCACCTATGGCCGGCGTAACCAACTCTGCTTTCCGAACCATTGCCAAAGAGCTAGGAGCAGGCTTGGTCGTCATGGAAATGGTCTCTGACAAGGGCATCCAGTATAACAACGAAAAAACCCTCCACATGCTTCACATTGATGAGGGAGAAAATCCCGTTTCTATCCAGCTTTTCGGCAGTGACGAAGACAGTCTGGCACGTGCAGCAGAATTTATCCAAGAAAACACCAAGACGGATATCGTCGATATCAATATGGGCTGCCCGGTCAATAAAATTGTCAAAAACGAAGCTGGAGCTAAATGGCTCAAGGACCCTGAGAAAATCTATAAAATCATCAACAAGGTTCAGTCCGTTCTGGATATTCCTCTGACAGTCAAGATGCGGACTGGCTGGTCTGACAGCTCACTAGCTGTAGAAAATGCTCTAGCAGCCGAAGCCGCTGGAGTCTCAGCCTTAGCTATGCACGGCCGCACCCGTGAGCAAATGTATACTGGTCATGCTGACCTTGAGACCTTACACGACGTAGCCCATGCTCTGACTAAGATTCCTTTCATCGCTAACGGTGATATTCGCAGCGTCCAAGACGCTAAACAGCGCATCGAGGAAGTCGGCGCCGATGCTGTCATGGTAGGCCGAGCTGCTATGGGAAATCCCTACCTCTTTAATCAAATCAACCATTATTTTGAAACCGGCGAAGTCCTACCAGACCTCAGCTTTGAAGATAAGATGAAAGTCGCCCATGACCACCTCTCCCGCTTGGTAAATCTCAAAGGAGAATATGTAGCTATCCGCGAATTCCGGGGCCTAGCTCCGCACTATCTGCGCGGTACTGCCGGAGCAGCCAAGCTCCGCGGTGCTATTTCACAAGCTGAAAGTCTGGCTGAAATTGAAGAACTCTTACAAATTCAAAAATAAAAACAAAAGGAAGCCAATTGGACTTCCTTTTTTGTTCTGTTTAGGGTTGAGTCACTACAACGCTTGTTACTGAGCCGTCTGCTCCTGTTGTAATCTGCAGATTGGCATTGCCTTGCCCGCTTAACTGCGCATTGTATTTGCCATCATCCAGTGTATAAGAGTAGGAAGCAATGGAATAATTATCTGTCTTTCCATCTGCAGACTGGACTGTGAATTGACCATTACCTGATACAGTCACAGTATTTCCATTGGCATCCTTCCAAGTACCAGCAGCCGCTGAGAAATCCCCATCCACCATAGTCAAGACACCTTTATAGCGAGCATTGCTGGCTGCCTGTTTATTCTGAAGCTGGCGATTGCTTTCGGGCGCTTGGGCTGGTTGAGTTGCTTGATTCTGAGTGTTTTGTCGACCTGAGGCTTGCTGTGGCTGCGTTTGTTGGACTTGAGGAGCTTCGACAGTAGACTGTTGCTGACTGGCAGGAGCTTGGGCTTGTCCAGGCTGACTAACTGCTCCTTCTGAAGAAGCGCTATTGCTAACCTTAGGAGAAGCGCTGACCTTACTGGATGACGCAGCTTTTGAGCTAGAAGAAGCTTGAACAGTCTTGCTAGAACTAGCACTTGTTGCACTTTCTTCTTTCTTACCACATGCCCCTAAAAGCAAACTAGAAGCCAGAACTGCAGCCGCCATCATTTTTGTATAAGTACGTGTTTTCATCTTTTGTCTCCTTGTAACATTAAGAAATCTTTTCGTAACATTATTGTAACACTGTAATTTTACTATGTCAATCATTTATGCAAAATTCTTAAAAAATTTTTTACTCAAGCGAGATGCCATTTCTCAATCTGTTTCTTTTGTCATGAGAAACTCGCTCCTACTTATCTATTCGTAATTAAAAATGAAAAAACAGGACAAATCTGTCCTGCAAGAGAAATATATGATCAACTTTCTTTTAATCTGATTTTTCTGCCTTCAGCCGATACACTTTTCTCGGCTTCTTCTTTGGCACGCGCTTAACGCCAGCCTCCTCTAGGTATTCTCCAAATTTCACTAGAAAATTATTGCTGACAATAGGTCGTCTAGGCGTGATGAGATTGACCAACTCAGTCCCTTCATAGACAGTAAACGGTGATTCCAGCAGATGGAGAAAAGTTGGATTCCAGTCCAGTCGTCCCTGAATCCGCTTGATAGATTCCAGCAGGATTTGGTAGTGGTCAAAGGCAAAGTCCTCTGCTGTCAGGAGCCGCTCACCGTCTCTAAAACTCCTTGTCTTAAAATCTACATCAAGAAAGGTGACTTCCTTGGCATCATCGCCAGCTTGTACTTGGTCTACTGCTATGGCCGGCAGATAGACCAGATGGGCAATAGTGATGACCCATCCGCGTGGATCACGCCCTGGAGTAGATACCGTCATCAGCTGTTCCACCTTTTCCAGCGGTATCTCCAGCCCAACCTCTTCCTTGACTTCCCGAATGCAGGCCTGATAGGCATCCTCATGCTTGTCTACAAAACCTCCAACTAGGGCATATTTATTCTGATAAGGGTGGGCCTTGCGCTTGATGACCAAAAGTTTTATCTGCCCTTCCACGAAGCAGTAGGCCACCATATCCGCTGTTACACTAGGCGTTTCATACTTAGGTAAATCCTGCGTCTTGTACCATGCCAAAAAGGCGGACTCATCCGCCATGGTTTCATAGTACTCTTTTTCCGACATTCCCGCTGGGATATCCTGTTTGGTCATGAGTTTCTTCCTTTCCTAAGCTATTTTTTCTATCAAAAAATCTCAAATCTTAGTCTAAGCTTTCTTCACCGCCTTGGTCCACTGATACCATCCAACGATACTATTGAGGGTATAGACCCAGTACATGGCCTGGATATGAAGGTTGCTACCCCACCAGAGATAAATACTGAAGAGATTGGTCGCAATCCAGAAGATCCACTGCTCGCGATAGAGACCAGTCATGAGAAGCTGACCGATACCATTGGTCGCATCTGTCACGCTATCACGGAAAGGCCGGTGACTGTGAATGCTCTTATAAGCAAAGCCCATTCCAATCCAAATCAAGGCAGTCAAGGCCAAATATTTAAGCCAACCACGCCAGTCTAACTTCTTAGCCTCAAAATGAGATGGCTCTTCCTTATCTTGTTCATTAACCCGATTGGACAGCCAAGTATAAAGGCCGATCGGCTGCATGATAAAGAAGTAGACCGTAGTCAGCACTTCTCCATAAAAGCTAGCCTGAAAGGACAATAGGAGATAAATTGCCGAATTAATCGCTCCAAAGAGGTAATTGCTGGCCCGCCCCTCGGCTACTAGAATAACGCAGACGATGCCTGTCCAAGAAGCAAAGAGTCCCAGCCAGTCATGCTGCTCCTGACCACTGGTGAACTCCAAAATGAAAGGCAGACTAGAGAGAGCTATCAAGTAGAGCCATTGAGTCAAGCTACGCCCGCCAAATAAATCCTGCCAGAGCAATTTCGCGACCCCTTTTATACCCTGCTTTTTAGCTGCCACACAGACATTGCGGAAATTCCGAGCAAAGGTTTGAGATTTTTGTTCCAGTCCTGCGTAGAGAGCTGCAGGAGAGAGTTTTTGATTTTTTACTACCATTCTATTTTACCACTTTCTTTTTTAATCTGCTTGATAAATCATGTCAATTGCTTCTTTGGCCGCCTGATAATTATCCAAATAACTGCCAGCCAGATAGACCGTCGGAATATGAGCCAAACACTGCTCTTTCAGCCTTTTTAGATGGCTGGAAAAATCACTGCGGATAGCCTCGTCTGCCATGCTCATATCGCGAAAGCCATCGTTAACATAGGTGCCGACCGGCTCAGCAAAGAGAATCAAATCCCATTTTTCCTTGGACAAGATGCTGGCAAAGAGATTATCAAAAGTATCTGTCTCTTCGTCTTGAACCGGACTTTCTTTCAGATAGTAATCATAGTAAGCCTTGGTTACCAGCGAATTTGTATCAGCCACGACCAGACCACGGTTAACGCTGCTATCAATTAATCGGGAAGTCTGAGCATATTGTCCTAAGAGCAGATAATAGTAGTCTTTAGGGGTCAGTTCATCGTCTCGCACGTTATTTTGAATCTGGTATTCTCGAGCATATTCCAGGCTGACTGGAGCATCATAGTAGCGAGCTAAGTCCTTGGCCAAGGTCGTTTTACCATTGCTAGCGCTACCCATAATCAGCACTTTCTTGGTAAAGTGACGGCGGAAAGGCTGGGCTATATATTTCCAATAAAGACTAGGATTTTCCCGAATCATCGTAGCTGAGATACCAAACTGTCGCTCCTGCAAGGAAGTTTTGAAAGCACGCTTTTCTAACTCTTCCTGATAGTCAGCCTCACCAACAAAGAAAATCAGTTCCTCCCGTTCTGCATCATAGCTCACCAACTCTAATAGAGCTGACAGCCACTTGTCCCAACCCAGAGGATAGCGGGGAAAGGAAGTTTCATCCAGTTTGTAAACCTGAGTCAGTTCATCATCTGCGAAAGTCTCCCTAGTATAGCGAAAACGCTTCTGCAGAGACAGACCCACTTCCTGCCCACGATCTCCCTGATAACCTGAAACCACCACGCGCACCTTGTCGTAAGAACGCTTAGCCTTCTGAATCAAATCGATATGCCCCTGATGCAAGGGAGCAAATGTTCCAAAGACGATTGCAATTTTTTCTTTCATATATCTAACCTTTTTATTGTTTTTTATATTTTATTCTTTATATGATTTTATTATAAACTATATTTTTCTTTTGTCAATAGTTTTTTATAAAATTTTATAAAAATATTTTTCAGACACTTTAAAACTGTATTAAGCACAAAAAAAGAACCTAATGCCTTAAGCATCAGATTCTTTTTTACAAGATTTATTGCTGATAGACTTCTTGGTAGAATTCCAACTTGTCTCCATCCTTGACAGTGATTTGATTGGCTGCCTTAGGAGCCATTTCTCCGTTGACCTTAAACATCCAGTAGAGGCCCTTTGCTTCATCCTGAGCATGACCGTCAATCGAAGTGATAAAACCATCTTTTTCTTCGACTTTATAGGCCTTCTTCAAAGCATCCATAGCTGTCTTTCCTTCTTCAACAGCCACCGTTTTCTCGCTCTTCTCCTGACCATCTGGTGCAATACTGATGCTGATTTTCAGTTCCTTTTTGACAGAAGAATCAGCGGAACTAGAGCCCTTGTCAGTATTTGTCTGGCTGCTGCCACAACCTACAAGGAGAAGGGCAAAAGCAAGTGTGAGCAAACTAAAGATTTTTTTCATTATAGAGCCTCCTTAAAATAGGGTACAAGAGTGGGTAAAAAAACAAGGTCGACAGTCCGTGCGCTATATTGAAGGTCAAAGCGTTGATAATCGCATAAGACCACCAGTGATAGTTGTAAAGCAAGGCTGTCAGTGTATCGATGGCAATGCCATAGCCAAAGGATAGGAGAGCTGCTACTATTCCCTGTCCCACTAGATTTAAGCGAGGATAGAGCAGTCGCCAAAGGCAAAGAATCAGTCCAAAGGACAGCAACTGAAAGAGGACGATTGGGCTCATCCCCAAAAGAAAGGCTGATGTAAACATCGTCACAGCCATCACTAGAAGTGAAGTCTGCAAATCCTCAAAGATAACGATCAGAAAAAAGATAGCTGAGATAGGCTGCACATTGGGCAGAAAGGAAAATGCATAGCGAAAGGCCACACATAGAGCCGATAGGATGGCAATTTTAGCCATTTTACGAGCGGACAAAGGTACCTCCTTTTCTAATTGAGTGAATCAATAGAAGTTGGACTAGGTATGCAGCTCAACAGCATCCCAGTCCTGGGCCGTATTCAGCCCCAGCAGCCAGTCAAGACCAGACCGCCTCTCCAGAACAACACTTTCATCAAGACCAACCGGTGCTGGCTGGTCATGAATCCGAGCCTCAACACAGGCCCAATGATAACGATAAATCAAGTCATCCTCATCCAGCAACTCTTCTAAGCTGCGCGGTTGGCATTTTCCCAGAAATTCCTGAAAGTCAACCGCACTAGCGACTGCGTCAATAGCAGCATCACAATCACAAATCTTATCTGGAAACGGCAAAGCATCTACTAAACCCAAGTGCCAAATCAAGGACCAATAGGCCTCGTATTTCCAAACCATATTGATGATAGCTGCCGGGTCGGCACGATCTTCCAAAACCGCCCTTTCTTTGGGCGTCAACTCTTCCTGCACTCCGTATTGCTGCAGTTTATCCTGCAGCCACTGGCGGCTCTCCTCATTATAATTATTATTTTCGATATCCAAGGCCGCCTGAATAATCAAGAGGCTGGTAATAGCCCGACGCGCAATTTCTTCTAGCGAGCGCGGCCGCACCTGCTCAGCACTTTCGATGACCGGCAAATGCTCAATGTAAGGAATTCCTTCCTTTTTCAAGCGCTGGATACTAGCCGCCTTGCGATCTTCAGGTGTTTTCGCTCTGGCTTTCTTGCCAGCAAACAAGTCTTTAAAAAACGACATATCAGCCTCCAATCCTTCAATTCCCAGTTTCATTGAATGATGAAACAACTGTTCGGTATCTATAGGTATGATTGCTATACGTGATTAACCGCGAGCACACCATTTCCCATTGCAAGGTTCGCTTTCTAGACCACTTCGAACTTGAGTTGGCCAGCTTTGACCCCGACCTTAAGAGTCTGACCCGTCGTCAAGTCTCCTGTCAAGAGGAGCTCAGACAACTTGTCCTCTACCTGGGTCTGCAGAGTGCGGCGCAATGGCCGTGCCCCCATTTCCACATCGTAGCCTTCCTGAGCCAGCAGCTTAAGGGCACTAGCCTGGAACTTCAGCTCAATTCCCTTAGCAGCAAGACTGGCAATGAGCGGTTTGACCATAACCTTGACCACTTCCTGCATATCTTCTGCAGATAAGCTGTGGAAGACTACCTTCTCGTCGATACGGTTGATAAACTCTGGTCGATAAGCTTTCTTAAGCTCTTCCAACATCCGTTTTTCCATATTGGCATGGTCCAAGCGAATGTCACGCGCACCAAAGCCCACCGTCTTATCATCCCGCAAACTAGTTGCTCCCAGATTGCTGGTCATGATAATAATCGTGTTGGAGAAGTCCACCTTGCGGCCCTTGCTGTCAGTCAACTGACCATCATCCAAGACCTGCAGGAGAACATTGAAAATATCCGGGTGCGCCTTTTCCACCTCGTCAAAGAGCAGGACAGAATAAGGTCGGTTGCGTACCTTCTCCGTCAGCTCCCCTCCTTCTTCATAGCCTACATAGCCTGGAGGCGCTCCGTTGAGGCGGCTAGCCGCGAATTTCTCCATGTACTCACTCATATCAAAGCGGATGAGAGCAGACTCATCATCAAAGAGACTTTCGGCCAAGGCCTTGGCTAGCTCTGTCTTCCCGACTCCTGTCGGACCTAGGAACATAAAGGAGCCAATCGGCCGCTTGCTACTGCGGATACCAGACTGGTTCCGTCGGATGGCTCGGCTGATAGCTGAAATCGCCTCGTCCTGCCCAATCACGCGTTTATGCAGCTCTGTTTCCAAATTGAGGTATTTCTTCGCATCTGTCTGAGTCAGCTTCTGCACAGGAATACCAGACAAAGCACTAAGAGTAGCCAAGACATCGTCTTCTTCCACTTTCAGTTTATAGAGCTTTGGTTGCTGCTCTTGCTCAAGTAGCTTCGAAACCTTTTTAAAGTCTGCTGCCATCAAGGCTTGATCCACTGGCGTCAAATCCGACTGCTCGTAATTCTGCGGTCCTCTGTTCTGCACTGTCGCACTAGCCTCATCCAAAAGATCAATGGCAGAGTCCGGCAGATGCTTGCTAGTCAGATAGCGATGGGCATATTTCACCGCCGTCTCAATCGCTTGATCACTAATCTGCACCTTGTGATGGTCCTCATAGCTCTTTCTCAAGCCTTGTAAAATAGCAATGCTGTCAGCCACATTAGGCTCTTCTATGCTGACCTTAGCAAAACGCCGGGAAAGGGCCGCATCTTTTTCAATATGTTTCTGATACTCTTCCTGCGTCGTAGCGCCAACTGTCCGCAGAGTTCCGCGAGCCAGAGCCGGTTTCAGGATATTGGCCGCATCCAAGGTCGAGTCAATACCGCTGCCAGAGCCCATGATGGTATGCAGCTCATCGATGAAGAGAATGACATGACCATCTTCTTCAATGTCATTGATGATGTTGTTCATCCGCTCCTCGAAGTCTCCGCGAAAGCGAGTGCCAGCAACTACATTCATCAAGTCCAGCTCCAAAACCCGCATCTTGGCAAGTTCAGCGGGAACCTGACCAGCCGCTACACGCTGAGCCAGTCCTAAGGCCAGAGCTGTCTTACCAACCCCAGCATCTCCAACCAGCACTGGATTGTTTTTAGTCTTGCGACTGAGAATCTGAACTATCCGTGAAATTTCCTGATCGCGGCCAATGACGGGCTCCAATCGGCCATCTCTAGCCAGCTCGGTCAGATCACGGGTGTAGTCTTCTAGGCCTCCGCTAGTAGAAGCCGGCATCCCCATCATATTGGCCATGGTCTGCTTAGCGGCCATTACTCCCTTATTCAGACTGCGAATAGCCTTGATATCTTCCTTGCCCCAGCCAGCTCGCTGCTCCAAGACCTTTCGCAAATCACTAATTTTCGGTCCCTGCTCCTTATCCTCGTAGCTAAAGCCGGTAAATTCCAGGATACGAGAAGCCAAGGTTCCCCGGTCAAATAGCATGGCCAGCAGTACATGCTCGGTACCTACATGCTTAGCGCGAACAGCTTCGGCAATCTGGCCCGCTTCCTCAAACAGCTCCTCTAAGCGATAAGAAAAAGGCAGCAGCTCGAAGTGACCGTCTTTCTGATAAGCCTGACCAGTAATCTGAAAAGCTGCTTCTTCAAATCCATCAACTTCCACAGGAAACTCATTGAGGACTGAGCCAGCAACGCTGTAGGGATTATTAGCCAGAGCAATCAGCAGATGCCATGATTCCAGATAATCTGTCGTAAAATGGCCGGCCAAGAGCTGGGCTGCTTCCAAGCTTTCTATTAAGGCTTTTGAGTATTTCATTTATGATTCCATTCCTTTTCTGTCTAGTTGTTGTAAAATCTTTTTTAATATTCGGGCACGAATCACCGCAGCTCCATCACCCAAAATCGAGTCCGATGCTGTTGACAAGATTAGATTGCCCTCACGTTCAGTCATAATCTTCTCGTCAAAAAGAAGCTGAATAACATCTGTGAAAACTTGCTGGCTGACACGCTCTCCCACACTGTCGCACAGGCCGCAAAGCATCTGATGCCGGTCGGAAAATTCTATCTTTCCAATCCGAATATAACCTCCGCCGCCACGCTTACTCTCGACGATATAGCCCCGACTTTCCGTAAAACGCGTCTTAATCACATAGTTAATCTGACTGGGAACCACCTGAAAAACATCAGCCAGTTCACTGCGTTTCAGTTCAACCATCCCAGCCTGAGCCAGAATAGACTTGATATATGCTTCAATACTGTCCGATGTGTTTTTTGCACCCATGACTTCCCTTTCCAGTTGAAAATTTCAGAATAGATTTCTTTTTTCCTTGCTTCTCTAACATTGACTATCTTTGACTAATATTATACCGGAAAAGTCTCTATTTTAAAAGAAAAAGGGATGACTGAAAGATCTGACAATTCAAACTAGTGAAAAAGCTTTGTCAGGTTTGTGTAACCGCTTGCTTTTTGCTTTTAAAGCGTTATAATATAGGTGGAAATCCACAAGGAAAAGACAGACAGAAACTCCTGCCTGCCAACTATCATCTAAACAAGGAGGATAATCCAATGAAAATGGATTGGCTCAACTATTCTCGTCATGTACTCAAATGGCTCTTTGCAGCTCTGAGTATTTTCACCATCTTTTCTGCTGACTATGTTGATATTCCTATCGGAGCTCTCATCGCCTGTCTTTATGCTCCCTTGCTCTTCGAACAGGAGCTGGTCAGCAACCGAGTCAAATGGTATAGCTTTCTGATTATGATAGTGGTTACTCTGCCCCTTTTGTTTATTACCAAAGTCTACCAGTTTAGCTTGACTTACCCCCAAACGACAGTTCTTCTCTTCCTCTTGGCAGTATTGATTTTTACCAACGGCTTGATTGCTCATAAGGAAGAAAGAGAAAAAGCAGCTAAGTGATGCTGCTCACCATTCTAAACTTGATGTTTAAAAAACTATAAAAAGGTCTGAGATTTTTTCTCAGACCTTTTTATCATTCTATTTCTAAGCTAAAAACGATTAGTTTTGACCAAGAGCAGCAGCCATTGTTGCAGCTACTTCGTTTTCAAAGTCGTTAGCAGCTTTTTCGATACCTTCACCAACTTCAAAACGAGCGAACTCAACTACTGAAGCATTTACTGATTCAAGGTAAGCTTCAACTGTCTTGCTGTCATCCATGATGTATACTTGTGCAAGAAGTGTGTATGCTTGGTCAACTTTAGTGTTGTCAAGCATGAAGCGGTCCATTTTACCTGGGATGATCTTGTCCCAGATCTTTTCTGGTTTGCCTTCAGCAGCCAACTCAGCTTTGATGTCTTCTTCAGCTTGAGCAACAACTGCATCAGTCAATTGAGCTTTAGAACCGTATTTCAAGTGTGGAAGAGCTGGTTTACCAACCATTGCACGGCTTTCGTTGTCTTGATCGATGACATGGTTCAATTGTGCCAATTCATCTTTAACAAATTGCTCATCCAATTCTTTGTATGAAAGAACAGTTGGTTTCATCGCAGCGATGTGCATAGAGATTTGCTTAGCAAGAGCATCATCTCCACCTTCGATAACTGAGATAACACCGATACGGCCACCGTTGTGTTGGTAAGCACCAAAGTGTTGAGCATCTGTCTTTTCAATCAAAGCAAAGCGACGGAAAGAGATTTTTTCTCCAATAGTTGCAGTTGCAGATACGTATGCAGCTTCAAGAGTTTCACCTGAAGGCATTGTCAAAGCAAGCGCTTCTTCGTTGTTAGCTGGTTTACCTTCAGCGATTACTTTCGCAGTTGCATTTACCAAGTCAACAAATTGAGCGTTTTTCGCAACGAAGTCAGTTTCAGCATTCACTTCAACAACAGCTGCAACATTACCGTTTACGTAAACACCTGTCAGACCTTCAGCGGCAACACGGTCAGCTTTCTTAGCTGCTTTTGCCATACCTTTTTCACGAAGCAATTCAATCGCTTTTTCGATGTCACCATCTGTTTCAACAAGTGCTTTCTTAGCGTCCATGACACCAGCACCAGATTTTTCACGCAATTCTTTGACAAGCTTAGCTGTAATTTCTGCCATTTTTCTTCTCCTATTTTTTAATGTAAATAAAGGAGCTGGGCTGAGCCCTGCCCCTTTAGGTTAGTTTACTGATTATTCGTTTGAACCTTCAACAACTTCAACGATTTCTTCGATAGAATCTGCTTGAGTTTCAGTTTCAGCCAATTCTGCTTCTACTGATTCAACGCTATCTTCACCTTGACGGCCTTCGATAACAGCATCAGCCATTTTCGCAGTGATCAATTTAACCGCACGGATTGCATCGTCGTTCGCTGGGATGATAACATCGATATCATCAGGATCAGTGTTAGTATCAACCATGGCAACCACTGGGATACCTAATTTCTTAGCTTCCTTAACAGCGATTTGCTCTTTATGAGGGTCAACTACGTACATCACATCTGGGATGCGTGGCATATCTTCGATACCGCCCAAGAACTTTTCAAGACGAGCACGTTGTTTGTTGAGAAGAGCGACTTCTTTCTTAGGAAGAACTTCGAAAGTTCCGTCTTCTTCCATGCGTTTGATTTCTTTCAAACGAGCTACACGTTTTTGGATAGTAGACCAGTTTGTAAGAGTTCCACCCAACCAACGGTGGTTGATGAAGTATTGACCTGAACGTTCTGCTTCTTCTTTGACAGCGTCAGCAGCTTGCTTCTTAGTACCAACGAAGAGGATAACTGCATCGTTAGCAGCAGCATCACGCATAAAGTCGTAAGCTTGGTCAGCATACTTTACAGTTTGCTGCAAGTCGATTACGTGGATACCGTTACGCTCAGTGAAGATGTATTTAGCCATCTTAGGGTTCCAGCGACGAGTTTGGTGACCAAAGTGAACACCAGCCTCAAGAAGTTGTTTCATTGAAATTACTGCCATGAGTAAATTCTCCTTTTTGTTTTTTTCCTCTTTTAAATTTCAGCTCGCAGGACCACCCGAGGGCAACAGTCCCACAATTCATCTAAAATGAGTATTTTGCCATTTACACGGCACCCCCTATTATATCAAAAGCGCAGCTCTTTGACAAGGTGTTTGCCAGATTTTCTGCCACTAAGAATGAATTCAACCTCTCAGCTGAACATTTGTTCCTGAAGCGTTCAGAATGGTAGCGTCTAACATTTTCTGATTTGACTTTGAAAGACTCTTGACGAAAGCAAGTATTTACGATAGAATAATAAGAGTTGCGGCGGTATAGCCAAGTGGTAAGGCACGGCTCTGCAAAAGCTTGATCGTCGGTTCAAATCCGTCTACCGCCTTCATAGATATATTTCCAGAAGCCCACCAAGGGGCTTTTTTCATTTGATTTACTATTGTTTCTAGCAAATTTTGCTGATATAATATTATAAAAATATCATTCATCATCAGCGAAAGGAAAAAAGATTGATTATGAAAAAAGTCAGCTTCTATACTCTTAGTCTCCTCTCTTTGCTAGCTCTCTCAGCCTGCATGCCTGCCAAGCAGACGCAGCAAAGAAAAAAGACACCTAGCTCCTTCAAAGCTTCGAAAAGTTCATCCTCTAAGGAAACATCCAGCAAATCATCTAGCAGTAGCTCTAGCACCTATGAAAGTAGTGATGAGGTATTTCAGAAACGTGCTACCTTTGATCCAGATGATGCTTCTGCACTACAATACATACCAGATGCAGCTTCTATTCCTGAATTAGAGAAAATAAGAAATTTTCATATTTCCACTGGCTTTGTCATTCAGGTAAATGGAGAGGATATCAATGGTGACAAACCTAAAACATCTTACGATGAGGTAACAGCGGCTCTAGGCCAACCTACATTCAGCACTGATGAGAATGACCCTGGCAACTCTGTTAACATCTGGCACACAGACAACGGAGACATTATGTGCTACTTTACCAATAATGTCCTGACAAATTTGAGTTTTAGCCTAAAAGACGCTCAACCAGCCAAAAGCAGTTACTCTAGCATCACCACATCCGACACTCCCAAGACAGCTTTCGACAAGCTTGGTCGTCCGGAAATGATTATACGTTCAGAACGCGATACAACCTTTGTCTATAAAAATTCTAATGATGAACAGTTTAGTTTCTCTACCCAGAACAATCAAATCGTTGGGGTAATGTCTACCTATCAAATGAAACAAACCAAAGACATTATTGACTCTGTCATTAAGGATAAGTAATCTTACAATTGGCTCCAAAAACACAAAAATCCAAGACCTTTTCAGTCTTGGATTTTATTTTTGACAAGGATAGCGGCTTCGTCGATTAAAGCTCTGCAATCTGGCTAAGATTAACTTCAGCCACGGTGTCATTGCCAAACATGGAAATAATCATCTTGACCTTGTTATTATCAATTTCCGTAATCTTACCTGTATAGTCAGTAAAGGCACCATCAATGATACGAACGGTATCCCCAACCTTGACATCCAAGTCAAATTCCTGCACTGTTTGACCCATAGAGATGAGAATGTTGCGAATTTCTTCTTCCAAGAGTGGCGTTGGTTTAGAGCGGTTCCCGTGTGAACCGACAAACCCTGTTACATTTGGAGTATTCCGTACGACAAACCAAGCTTCATCTGTCATTACCATTTCTACCAAAACATAACCAGGGAAGCGATTTTCTTCGATTTCCTTGGTCTTGCCATTTTTCTCTACTTGCACGGTCTGAGTAGGGATTTCCACGCGCAAGATATTTTCCAGCATATTATAAGTCTGAGCGCGCTGCAAAAGATTTTCTTTTACCTTGTTTTCATAGCCTGAGTAGGTCTGCAGTACAAACCAACCTTTGTCAAAACTGTCCATGAGTTCATCCTTTCCTAAATAAAAAAGCCTATGGGCTTCTGCTTCTTTCTAGCCCTATTATACCATAATTTCCTCAAATGCAAAGGAATTTATTAACTATTTTCCTGACAAATCAAAGCCTTGCAATTCTGCCCAAAAATTCTTGAGTCAGCGTTGTCTAGTATGAGAAATTTTTATTTCAAACGATGAATTATAGATAGATTTGATTTTTTGAAGCTGACTGAAATTGTCGGCACGTAAATAAGGACATACGTCAAAAGTCCCACCTACTCACAATAGGTGGGACTTTGAATGATATGCCTGTTGTAGACTTTTTTATTTCTACTTAAATCATTAAGAGAAAATATGCAGAATCTGGAAAAGACCGCTTGCCACTACTTTGTCAAAAATATAGATGATTACTACAAAGAATGCAGTGTATTCCATGACAGAAATAAAATCTGTCCATCTCTCTTTTCGGGTAGGCCAAGTTGTATCTTTCAATAATTTAAAAACATCTTTAAAGAATTTCACAACAATCTCCTATCTAGTTTCTTTATGCAGGGTGTATTTACTGCAATGCTTACAAAATTTATTAACTTCTAAACGCGTTGGTTTTGGAGTGCTACTGAGCTTAACCGAGTAGTTCCTAGAACCACAGACTGTACACGCTAGACTCGCTTTTTTTAATGCCATAACGCCTCCATCTTCCTTATTATAGCAGGATTCTATACTTTTGACAAGCCGTTCAGCTCTTTTAAATCCTATTGAAACCAGCTGGTAACAGTATCCCAGAGGTTTTTCGCCTTCTCAGGAATACCAGTGTCATCAATAGCCTTCTTGGCTTCATCCACCAGATTTTGAGCTCGGTCCTGAACATCCTGCAGGAAGTCTTTGTTTTCAGTTGTAGTACCCGTTTCCTCTGTACCATAGGTGTCCACAGGGGCAATACCGTTGGCAGCATAGGCATTCTTCTGCCCTTCAAAGGAAGTTCCTTCTGTATATGGCAGGATGCTATTGGCAACATTTCGGAAAACCGCCGAGGCTTCATTCGCACTGGTTCCAGTCAGATAGTGGGTTTCATCAGTTTTTGGAAAGCCTAGCCACTGGCTGATAACCACATCCGGCGTATAACCAATAACCCATTGGTCACCAGATAGATCTGGGTTAAAGTCCGTTTCAGTCGTACCGGTCTTACCAGCCATAGTATAGCCATACGGAGCCGCATAGATACCTGTACCGTTCGAGAAAGTCCCCAGCATCATGCTGTTCATCTTGTCAGTCGTTGAGCTATTGAGGACTCGGGTAGAGGTTTGGCGATGGGTCTTGACAACCTGACCGCTGGCATTTTCAATTTTTGTAATGAGATGGGCATCATTCATCACGCCGCCGTTGGCAAAGACCGAGTAGGCCTGCGCCATCTGCATTGGATTGGTTGTAACTCCGCTTCCTAGCGCTACTCCCAAGGTCTTATCAACCTTGTCCATATTCAGACCAAACTTTTTTCCGTACTCAAAGGCCTTGTTAATGCCTAACTCGTCTACAGTTGAAACAGCCGGAATGTTCAGAGATTCTGCCAAGGCTTGATACATTGGCACTTTAGGGGAGCTTTGGATATTGCCGTAGTTGTTAATGGTATAGTCGCCAAAGGTGGTTCTGGTATTATCCAGCTCCTTATCTGTCGGCCATCCAGCAGCAACGGCTGGACTGTAAGCAACCAAGGGCTTGATAGTAGAGCCGGGGCTACGAGAGGACTGAGTTGCATAGTTAAAGCTTCTGAAGGAAGAGCCTTCTGCACTATTGACTCGCCCGACTAGTGCTCGCACACCGCCGGTTTTTGGATCCAAGGCAACACTGCCCGACTCAGCCATAGTGCCATCTTCTGCTACAGGAAAGAGAGAGACATTGCTGTAAATAACCTGCATGCTGGCTTGGTAGTTCTGATCCAATTCAGTATAAATGCGATAGCCATTATTAACAATCTCTTCCTCTGTCAAGCCATAGTCATTGACAGCTTCGTTGATGACCGCATCGAAATAGGATGGATAGCGATAGTCTTCTGACTTACCAGCATAAGCATCAACTAGCTGGCCACCGATTCCTACAGCGGCAGCCTGATCGGCCGTCCCCTGATCAATAAAGCCTGCAGCAACCATATTTTGCAACACCGTATCGCGGCGATTGGTCGCATTTTCAATCGAATACAGCGGATTATAAATCTCTGGTCCCTTGAGCATACCAGCCAGAACAGCCGACTGGTCCAAACTAAGCTGACTAGCCGAAACTCCGAAATATTTCTTAGAAGCATCCTCCACACCCCAGACCCCATTTCCAAAATAGGAATTATTGAGGTACATGGTCAGGATTTCCTGCTTGCTGTATTTCTTATTGATTTCCAGAGCCAGGAAAAATTCCTTGGCTTTCCGCTCGATGGTCTGGTCCTGAGACAGATAGGCATTCTTGGCCAACTGCTGGGTAATGGTAGAACCCCCACCAGATCGACCGGCTGTCAAAATAGCCAAGATAAAACGACTGTAGTTAATCCCGCCATTCTCATAGAAAGTCCGGTCCTCTGTCGCGATGACAGCATTCTGCAGGTCTTGGCTAATCTCGGTCAGCTCGACATAAGTCCCTTTCTGACCAGACAGACTTCCTGCTTCATTGCCATCCTTGTCAAAGATGAGCGTGGTAGCTTTAAGGGCATTCTGCAAATCCTTGACATTGGTCGTCTTAGCCACATAAAAGAGATAGCCACCGACCACCAGACCAAAGGTCAAGCCGAGAATCAGGAATATCTTGGTCAAATGAAACCTGCGCCAAAAACGACGGATAGGGTGCTGAGAGAGAGGTTTCTTCTTGGTCTTGCCCGAACGGCTGAGTCCAGACTTATCCTGCTCTTCTGTCAGCTCTACCTCCTCTGCTGCTTCTTTTTGAGGTTTCTGTATGGTAAAATAATCTACTAATTTTTCAAACAAATCTTTTAAATTCTTCATAAACCTTATTTTATCACCTTATTTAGGTGCAGACAAGAAAGTACCCTATTTCCTGTCTGATTTTTAGTTATTTTTAAGAAAAAGAGTATATTAAATAGCCTTTTAAAGCCCTCTGCAGCAAGTCTTATCCGACACTGCCTATTTTCAAAGTTCTGGCTTTCTGCTACAATAAATGTATGAAATTTACACTGACTATCCCAGATGGACTGCCTGCCATGACAGTCAAAGAGCTGCTGGAAGAACAATTTCTCATTCCGCGAAAAATTCGGCACTTTCTGCGGACCAAAAAGCATGTGTCCGTCAACGGCCTAGCTATCAACTGGCAGACTGTAGTCAAACCTGGAGATGACATCTGCCTGATATTTGACGAGGAGGATTATCCTCAAAAGACAATCTTGTTTGGAAATGGCGAACTCGTAGAGGAGCTCTATCAGGACCAACATCTCATCATCGTCAATAAACCTGAGGGTATGAAAACCCATGCTAATGAACCAACAGAGCTAGCCCTGCTTAATCATGTTTCTGCCTATGTCGGCGAGACCTGCTATGTCGTTCACCGGCTGGATAAAGAAACCAGCGGTGCTGTCCTCTTTGCCAAGAATCCCTTTGTCCTGCCCATCCTCAATCGACTGTTGGAAAAGCGAGAAATCAGCCGCGAATATTGGGCTCTGGTCCAAGGCAAGTTCCCAGCTAAAAATCTTATCTATAAAGACAAGATTGGCCGCGACCGCCATGATCGCAGGAAACGGCTGGTTGACCCCCGAAAAGGACTCTATGCAGAGACCCATGTGACTCGTCTCAAGCAGTTTGGACAGTCTGCCTTGGTCAAATGCCAACTCAAGACTGGCCGCACCCATCAGATCCGTGTCCATCTGGCTCACCACGGACACCCTCTGGTCGGCGACCCCCTCTATCATCCGCAGCCTCAGGGACGGCTTATGCTCCATGCCCATCGCCTGACCTTCACCCACCCTTTTACGCTAGAAAAAATCACCGTCGAAGCCCGCTCTGACAGTTTTGAAAAAGTATTGAGTAGTCTGAACCCAAGATAGACCAAGAAAAGCAACAGTATTCTCTGTTGCTTTTAGTTTGGAGTCAAAGCGAGGATAAGCTATGACAGCTTACATCACTGAGCCGGAAGTGCACTGATAAGTCTGGGCCTGATGGTTTTCTGAAAAGCTATGCTCAGCAAATAAGACAGTAAGAAAATGATAAAAAAGCCAAAACTATAAATAGTATTCCGAGGCATTATCGACCTGAAAATGAAGATAATAAAAGGATGGATGATATAAATCATGGTGGCGTACTTTTTGGCAATATTATTCAAAATCGGAATATCAATGTTGGTCCCATTTCTGACCGCGTAGAAGAAAATTGCACTGGAAGACAAAAGGGTACTAGGATAGAGGTCATACTCCGTACCCATGAAACAATACTCAAGCAAAATCAAACCTGCTATTCCCAAGCCAATCGCCCATTTCCTGACAGAAGACAAGTCGTAGGCTAAAATCCGGTCCCGATGCTTGGCAAACTGCATGCCTAGAATGAAAAAGGGAAGACCCATAAACAGGAAGTTACGATAGTAAAATTCGCTGTCTGTATTGAACTCGATACAAAAGGCCAGGACCAACAAGAATAAGGACACACCAAAGCTAGTTAAACGGTGGAAACGCTTATAAAAAACCAGATAAAGCGTATAGATATAGGAGATAGCCAGCAAATACCAAGTCGGTGTAGCAGCTGAGCCAATCAAGTCTCTGGGACTGTTAAAGAGGAAAAAGTCTGCAAAATCAGATAGGTTTATAGTCGCCATCTTTTCTGTTAGTTCTCTGGCCAGCACTAGGTTGACAAAATGCACAATCGTGTAAAATAGGAGACTGGCAGCTGTCAAAAGAAGCATCTGCTTGAGACGATACTTGACCTTATCTCTGGAAATATTAAAGGAAAAATAGCCCGACAGCATCATGAAAAAGGGAACTGCAAAGCGGGCCACAATTTGATAAAAAACGCCAAATTGCCCCGGCAGCAGAAAGTGTAAGGAAACAATACTAAAGCAAGCTAGGGCCTTAAAAGCGTGCAAAGTTGTGTTTTCAGTCTTCATGCAGACATTATAGCATGTTTATTATTACAGCTCATCAAAACCAGATTACACGCCCATTAAAAAACATATCAATTGATGACATTCTTTAAGAAGTTTTGCATCTGTGGGAGAAGACAGCTCTTATATGGAAAAACTCTTCTGCACTATTACAGAAAAGTTTTATTTACCTGACTGATATTCTACATTAGCCTTCATAGCCATTAGGATTTGAGCTTTGCCATCTCCAAGAATCTCGCATCATATCTTGGAGAGTTTTCTCAGCTTTCCAGCCCAAAATGTCATTCGCTTTGCTTGCATCGGCATAGCAAGTCGCCACATCTCCAGGTCGCCTATCCTTGACAGTATAAGGAATTTTGACACCATTGACATTTTCAAAGGCCTTAACCATATCCAGTACACTATAACCAATCCCTGTACCAAGATTGAAGACAGCAACTCCTTTGTTTTCTAAATTATGTTTCAAAGCCAAAACATGACCCTTGGCTAAATCAACTACATGGATATAATCCCGCACTCCTGTACCGTCATGCGTATCATAGTCATTTCCGAAAATGCTAAGCTCTTGTAATTTACCGACCGCAACCTGGGTAATATAAGGCATGAGGTTATGAGGAATTCCATTTGGAGCCTCACCAATCAGACCAGACTCGTGAGCACCAATTGGATTAAAATAACGAAAATTGGTTACAGACCAATCTGAATGTGCAAGAGCAAGATCCGTCAAAATCTGCTCCATCATCAGCTTAGTATGGCCGTAGGGATTGGTCGTTGGAGTAGATAAATCTCCTGTCAAGGATGAACCTTGATTCATTCCATAGACCGTGGCACTGGAGCTAAAGATGATATGTTCTACCTTATGCTCTTTCATAACTTCAAGAAGAGCAATACCAGCACTGACATTATTTTCGTAATATTTAAGTGGTTCCCGCACCGATTCTTCTACTGATTTATAGGCCGCTAAATGAATGACTGCGTCAATGTGATTGTCTTCGAAAATCTGGTTCATCAGATCTTTATCAGAAATCGAACCCTTGTAAAACAGGATGTTCACACCAGTGATAGTTTCTAAGCGCTCTAGCACTTCTGGAGAGCTATTCGAAAAGTTATCCACGATAATGGCTTCATAGCCCGCTGCAACTAGTTCAACTACTGTGTGACTGCCTATATACCCCGCTCCACCTGTTACTAAAATTTTTTTCATAGGACACCTCTTCTTGCTGATCCTCACGTTCTCTTTAATTTTACTATTGCAACTAACAGGTATTTCTCTTCCCAAAGTTGACCACCAAATTCTGCACTTACTTAAAATACCAAAAACTAGCCCAATTTGCTATCCTAGCAGCTCTGCTCTCCTGATGCCTTTTGGAATCTCTTCATGGTAGAATCACTTGCAAAACCATTTATATTCCCAGGCATAAAGAACTGAATTATTTTAGCTAATTTCTAGTTATTCTCAAAAATACCAAAATCCACAATAAGTTACTGGAAAAATTGTCTTTCATTTCCACTATATACAATATATATTTCAGCAAACTGATTGTAGCCAGAGTAACTTTATAAGTAGCTTTGTAGGCTAACGCTACATTACAAACCTAAAAAGCCCGGACAGGGCTTAGCGTTTAGATTGTTAAACTATTTATAATTTCTCGAGCATCAACGAGCCCGCAATTGCTGGAGCAGGTCTTTCAAACTTTGGTATTTGTAAATGCTATAGGTCAGATAGACAAATCCGTAGGCTGCTGCAGCTAGATAAACTGATAAAAACCAATTCGAAGCAATAAATACAAGTGTCATTAGCAACTCAATCCAGATATCTTTGACAACCTCGATCTGCATCCTTTTGGCTAAGATTAGCTCTGCCAATATACTCCTAGTCGCCAGCAATAGCACGATAGACAGCACTGTAGCATTCAGATTGCGCAGAGAAACTGCAAAAATCAAGGTAGTAGCAAAGCTTAAAAGCATGGCAATAACATTTACTTTAAAAATCTGCTTCTCCATTCGCAAGGCTTTTAAGTAGGTATTGATAAGCAGAGCCATCTTGCCCTCGTAGACAGACATAGGAAAGACCAGAGCCATAAATATCAAGGACTCTCTGTAAGCCGGCAGCCAGCTGTCCAAAGCTATTTTCAGGGGATAATACAGCAAAAGCACTCCAAACATAAGAACCATAAGGATATTCCGCAACTGATTGTAAATCTTAGGCAACTTGCTTTCGTCCGTCCGTTTCAAAATCGGAAAGATGACCAAACCGATAGCGTTGATAAAGGTCATCAGCAGATTGGAAATGCTCAAGGTCAAGGATACTTTCCCAAATGTAGCAATGTTCCATACCTTTTGAATCCCCATTCGAACCGTACCGATAATGAGCATACTGGCTACATTTGATAGCATCAGATTGATACCGACAGCAATATTGCGAACTGTTTCCCGTATATCAAGCTTAAACTGATGGAGAGGTCGCAGGGCCATATCTCGGCATAGATACATGGCATAAAAAAGAGAAACAACTCTACCAATCAAATCTGCATAGACCATAATCTTGAAATCTCGAAAACCCACGAAAATAAAGACCAGTAAAAGCAGTAAATAGAGGAGTCGGTCTCCACTGACAACATAGGAACTCTCCTTTAGTCGATTAGTCATATGCAGAATGTACACAAAGAGAAAGCGCAGATTGGTGACCAACATGGTATAAACCAAAAGTATAAAAACAAACCGACTGCTCTCATCTCTAATAAAGGCAGAAGTCCCTAAGAAAAATAAAATTCCAATTCCTGTCAGATAGATCAAAAGCATGAGAAACTGAGAGAAAAACTTTTCTTTATCCAGATCATCATACTCCAAACCACCGTAGCGCAGGTAGATTCCGTCCACCCAACCCAGATGAACAAAACCGGCATAAGATAAATAAAAAATATAGAGTTGCCAGTAGCCATACTCCTCTACACCCATAATCTTAGGCAAAATCAAGACAACCAGTGAAGAAACTATTACTGTCAGCAAATTAGACAAGACAACATAGGAAAAATTAGCTACTATTTTTTTAAATCCACTAGACAAATTTACCCTCCTATTTCTTCCTATCTGCTGACATGCTCTCAATCAACCGTAAAAACATGGTTTCTAAATCAGTATGAGCATGCCAGCCCAAACTCTCAAGCTTGTCCGTATTGAGACGAATCTTGACTGTCGGATTATAGCCTAGCTTTTCCACATCCTCTGCTAAATCAAAGACTAACTTTGTTTCATTGCTACCGCTTAGTTCAATAACCATTTCCGCCATCTCACGAATGGAAATAGCCGTCTCTTTATTGGCGACATTATATGCTTGACCTGCTTGGCCCTTCAGCAGAATGTAAAATATGGCTTCAATAGCATCTTTGGTATAGCAGTAGTTCCGAACAGTCTCCCCTTTAGTTCGGAGGATAATATCTCTCTTTTCAAGGATAGCACGCGCAAACTGCGCAAAAACTCTGTTGTCCTCATAACTCACACCCGGACCAAAGGTTTGCGATAAACGAGCCATTTTCACTGGCACCTGATATTGATGACAATAGCCTACACACAAGGACTCTGCCATGCGCTTGCTTTCCGAATAACTGCTGCGAACACTGGTTGGATCCAAATAACCGTAATCTTTCTCGCTAATGCTGGAAGCTTCCGGATTTGTCGTTCCATAGACTTCCAGAGAAGAGAGATAGACCATACTGCGAATCTGCTTATTTTTAGCCAGCTCCAGCAGTTTTTTCGTTCCATTTACGGCTAGATCAATTGTCTCCACAGGATGCTCAACGAAAAAAGAGGAGTCCGTCGCACTGGCTCCATGGATAATATAATCCAAATCCTCCTCTATCTGCCAATCTGACAGCAAGTCAGCATACACTAGCTGCAGATTCTCACTATGTAAAAAATCTTGAAATAACTCTTCCGCTTTTTTCTGATTTCGCGCCAAGGCCACTACTCTGATATTGGCATTGTACAAATCATTTAAAGCCATCAAAGCGGAAATGCAGTGTCTCCCTATAAGTCCGGTTGCTCCGGTTACCAAGACTGTAACATTGCTCAGTTCTCTGAGAATAGGACTGACAGCAGCTAGGTCTTCCATATCTTTTTGTAAAATCGTATTATTTCCCATATCAACCAAAAATTTGTGCATTTTCACGCGCTTCATAAATCGCTCTAAAAATATAAAAATCAGATGGAGTCGTAATTTTAATATTTTCGCTACCCCCCATAACCGTATGCAGAGGGAGTCCAAAATAACGAGCCAGTGTCGCAGAATCCGTCATATCAAACTGATTCTCTGCCTGAGCTTTTAAATGCAGGGAGTGAATCTTTGAAAGCGCGAAGGTTTGAGGGGCGACAGCCGTCTGACAAGTGGAACGCTCGATAACCTGATTAATAACATCCGCCTCATCGACCTGAATAACCGTTTCGATAACCGGCTTAACCGTAATAGCTGCCCCATACTTTTTGGCTGCCTCAATATTTTTAGAAATGATTCCCCCGTCAATCAAGGGGCGAACACCATCATGAATCAACACATAGTCGTCATCGTTCTTGTACTTTTCCCGTAAGACAGATAGACCATTAAAAATAGACATTTGTCCAGTCTCTCCACCAGGAACCACTTGACTGACTTTTTTAATATTGAATCGAGCTAATAAATCTCTGCAGTAGTCCAACCAACCGTCTACACAGACAACCACAATGTCCGATACTGCCGGATGGTCTTCAAAGTGCTCAATCGTATGAATAATAATAGGCTTACCGTGCAACTCTAAAAACTGCTTGGGTAAGGTCTTGGTATTCATGCGGCTGCCTGTGCCGCCTGCGAATATCAGAGCTGATGTCGTCATACCGATACTTTCCTTCCTCTCGTTGTAAATCGTACTCTACTCAGTAAATCAGCTGCCATATAAATCACAAAAGCATAGATAATCCGATTAATATGGGTTGTCAGCAATGACAGCAACGTTTCCTGAAAGAATGAAATGACCAAAGGATACGCAAATAAAGCGAAAACAATAACCTTTAGCGGGGTGAAATAGCGTTTTTTGATAGAATAGTAGAAACTTCCGTAAAAGAAGCCATATAAAAGCTGAAAGATAAGGACTGAGAAATAGCCAAAATCCTTGATAAAGTAGTAATAAATTGTGTAAACATTGGTTTTATCGTCGTTAAAATGAACAACAGGCAAAAAAGGTGTCAGCTCATGGCTAGACAGACCGAGGGATTTCAATGTTCCATAGATAGCAATAAGAGTATTTTCTCCAAAGACTTGATTATCGCTATAAAGAGTAGGATTTTTCAGATAATAGTCTAAAGCCTGGATGGGAGAACCCATATATTTAACCAAATTGTCCAAAATTCCGAACTCTGCCCGACTATCCACTCGATTGAGGACAAAGGTTCCAACTGCCATGAATAAGACAAGGAATACAAAGCCAATTATCAGCAAAGAGCGAAAAAGCTTCACACCATACCTGCTGTCTTTCCACGAATAATACTTCGAGAAAAACAACATATATACAATAGCATAGCCTGCAACCAAGCCCAGCAACTCCGTACGCCCAGTAGACAAAAGGGAAATACCTAAAGAAATCAGACTAACCAGCAGTAACTTGCCCTTGTAGAAAATGCCATCTTTTCCTGAAAAAAGAGATTCACAGAAAAAGTAGAAGAAAACAATTCCTAAGGAAAAGTTAACTCGCAGCAAATTGAGGCTAAGGCGACTAAGAGAGAAATCATAATTTGTAGTCATATGCCGAGCCAATTCAATGGTTTTAAACAATCCCCCAGGTACCTGCTTGCTCTGCGCCGCCAAGTAAAGCAAATCGGAATAAATAAATCTGACCGCATAAGCCAAAAATAAGAGAACTAAAATAATGAAAAAATTACTCACCTTTATTTGACTAGGTTTGGCGTCCAACTTCCTCTCAGCAAACAAATTCGATGACAAGAGGACTCCCATTAAAAAAATGGCATTCCCAACAAAGATAACAGTGACCGTTATCAGAGAAAGTCCCTCTCCCCATTTGGATGAATAAAATGCAGTAAAAATGCTTGCTATCATCCATATTGCCAAGTATATAAAAGCCGGGTTAGCATAGTCTCTTCCTACTGTTTTGATTGTCAAAAACAAGAGGAAAAGGCCACCCAAAATTAGTAAAAAAACCATTATCTTCCTTCTATTAATTCAACCCAATTATCTCTCAGTCTGACATGACGTTCTGTCTGTTCTTTTTTTTCAGGCGGTGTCATGTAATCACCATAGCGATTAGTCAGATACTTGTCCGCATCATTAGGTCCATCGAACTCATAGCCTTCAAAGGAATACTTCTTAGCTGGATAGAAACTTTCATAGTCGATAGTCTCTCCCAAATAGCCTTTTACACCATAAGCAATTGTTATTTTTGAAGTCTTCTTATTAGACTGGATGAGTTTTTCCATCAACTTATACATATTAGCCGGCCCCATGATAAAAGAAGGGAATCCTATCAGTCTTCTGATCCAAAGATTTTGTCTGAGTTCTTTGGATTCTTTAGCCATATAGGTCAGATGCGGTGTAAACTTTGTATAGCAACGTGAGCTATTGTGTGACAAATCCAAGGCTCTGAATAGAAGACCCTTGAGCTTGCGAAGCATGTTATTCTCTGGGACAAAGTCAATTGGCAACATATCAAGATAAAGATGTTTCTTTTTACTGAAACCTTCTCCCAAAACATCATAGTAGGTCAGTGACTTGCTCTGCAGCTTTAGAACCTTAAAGACACTGTCTGTCGCATCCGCAGGAGAGATCAGTTCGAAGTCCTCGCTGTCCGCAAAGATTTCCTGCAGACGATTGTAGTCCTCTCGGAACATCACTAAGTCGATATCATCGTCCCAAGGGATATAGCCCCCATGTCGCAAAGAACCAATCAAGGTCCCTGCAACCATGTAGGAATGAATATGATGCCGACGACATTCTGCATCAAATTTTTTATACATTTTTAAATAGGCTTTTTGTAAAACCTTTAATTTATCATCCGTAATTTTCTGATACATGGGGCTGAAGCGTTCTCCCAAAGCCAACTCCCATTCAATCTTACTGGTTCCTCTCATTTTTCTTACCTCCCAAACTTTTTCAATAATCTCCTAGCAACTCCATTCAGTGAGTAGGTGTATACCAAATCACTGATGAAATCTTTTATTGTTCGATACTCCCTTATTTGAAACATCAGGCCCAAAGCCCAAAATGGATTTCTAGACTGTAATAATTTCAGTCTAAGATTAGCCAAGGCCAAAGTTCTAGCAAGCTGGCGATGGTCCGCCTCAGAAATCTGTCGCTCTTCTGCGATTTTTTGCACGGACTCATAGCGACTGATGACCTTCTGTAAATAGTTAATCCTAGATAACCTTGTTTTATTAAAACTGAGCGACGACGCAGACTGGGTTACATTCGCCTGATGAATGCGGTGCTGATCTAGAAGCTGATCTAAGCAAACAACTTTTCCATACAATGGAGCCAGCATACCAAATAAAACATCATGATAGTCAAATCCAGGATAATCCGTATACTGCTGCTGCAAAATATCTGTCAGTACCGACTTTCTAAAAGCTGTCTGATAACCTGACGGCCAATTTTTCAGAAGCCAAGCTAGATTTCTTTCTCGACATTCTCCTGAAACCTTGGGTTCTTTGATGACCTGACCATTTTGATCAATCAAGTAAGACTGGCCATACACCATAGCAGCGTCTGTTTCTAACAGTACTTTCTGCAAGGCAGCTGTTTTATCAGGCAGCCATTTATCATCCTGATCAGCGAAAAAAACAATATCATGCTCAGCCAGACTCGCTAATTTTATAAAAGTTCGATAATGACCCAAATTTTCCTGATTTTCAATCAGCTGCCAATCTGTCAGTTGATGCTTGATGATGTAATCCCTGATTAACACCACTGTCTGATCTGTCGAACAGTCATCACAGATAATGACCTGATCAGGCTTCAGCTTTTGAGTGCGGATAGAGTCTAGTTGCTCCAAAATAAAATCCGCCCCATTATAGGTCGCCATCACGACAGAAATCATTTCTCCCTCCTTCCTAAACTTTTGATCCCATATCCCCCTAACTCCTAGCTTTCTCCCTGTCTAAGCTAGACTGCTCTGTCTGTAAAGTCATTACTTTCTTCTAAGCAGATACTTATAAATGAACGCTTTTATCCAAATAGGTGTTCCCACAAAAGCACGAATCATCAACATATTTTGATAATATTGCCCTCGGTTCAACATACCATGTGACAGCAAAAAAGTATTGACTACTTTCCAGCTGGCAATCTGCTCTGTCTGGCTTCTTCTTGTATGCATGCCGTTTCCGACACGAGCATAAACCAAGACCTGATTAAGATTGGCGAAACGACAGCCCTGAGCAGCCATTCTCGACCAAAGATAATAGTCTTCCACTAAAGGCAGGGGCTTGTAATTGCCTGCTTTTAAAACAGATGATTTCTTGAAAAATACCGTCATGTGACAGAAAGGATTTCTCCGCTGCAACCTTTTGATAATTTCTTCATGGGAAAGCGGCATTTGTTTCTCTGCCACTATTTGATCTGGTTCCGAATCAAATTCTATAATATTGCCCCCCAGAACATCTAACTGCGGATGCTGCTCAATATAGTCCACTTGTTGCTGGAAACGGTCCGGTGTCGCAATGTCATCTGTATCCATTCTAGCAATCCAATCATAAGAGCAAGCCTCAACTCCCCGATGCAAAGCTTCTCCCAATCCGACATTTTCCTTTAAAGGTAGAACTTTCATCTCTGGAAATGTTTCCTTGAAATCTTGAATCGTCTGATACAGCTCTTCTGTCAGCGGCCCATCCTCTACAAGGACAAGCTCATCTGGCTTGCGGCTCTGCTCTATAAGAACGCTATTTAGACTCTTTCTTAAGAAATCCGGATTCTCCTTCTGATAGACAGACATCAATACCGAAAATTTCACTAACAATCCCCCCAATCATGCTAAACTAGTTTCCCTTCTCCGTCTTCTCAATAGACCTCCTAAAATTTGCCGCCTGATAAGACTGAGGATAGCTAGACATCTCTTTTTCATAAGTTAAATCCGAAAACAGCTTATTCAGAGTCGAAACATGGTGAGACAGTCCTTTTAAAATCCAGTTAAATGCAGGCAGCAAGGCTACTCTCTGGCCATGAGTCCTTTTTATTTCTTTGACTAGCTGAGAGGTATTGACATAGTCCTGATTTTGAGGATAGAAGACACCGCTGTCTTGATTCTGAACAATCAGTCTGATAAACTCACAAAGGTTGTCAATATAAATCATACTACGTTCGTTCTGAACCAAAGGGAAAACTGGTAGTTTCTGAGCCAACTTTGACAGTCGCTTATAATTTCCCTTAGCTTGATAACCATAAACCATGGGCGGCCGTAAAACTGCCAATTTGAAATCTTCGCTCTCCAATTCCGCCAGAAGTTGCTCAGCAGCTAGTTTGCTTTTGCCATAAAAAGAATCAGGACGCTCTTCTGTATCCTTTGTGATAACCCGATCTCCCAAAACTTCGCCATAGACACTCATGCTGCTTATAAAGATAAACTGTTTGACGCCTTCGCGTTTAGCCTTTTGAGCCAATTCATACGGTAGCTGAGTATTGACTTGATTATATACCGATTCCATCTCTTTTGATGGGTTAGAGATATGGACAATCGCCGCCAAATGCAAAATTACATCAAAAGACGAAAAATCTTTCTCCTTCCAGGTTTCTCCGCGGACGTCCAACTCATCAACCTGAACATCCTCTCGTGAAGAAACATACCTCTTAAAGCTCCGGCCGATATAGCTACCCTCTCCCGTAATTAATATTCTTTTCATCAGCCTTTAATCTTTCTTTTCCATATTTCCCGTGCCGCCTTCGACAACACCTTCGCTCTTAGCAACACTCTTAATGGTGCCAAAGAAACAGCGGACATCCAATCCAAAAGACAAATGCTGGACATAGTAGCCGTCCAATTCAGCTTTCTTGGCGATTGGCAACTCATCTCGCCCGTGAATCTGAGCCCATCCCGTCAGACCTGGCAAAACATCATTTGCTCCATATCGGTCTCGCTCTTCAATCAAATCATACTGATTCCAAAGAGCCGGTCTTGGACCTATGATACTCATATCACCCACAAAAATATTCCAAATCTGAGGCAACTCATCCAGAGATGTCTTCCTAAGAAATTTCCCAACCTTTGTAATCCATTGCTCAGGATTTTCAAGTAAATGAGTTGGAGTATCCTTAGGTGTGTCCATTCGCATCGTTCTAAATTTCAAAATATAGAAGAGTTTCTTATGCAGACCGACCCGCTTCTGTTTGAACAAAACTGGTCCTTTTGAATCCAATTTAATAGCGAGTACTAGAAGCAGAAAAAACGGTGATAAGACAATCATTCCTAAGAATGACAAGACTATATCTAATGTTCGTTTAAAAAATTTATACATGATTATCCTAAAAACTTATTGCTGTGCAAACTTTACCAAGCTGTCCTTGAGGTCATTTGCACCAAGAGACAGAAGAGAGTCCACATAGGAATCAACCTCGGTCTTGGGCAGCGACTGAACATTTCCTACAAAAATCTTTTCATAGACTTGATCATTGACCTTTTCCTTGGCAGACAAGAGCTCTTCATATAGCTTTTCGCCCGGTCGAATGCCTGCTTCCTGAATCTGAATCTCCTCTTCAGTATGGCCGCTGAGCGTAATCATCTTTTTAGCCAGGTTCAAAATTTTCACAGGCTCGCCCATATCCAAGACAAAAACCTCTCCTCCTTGCATCAAGGCTCCAGCCTGAATCACCAAGCGGCTGGCTTCTGGTATCGTCATGAAATAGCGTGTCATTCGAAAGTCCGTCACGGTGATTGGACCTCCCTTGGCAATCTGCTCCTTGAACAAAGGAACAACACTACCTCGACTGCCCAAAACATTCCCAAAGCGGACAGCTGAGAAAAGAGTCTTTCCTTCTTCATTTAAACTGGTTACGACCATTTCTGCTACACGTTTAGTTGCCCCCATAACATTAGGCGGGTTGACCGCCTTATCTGTAGAAATCATGACAAATTTCGCGACACCAGCTGCCTTTGCTGCTTCTGCTACATTTCGCGTGCCGTAGATATTGTTTTTGACCGCTTCTGTCGGATTGTACTCCATCAAAGGAACATGTTTATGAGCCGCTGCATGATACACTCGATCAGGGCGATAGGTTTCCATAATATGGAAAATCCTCTCTCTATCTTGAATATCTGCAATGATTGGAATCAGCTCAATATCATCTTTATAACGGCTTGACAGCTCCTTGTGAATCAAATAAATTGAATTTTCTCCATGACCTAGAAGCAGGAGCCTAGCTGGGCAGAATTGAGCAATCTGACGGCAAAGTTCCGATCCGATAGACCCACCGGCCCCCGTAACAAGAACTGTCTTGCATTTAATATTGGACTTCAAACTTTGCTGATCCAGCTTAACTTCTTTACGCCCTAACAGATCTGCAATATCAATTTCCTGAAGTTTGCTGACAGATAGTTTCCCCGTAATCACCTGTTCATACTTAGGCATGGCATTGACCTTGACCTCCGTCTGTTGGCAGTACTCTACGATTCGCTCGTAATCATCCGGAGCCAACGAAGGAATGGCAATGACAATTTGTTCGACTTCATAATTCCCTACAATTTCAGGTATCTGCTCAGTTGTTCCTACAACTTTTACTCCATGAAGATACGTATTTTGCTTATTCTTATCGTCATCTACAATCGCGACTATCTTTAAATCTTTTGATTTTTGCTGGGCTGTCTTGATAAAAAGACTAGCACCATCCCCTGAACCAACAACAAGGGTCTTCGTCCCATCTACTTTCTTACCCAGTAAGGCTGAAGGGTGCTGCACGAATTCATGAATCTCCCGCCAAGTCAGCCTTGAAGCAATAACCAACAAAAACGATAGCAGCATAGAAAGGACAATATATCTACTGTTTGTGGATTCGTAAAAGATTTTCTCTACAACGTATACAATCGAGTAAGCTCCCAAAATTGAGCCCCCTACTCGAAACATTGTTTTGTAATCTGTATACCTTGTAATCGTAGAAAAGACATTCGACAGTGTTGCAAATGTCAAATACAGTACAATAATCCCCATTAAAATAGAGATAAAAGATAAATCCGTTATCCCGACATATTTTGCTAAGAAGAATTTTGAAATCCCCTGACTTATACTGAGCAAAATAATATCAACAATAATTAAGATGACTCTTTTTCTCGCTCTTGTCATGTTCCTAATCTCCCAATTATCCTAAAACTCTTTAATCCCTATTATTTCCCATAATTGCCATAGCTGCCGTATCCTCCATAAGTTCCGTAGGCACCATAGCGTTCCAAATCAATGTTATATTTATTGAGGACAACACCTAAAAAAGGAGTTCCCGTTTGTTCCAACTGCTCTTTAGCTTTCATGACTGCTTTTCGTTTGATATGGCCTGCTTGTGTAACCAAGAAGCTGGCATCGCATTTCTGAGCGATGATAGCCGCATCAATGACCAGACCAATCGGTGAAGTATCTACGATGATGTAGTCATAGCGGACACGCAGGTCAGTCAAAAGCGCTTCAAACTGCTTGCTTTGCAAAAGCCCCGTCGGATTAGGTGATACTGGACCAGATAAGATCACATCTAGGTTGTCCAGATCTGTATCGTTGATGACTTCATGCAGGGCAGCCTGTCCTGACAAATAGTCCGTCAGTCCTGATACTTTTCTCTGACTGCTAAACACACCGGACATGACTGAGTTGCGGATATCCGCATCGATCATCAAGGTCTTGTGACCAGCTCTGGCAAAGGCGGCTGCGAGATTCACTGAGGTTGTAGACTTTCCTTCATTTGCCGTCACCGAGCTTATTTCGACCATCTTGATATTGGCGCCGCTCAGCTGTACATTAGTACTTAGAGCATTGTAGTATTCCTCGGTTAATTTGACAAGATTCCTTTTTTTCCTAACTAATTCTAAGGTTGCCATTTTCTCTCCCTTACATTCTGTTCATATCTGGGATAACGCCCAATAGCGTCAAGCCCATAACTTCTTCAATGTCCTCTGGCTTCTTCACCCGATCATCCAGGATTTCGACAGCGATGATAAAGATCGACATCAGGACGCTGCCCCCTAAAAATCCTAAGATAACATTACGCCGAATATTTGGTGAAGAAGGCTCTGCTGGGACTGTTGCTTCTTCCAAAGTTGTCACATCAGAAACTTTTGTCACTTCAATAATTTTCTCAGCAGCGATATTACGGAAGGCATTGGCAATGCGAGCCGCTTCCTCTGGATTGTCATCCTTAACTGTAATCGAAACGATACGAGTATCCGCCGGAACGGAAACGGTGATGTGACGCGTCAGCTCTCTTGGTGACGTTTGCAGTTTCAGCTCACTAATTGCCTGTGATAGAACCGCCTGTGACAGAATGATTTCCTTAAAGTCCTTAACGAGGTATGAACCCGCCTGCAGGTCCTGATTAGTCAAAGCTGCCTGCGTTTCGTTCTGACGGCTAACCACATAGATGCGTGTGGTGCTCTGATACATTTTCTTAGCAATAAAGACGCTGTAGCCAAAAGCCAGCAAAGAAAAGAGCACCGCTCCCAATACGATGGTGAACTTTTTCAGCCATAAGGCTCTCAGCAAGGACAGAATATCGATTTCTACGATTTGCTTTTCTTGTTTTTCCATTTTTCCCCTAAATCAATTCATTTTTCAATAATAATGCTTGGTTGCCGCCAAAGAGGGCTTCTGCCCGGCGGGAACCGTATTTCTTAGCGACGATGTCAAAGGCCTCTTTCATAAAGGGCGGTCTCTGGCTTAGATTGTGCATGTCGCTGGCAACAAAGTGGACCAAGTCCTTCTCCAAAAAGAACTGAGCCCGTTTTTTCATAAATTTATGCGAGTCTCCAAGCAGCTTAGGTTTTAGAACACTGGAGCTGTTAATCTGAGTATAGCAGCCCATATTAATGAGTTCCTGCACCTTCTTTTCATCATTTTCCAGGCAGTGATAGCGCTCAATATGAGCAAGGACCGGTGTTAGACCTAAGCGCAGAATTTGAGCTAAGCCTTTATGGATGTCCTTATAGGGCGTCGCCATGCTAAACTCAATCAGCACATAACGTGTGCCTGCTAGACTGGGGAAAATCCCCTTTTCCAACTTATCCGCCACATCGCTGGTGTAGTAAACCTCTGCCCCATAGAGAACCGTCAAGTCAGGCGCTACAATCTCTGCCAGTTCTTTCACCATTTTAAAGTTAGCTCTAATGGTCACCTCAGGCGTTTCAAACATGCCCTTTCTGCGATGAGAGGTAGAAATGATGGTCCGAACTCCCTGTCGATAGCTTTCTTCCAGCAGTTTTTTGGAATCCTCAAAATTCTTAGGACCATCGTCCACATCAAAGATAATATGAGAATGGATATCAATCATGGTGTTTTCCCTTCCATTACCTGCTGAATCGCTGCCTTAGCATTGTCAAGGCTTTCTGGCTGGATTTCCATCATGTAGAGATTGAAATCTGGCATAGCATAGGATGGTAAATCCATGCGTCCGTTTCCGCTGATAGCTTGTGACTGAACCTGATAGCTTCCACCTGACTCCAGCTGGGTATTGACCAGATTCATAAGAACAGGCAGCTCCATATTGGTCTGGATAGAGTCCTGCAAGCCGGAAATAATCTCGTTGTAGTTCTTCAAAGCACTGGTTGAAGTCAGCTTTTTAATGACTGCTTCGATAACCTTTTCTTGATTTTTCCCGCGGTCATTGTCGCCTCCCTGAAGAGAGTAGCGCTCGCGAACAAAGCCTAATGCCTGATCTGAGTTCATATGAACTTTCCCTACTGGGAAATGATGATTACCATGTCGGCTGGTAAATTCTTGGTCATTTTCAACATCAATCCCTCCCAACAGGTCTACTAGCTTGAGGAAAGAAGAGAAATTCAGACGAACATAGTAATCAATGCGAATGCCGTAAAGATTTTCCAGCGTGTGGACAGAAGCATCCACGCCATAAATCCCAGCATGGGTCAGCTTGTCCATCTGCCCGCCTCCTCCATCTGCAATCGCCACATAAGAATCACGAGGAGTTGTCAGCAAGACTTTCTTGGTCTTACGATTGACTGTCATGATAATGTTGACATCCGAGCGTGACACAGAAGAAATCGGCCCATAAGTGTCAATACCACTGACATAGATATTGAAGACATCCGCATCAGCAGCATCGCTGCGCTTGCCGGTCTCTACTTGACGGGTGATTTTATAAGTATAGATTTTCTTTATCTTTGAAGCATAGTCAGCATCATGAGAAGCCAGCATGTCTCCAAACGAGCTATTGAGGGCAATGGCCTCAGTCTCTTGATTGATGAGGGCCTTGTAGGCTGCGATATAAGACGAGCTGTTTTCCACTGTGAGTTCTGTCTTTTTAGTCTTCTTGATGTGGTCCAGGAGAGCTGTCACATTGTCCTTATCCCCATTTTCAGTCGGAGCTGTCAGCTTCTTCAGCTGAGTTACATCTGATTTATCGCTGTCTGTCCGGACATAAACGGCCATTTCAATTTCAGAGTAATTTGAAGTGGAGTTCACACCTCTAGATAAGTCCATCAGCTCCTTGACCCCGTACATAGCTCCTGAGGATACCATCAAAGTCACAAGCAAAAGCACCGTGGTCAGGACTTTGAACTTATTTTTCCATACAAAGAAGGCTGCCAGTAAAATAACAGCCGCCAAAAGAGCAGACAAAATAAGGTTCAGGTGATGAAACGCCAGAACATTATTTTTAAATATAGAAAAAACAAGCAAACCTGAAACCAAGCTTACCAATGTCAGTAAAGCTGCATTAAAGAGCCTCAGCTTCTTCCCCTTTTTAGAAGCAGGCACATTTCTCCTATGTTGATTCATAATTCTCCCTTTTTCTCCCCTGAGATATAAATACATTTTATTATATCATAAATGCATTATGATACACTAAAATATTTAAAAATATTTTAGTTTTTTCCAAAATTTGTTGACAAAAAAGGACAGTCTGTATTAATTTTCGGTAAATTCTTTCTTTTCTCTCGAAAAACCGATATTTTATACTGTTTTTGACAACAGAAAAAAAGAGGTAAAACCTCTTTTATATAAGTATCTTACTTAGTTTTTAAAGCATCTTATCCCTGTCAACTTGCTCATAGGCCTGGAGGCCATCATTCAGCTTATCCCAGATGACTACCTGGCCTGACTGAAGGGATTTCTGCACATCAATGATGCGTTGATTAGAAGAGCCGCGAAACTGCAGCATGAGATTCTTCTTGGTAAGGTCAAAACGGCCGTCCACCAGAATATCAATCAGACTTAGCAGCTCCAGCTTATCCTCCGTTTCCAGCATCATCTCCTCCCAGGTGTAGCCCGTCCAGGACCAGATATCCTTATCCGGAAGCTCTCTCCGAATCCGCTTGACCAAGGGCAGGAGAATGCCCGTATTGAGAAAAGGCTCGCCACCTAGGAGAGTCAGTCCCTGCACATAAGGCTCCGCCAAGTCTTTCATAATCTGCTCCTCCAACTCTTGCGTATAAGGAATACCAGCGTTGAAAGACCAGGTTGCTGCATTATAGCAGCCCTCACAGTGGAACATACAGCCACTGACATAGAGGGAGTTACGGACACCTTCGCCATCCACAAAGTTAAAGGCCTTATAGTCAATGATTCGCCCCTTGCTCAGCTCCTCACTTTTCCATTCTTGAGGTTTGGGATTGTTCATCTTCATCCTCCAAATCAATCCAGTAACGCTGACTTCTGTCGATTGTATTTTCGTAAACACCACCAGCTGAGAGAATGGTGCGGCGGCTGGCTTCGTTGTCTTCATCGCAGGTAATCAGCAC
>JABZYU010000079.1:0-8727 GCA_015264985.1 Streptococcus sanguinis | reverse complement strand
CTTATCACTATAACCAGCTTTTTATCCAGTTAAAAGTCAGAGAAGAGTTGGAGGATGAGTCCAAGAAGAATATTCATCAACAAGAGGTTAGCCAGGGAAGTTTTGCTGTCCTTAATCTGGTAACGGATGCTTTGCCTGCTTATCGCCTGCCAATTCATTCTTTCGTATTGGAAGATCGCCTGCCGGAAGGTTTTGAATTGGATCTAGAAGCGACTAGAGCGAAAAGTCCTGGTTATGAAGTTTCTTATGACCCGGGCACCAGAGTCTTGACTTTTGTTGCTGCACCGGGTCTGCTTGAGCGCTACAATGCTGACTTAAATACTGCGACCGAGACTCTAGCTCCAGCAGCAGTCGGCCGACTCTTGTATCCAGGCAGAACCTATACCAATCATTTCAGCTTGCTGATTAATAATCAATACCGGATAGAATCCAATCAGGTTAGTGTTTCAACACCTCCTGCAGAAATTACAGTTCAAACAGCGCAGAAATTTGAGACTATTTCAAATCGAACTTGGCAACATCAAAGATCTGCAAGTAAACAACCAAGTAAGATGCAGCTATCTGTCAGCTACCAAACCACTCAAGGGCAACTGCCTAAAACTGGAAGCAGTTCGAGTGCTCTTCTAACTTATCTTGGCTTTGCGGCCTTGCTAGCTTCAGCTGGCTTTCGCCCTTCTGAGAAAAAGTCATAAAAAGATAAGCAGCTCCTGCATCAAGAGCTTTTGAACATGATAAATCAAGACTGAGACAATTTCGTCCCAGTCTTTTTTACTGAGGATTTTTTGGGGCAAATGGTTGATAGATGTATCAAGTGTTTTAGATAGGCAAGTATTTTAAGATTAACGTAAATCGTGTTATAATAGCCATGTCAAAGAATTTTTACCTACAATAATCACTAATGTTAAAGAATTTCATCTAGCCAAACAACTAAAAAATAAGTATGATGAGGAGGAAAAGATAATGTTAGGAAAACAATTGAAGTTTATACGGGAGCAAAGAGGATATAGCCAAGCTCAGATTGCAGAATCATTAGGAACGACTCGGCAGACCATCTCGAACTGGGAAAATGATAAGACGATTCTAGATAGTGCAAGTCTTATTCGTCTAGCCGATTTTTACCAGATTTCATTAGATGAGTTATGCGGTCGAAAAACTTTATCTATCTCCAAAGATTCGAGCATAAAATCAATGATTTTGACAAATGCCTGTACACTTTGGACTTGCTTTGTTTCATCTCTCGGATAGCTCTATTGATTTTCCTGCTAACTTTTTAGTTATTTAGAATATTAGGAGGAAAACAATGTTTTACTATTTTTATTTATCTCTCGCAATTCTATTTGAAATTGCTGCCACAAGTCTTTTAAAACTATCTCAAGGTTTTTCGAAACTATTTTTCGGTTGCCTTGCTTTGATGTTTTATGGCTTGTGCTTTTTCTTTTTATCTCTATCTTTAAAGGGCATTCAGTTAAATCTAGCTTACGCTATTTGGTCTGGAATAGGTCTAGTAGGGACAACGATATTATCTATTCTGCTGTGGCACGAAAAAGTAACAGCTGTAAGTATTTTAGGGATAAGTCTAGTTATTGTCGGACTTGTTTTATTGAATTTATCACAAAAGACTCACTAGAGAATGGAGAATTATATGTTTGATAATTATTTTAAAAATAAAAAGGTTGTAATTATTGGTGCAAGTGGCAGTTTGGGAAGAGTCTATACACGAGCTTTTCATCAAGCAGGTGCTAGGTTATATCTCTTAGGAAGAGATATAGAGAAGTTAACGATGTTTGTGCAAGAATTTTCGTCTTTTATTCCAATAAGCTCAGTGGATATTACAAGTGAAGAGTCTCTAAAAAATGTAGTATCAGAGATACAAGAGTGGTCGGAATATATAGATATTGTTATCAATGCAACTGGTTTTGATGTAAGAAAGTCTTTGTCAGCGCATTCCCTTGAGGACATAGAGCAGACACTATTGATCAATTTATCTGGCGCCATTCTGATTAGCAAGATTTTTCTGCCCTTATTAGCAAATGAAAAAGGTGCTACAATTGTGCATTCTGGCGGTTTTGCAGATGGGCGGCTCGCTTTCCCTTACTATAGCGTAGATGTGGCTAGTCGCGCAGGGATTTTTTCTTTTATTGAATCAATGAATCGCGAATTAAAACAGGAGCAGAAAAAGATGTATTTAACCTATTTTTGTCCCAATGCTGCGGACACGCCCTCAGAAAAACCTTACCATCCTGTTTGGGAAGAGATGGGAATTAAGATTTCAACTACAGACGAAGTTTGCCTGACTTTGCTAAAAGGTATTAAGTCTCATCAAAGAGTCATCCTAATGGGGCGAGGGGTATCTTTGTTTACTAAACTCAATCTTCTGTCTTCAAGATTAGCCGATTTTCTTTTATTAGATAAATATAGCCGTATATTGAAAAAGCACTTTTCATAATCCATTTTCCCTATCTTTCAGCCTTTTTTAAGAAAAAATTCAGTCCTTTTTAAGTAAAAAACTATATGATAATGCTATTCTAGTGAAAGGATGTGTATTGGATGACTTGTAAGCTGCATTAGCTTCTTGCTTGATAGAATGAGTCAGAAAAATTAAAAAAGAAAGAAGGTAATAGATTTAATGGATATGGAAAAAATGATTGTGGTAGAAAAAAGTACCAAATGGTGGCTGACGGTTGCAACGGGTAGTGCTCTAGCAGTCGGACTTCTGGGCGGTTATGGTCTTGCGACAGCTATTCAGGGTACAAACAGTCAGCAATCAGCTATTCAACAGCTAGCTACTGTGCCTGGAGCACCGGAGCAGGGACAAAATGGTCAGGATGCAGGAAATAGCATGCCTCCTCAACCAGGTCAGAATGGTCAAAACGGCGGACCGGGTAATGGCATGCCGCCGCAGGATGGTGGTTCAGGACAAAACGTTCAAGACCAAGGAATGCGACCTCAAAACGGTCAGCAGTCGGGCAAGGACAAGAGCAAGAATTCTTCTGCTCAGCAAAATGACAACGGGAAGAAAAACAAGAAAAAGTCTTCAACGAACACAAATGAACAATCGGATAAGAACAATAATAAGTCGACAAAAGAAAATAAAACGTCACAGTCGTAGAAAAAACTTACTGATTTTGACCCAAGTCATGATATAATAAGAATAGCAAATAAAACAAAAACCAAAAGACATGATCTTGGTAAGTTTTATTGGAGGAAAGAAAGATGATTAAAATTCTATTGGTAGAAGATGACCTTGGACTGTCAAACTCAGTTTTTGATTTTTTGGATGATTTTGCAGATGTAATGCAGGTTTTTGATGGCGAAGAAGGTCTATATGAAGCAGAGAGCGGTGTTTATGACCTCATTTTGCTGGATCTCATGCTGCCCGAGAAGGATGGTTTCCAAGTGCTGAAAGATCTCCGGGCAAAAGGAGTCACAACCCCTGTTCTCATCATGACGGCTAAGGAAAGCTTGGATGACAAAGGACATGGCTTTGAGCTCGGAGCTGACGACTATCTGACAAAACCTTTCTATTTGGAAGAACTGAAAATGCGGATCCAAGCGCTCTTGAAACGCGCTGGTAAATTCAACGAGAATACTCTTTCTTATGGTGATGTGACTGTCAATCTATCTACAAATTCAACCACGAAGGCGGGTAAAGATGTAGAGTTGCTTGGTAAAGAGTTCGACCTCTTGGTTTATTTCCTGCAAAATCAAAATGTAATCTTGCCTAAGACTCAAATTTTTGACCGTCTGTGGGGCTTTGACAGTGATACCACTGTTTCCGTTGTCGAAGTGTACGTTTCAAAGATTCGTAAAAAACTGAAAGGAACGGCATTTGCGAAAAACCTACATACTCTTCGTAGTGTCGGCTACATTTTAAAAGATGCTGAATAAAATCAAGAAGACCTTTTATGCGGATGATTTCTCTTATTTCATTCGCTATTTTGGGTTGTTTACATTAATCTTCTCGGCCATGACCTTGATTATTATTCAGGTTATGCGCTCCAGCCTTTATACGTCAGTTGATGAAAATTTGAGGAATCTGAGTAATGATCCTAGTTCAGTAGCTGATTTGGCCTATAGGACGACAGGCCAACAGTCTGATCCAAGCAATAAGGTCAATACTAAAAGTCCTAAAAGCAGTAAAGACCCAGATGGCAATCCAAACGAAGAGCCTAAGCCTGATAATCTGACGACGCCAAATTTCAGTTCTAATACTTTCGCCCTGCTTTTGGATGATAATTATAAAAATATTTCCACCAGCAAGAGCGATGGCTTTCTGGACTTTAATTCCTTGGACTTTAACAAGTCCTATCTGAATCAGATTAAGGAAATTGTGATTGGCAACAGTTTTGGTCAAACGGAAAGCTATCGGGCTTATCTCTTTGATATTGATCCTAAAAATGAGTATCCTGATATCAAGTACGCTGTGGTCATGACTAGTATCAGTCAGTTGGAGCAGACCAGCGGCAAGCATGAGCAGTTGATTGCCATGGTTATGGTCAGCTTTTGGGGAATTTCCCTGATTGCCAGTATCTATCTGGCTCGGATGAGTGTTAAGCCCCTGCTGGAAAGTATCCAGAAGCAGAAAGCTTTCGTGGAAAATGCCAGCCATGAGCTGAGGACTCCTCTGGCGGTATTGCAGAGCCGCTTAGAAACACTCTTTCGTAAGCCTGAAGCAACAATTATGCAGAGCAGTGAAAATATCGCTTCTAGCTTGGATGAAGTACGTAATATGCGCCTATTGACGACCAATCTGCTCAATCTGGCACGTCGTGATGATGGCATCAAACCTCAATATGGTGAAGTCGAACCAGAATTTTTTGATACGACCTTTGCTAATTACTGCATTATCGCAAGAGAGAATAAAAAAGCTTTTCATTCAGAAAATATGATTAAGCACCCCATTGTGACAGATCAAATTTTCCTCAAGCAGCTGATGACCATCCTATTTGACAATGCTATCAAGTACACAGATGATGATGGCGTAATCAGTGTCATGGCTACTTCGACAGATCGTTACCTTATTTTCCGAGTGGCGGACAATGGCCCTGGCATCAGCGATGAAGATAAGAAGAAGATTTTTGATCGCTTTTATCGGGTGGATAAGGCTCGGACCCGTCAGAAAGGTGGCTTTGGTCTGGGGCTATCTCTGGCCAAGCAGATTGTCGATGCTTTCAAAGGCTCTATTTATGTCAAGGACAACAAACCAAGAGGTACGGTCTTTGAAGTTAAACTGCTATTGAAAGAAACGAAAAAGCGCTCTGTTAAATAGCAGGAGAGGCCTAATATGAACATTTTGGTTTATGGTGCTGGCACAATCGGTTTGACATACGCTTGGTTACTGTCTAATCAACATCAAGTTAGTGTCTTAGTTAGAGAGCATAAGCTGTCGACTTTAGAGCAAGGCTTCACACTTTCTATTAAAGATTTAAGAAAAGATGATCAGGTTTATAAAGAACATCATTTCCAGCCGCCATTGGTGACGAGCATTGCTCAAGACTATGACTTGATTCTCTTAACGGTAAATAGTTTCCAACTAGAGCAGGCATTGAATCATTTGGCGGCTATAAAGGGAAAAGCTCATTTACTTATTTTACAGAATAACTGGAATATCAACTCCAAGATTCCTTCTTATTTGGACAGAAAGCAGGTGTCGTTAGCTTTTCCTTCTTCTGTTGGAGGAGGGCGAAAGAGTGATGGTCGGATCCAAGCTATGATTTTCAAAGAAGCTACGTTACTTGATGATGATTCTTACACATCAGAGTTGTCTCCTATCTTCACAGCTAGTGGGATAGGCATTGATGCTATGCCCGACTTGGCTTCTTGGATGAAGGTTCACTGCCTTCAGGAGGCGGTAATGGCAGGTGCAGTTGCAGAAGCGGGGAGTTTTGATGCACTCTTGAAAGATAAAAAAGCAATTCGAAAGATGATTTGCGCTTGGCGAGAAGGTTTAGAACTCTGTCAGCGATATGGCATTCCTAAACATCGTTATAAACCTACTAAATATCTATCCCTACCCCTATTTCTCTTGGTTCCAGTAATGAAGTTAATGTTGAGTCAGCCTTTGGTTTCCGAAATGGTCACAAATCACATGCATTCAGGCTATGCCGAGTGGGTTGATCAATATTTTGAAATCAAAAGAAGTGCTGAGAAAGAAGGCATTCCCATGCCTCAATGGAATTCGTATAGCGACTTCATCGAACAGTTTTTGAAAAACAATTCTTAGCAGGCCTTGAGGCTTGCTTTTTATCTGCTTTTATTTACTTTTTTAAAAATTTAATATAAGTTTTGCCTAAAATAGGGTATAATAATAGTCAAGAAAGAATGAGGTGAAATTATGGCATCAAAAATGTTACATACTTGTTTGCGTGTGGAGAATTTGGAAGCGTCTATCGCTTTTTATGCAGAGGCTTTTGGTTTTAAAGAGCTGCGCCGCAAGGATTTTCCAGATTATCAGTTTACTATCGTTTATCTAGGTTTGGAAGGCGATGATTATGAGCTGGAACTGACCTATAACTATGACCATGGTCCTTATGTGATTGGGGACGGCTTTGCTCATGTGGCACTTAGCACGCCAGACTTGGAAGGTCTGCACGCTGAGCACAAGGCCAAAGGCTATGAAGTGACAGATCCAAAGGGCCTTCCTGGCAACCCGCCTAATTATTATTTTGTAAAAGATCCTGATGGCTACAAGGTAGAAGTCATTCGTGAGAAGAGTCTCTAACATCTAGCTGCAGTTAATTTTGCAAGATAAATGATGATTTTTATTCATTTAGGACAGGTGTATGAAAAGACAAAATAACAAGAAACACGGTAAGAAAACACTCATTGTTCTCAGTTTGCTAGGTTTAGCTTTTGTTGCTGCTCTATTTCTGGGTGCTGTAAAAATTTACGCTATTTTCCAAGAAAAGGAACTGCAAGAGAAGGTTAGTGTACTGATTGCCCAAGAAGAGACCTTCCACGCTGAAAATACTGAAAAGCAGAGCAAGATGATTGGCAGCCACTATGTGGAGTCCTTCTATCCTCTGCTGGATGGTCAGGTTATGGCAAGCGTCAAGGAGCAGATGGACGCAGATAGCCAGACGATTAAGGATAATCAGAAGAAGGGCGATAAGATTGAAGAATTGACCTTCTACTATGCCGAGGAAAAAGAAACGAGCCTGAAGGACGTCAAAGAAGTACTGGTGCATCGCAAGGACTATCATGGCAACGAGATGAAAATCAGTAAAGGAGAAGAGCGGGAAGTTGCTGACAGCTACCTTGGTGCAGACGGCAGCCGTTTCACTCTGGATAAGCTCTTTCAGGATCCCGATGCAGCTAAGGAAATCTTCATCAACGAAATATCCAGCCAGCTGACCTTTAGACAGGCCGATGAGGCGGTGCAGACGGAAATTCTCAACACCCTCAATGGAACGGAGTTGGGTCAGTGGTCCTTCCGCTATGAATACAGCCATTTTTCTATTAAGCTGAGTAAGGAAGTGCAAGGCTTAACCAGCATTGATGTTCCTTTGTCTAGCTTTTATGACCAGATCAATGCGGACTATCTGACTGGCGATGACTTGGCAGCTTATCAGAGTTTTGAAGCTAAGAAGCATGTGAAGATGGTTGCTCTGACCTTTGATGACGGTCCAGATCCTAAGACAACACCGCAGGCTCTGGATATCCTCAAGAAATACGGTGCCAAGGCGACCTTCTTTATGGTTGGTCAAAACATTGCTGGTAATGAAGCGATCGTCAAGCGCGTGCACAATGAAGGTCATCAGATTGGGATTCATACATGGGACCATCCAGTCTTAACCAAACTCCCTCTGGAGTCGGCCCAAAAAGAAATCCTTGATACCCAGACCGCTATTAACAATGTCATAGGCATCAAGCCAACGATTACGCGGCCCCCTTATGGAGCTATTAATGCTACAATCCAAAATTCGGTTGACCAGTCCTTTATCATGTGGAATGTGGACAGCCTAGACTGGAAGACACGCAATACTAAAGCTATTATGCAAGAGATTGCTAAAACTCAGCCAGGTTCAATTATCCTCATGCATGATATTCACCAGACCAGTATTGACGCTCTGCCAAGTGTCCTCGAATATCTGAAGAGTAACGGCTATACTCTGGTGACGGTCGATGAGCTGCTGGAAGGTCAGCTAGAGCCCCATCGTATTTATTACGGCAGAGACTAAGACGGTCCTTGGGGTTAGATTTTTGAAGTCATTGTTGGTAATCAGTAAAAGCAAAAAGCTTTGGAAACATTAGATTTCCAAAGCTTTTTTAGCTTAACTCGTTACATAAAGTTCTTGATTTTTTAATACAATTTCTCGGACGGTGGCGTATTTTTTCAATGTTTTCAGCTCTTCTGGATGGCTGATGAAGGTAATCACGTAGCCTTCCTTGCCCATGCGGCCGGTTCGTCCAGAGCGGTGGGTATAGGTTTCTAAATCGCGCGGAAGCTCATAATTGACGACGCATTCTAGGGAGTCAATATCAATGCCGCGAGCAACCAAGTCAGTGGCTAGCAAGAGAGTAATCTGGTGCTCTTTGAACTTATCCAAAATCACCTTGCGGAACTTAACGTTGACATCGCTGGCCAGAGAAACTGCGTTGGCTTCACGATACTGGAGTTTTTCTTCGGCACTGCCCAGGTCTGACAGAGCGTTGAAGAAGACCAGTCCACGGAAATCTTCAACATTGGATAACTTACGGAGCAAGTCCACCTTATCACGTTTTTCG
>JABZYU010000078.1:0-8751 GCA_015264985.1 Streptococcus sanguinis | reverse complement strand
GTCCTAGCAGACGTTGGTCTGGTCGGCTTCCCATCTGTTGGAAAATCCACTTTGCTTAGTGTTATTACAGCAGCCAAGCCTAAGATTGGTGCCTATCATTTCACGACAATCGTGCCCAATCTAGGCATGGTTCGCACTCACTCTGGGGAGTCCTTTGCAGTAGCAGATCTGCCAGGTTTGATTGAGGGGGCCAGCCAAGGGGTTGGACTGGGAACCCAGTTTCTCCGTCATATTGAGCGGACACGGGTTATCCTGCATGTCATCGATATGTCAGCAAGTGAGGGGCGTGATCCTTATGAGGACTATCTAGCTATCAATAAAGAGTTGGAATCCTACAATCTTCGTCTCATGGAGCGCCCGCAGATTATTGTTGCAAACAAGATGGATATGCCGGATAGCTCTGAAAATCTTAAGATATTCAAAGAGAAATTATCGGCTAATTATGATGAGTTTGCGGAACTACCGCAAATCTTCCCGATTTCCAGTCTGACCAAGCAGGGCCTTGCGACCCTCTTAGATGCGACTGCAGAGTTACTGGATAAGACACCAGAGTTCTTGCTTTATGATGAGTCTGAAATGAAAGAAGAAGCTTACTACGGCTTTGACGAAGAAGCACCAGCCTTTGAAATTTCTCGTGATGATGATGCGACTTGGGTGCTGTCGGGTGACAAGCTAGAGAAACTCTTTAATATGACCAACTTTGACCGTGATGAGGCAGTTATGAAATTTGCCCGTCAGCTACGTGGTATGGGCGTTGATGAAGCCCTTCGTGCTCGCGGAGCCAAGGATGGTGATCTGGTTCGCATCGGCAAATTTGAGTTTGAATTCGTTGACTAAGGAGGCTGGCAATGGGCGATAAACCAATATCCTTTCGCGATGAAAATGGAAACTTTGTCTCTGCAGCCAACGTCTGGAATGCAGAAAAGCTAGAAGAGCTCTTTAATAAACTCAACCCCAAACGCAAGCTGCGTCTGGAAAGAGAAGCATTAGCGAAAGCAGAGGAGGAATAAGATAAAAAGCAGCTGAGCAGGAAATAATCCTACTCAGCTGCTTTTTTTGCGCTAAAGATGTATTCGTTAAGGTAATTAATCTTTGTTTTAAGCAAAGATTTTAGGACTGACTGCTTTTATTCGAGGGAGAGCAGCTAGGCAGACACCTAGAACGATAAGCTTGTCTGCATAATCAGTCAGTATTTGGACGAGGACGATACTAAGGACGGGGTTGACTCCCATTCCCCGCAGGGCTTGGACTATGAGGCTGGATCCGCTGGATGTTATGCCTCCGAAGAGCAGGACAGTGATTGCAGAGGCTACTAGGGTACCTGGAAGGGCTACCAATAGGGTTTTCCAGAGAAGACTGAGCTTTAAGCTTCCTTTTTCTTTAAAAAACCAAGCTGCTGAAAGAGCAATGATGATAGCGGCTGGCGAGTAGTAGAGAGAAAAGATATCGGTTGTCATCCAGCCAATGAGGGCGCTGAGAAACGCAACGCCAGCCCCAGCAAGAGGCCCTAAGGTTAAGCTAGCTAGAATCGTTCCAAAGGTATCTAGATAGATAGGTAATTTCAGAAAAAGTGCAATATTAGCTCCCACATAGTTAAGAGCGATACAGATAGACAAGAAGCTTAGGATAAGGGGTGTCGATTTTTTCATGATAAAATTTTCCTCATAAAAGTGATGATAGGTCTTGAGCAATCGTTTCCTTAGGCTGATTCAGGAGGATAGCTAAGAAGTCTTGGAAGAAGAGTGAGGGACTGACTTGAGTTGCAATATAGGCATTGGCTGGTTTATGATAGAAGTCATAAGCATCAACCACAGTCTGTCCAAGAGCAATGCCTTCGGTTACGACTTCAACATAGGAGTCGAAGCCCATACAAAGGTCCTCATGCAGAAAATGAGCAATAGCCAGGGGATCATTGATAACACAGCCGATGATGTGTTCATATTCCCAGTGGAAGTCCCAGTAGAAACGCGTGATACGGCCGACAAACTCAGCTACTTCTGGCTGTAGGAAACGCATGTACTCTAATAGATTGGGGGTGAGGACGATGGCGCGTGTGACATCCAGTCCCACCATCTCGATTTTTCGGCCTAACTTTTGATAGACAAATTGAGCGGCGTGTGGGTCACACCAGTAGTTATACTCGGCTACAGGTGAGCAGTTGCCATGAGATTTGTAGCTGCCGCCCATGCTGACAAAGCGTTTGATATGTTTTCCAATTTGGGGATTTTGCTTTATAGCCAGTGCTAGATTAGTCAATGGTCCCAAGGTGATTAGGGAAGTGTCCTGAGCCTTCTGGAAATAGGTAGCCAGAAATTCAGAGGCTTTCTGAGGCTGGGGCTGACAATTGCTTGTTCGATTGATTTCGCTCTCGCCTAAACCATCCATACCGTGGGTATCCTGAGCTGAAACGAAATCGCGGACTAGAGGTTTTTCTGCCCCTGCATAGACTGGTATATCTAGCCGGTTCAGTTTTTCTAATATTTTAAAGGCATTTTCAACACCAAGGTCCACTGGGACATTTCCAGCGACGATGGTCAGTGCTACAACTTCTAAATCGGGATGTTGAATGGCATAAATTAGGGCTAGACTATCATCTATACCAGGGTCACAGTCGATAATGATTTTTCTTTTCATGAGTTCTCCTTTGCCTATATAAAAATGAGGTTGAGACAATCGGTCCCAACCTCTTAACTGTCAGCCTAATCGAGGAGACAGCAAAAAAACTATGCGCAAGACATTTTAAATACAATATAAAGGCACTTAGTTTTTTATTCTGGGAAGTTTTCGAACCAGTCCAAAACCGAGGTTTTGATTTCTCTATTTTTCTATCATAAATAAAAATAAGGAAAAAGTCAATGGGAGTAAGACTAACATGGTCACCCCCATCTTTTTATGGTATAATGAAAAAAATAAGTAGGAGAAGTGATAATTATGGCAAAAACGATTCATACAGATAAAGCACCAGCAGCGATTGGACCTTATGTTCAAGGAAAAATTGTGGGCAATCTTTTGTTTGCGAGCGGGCAAATTCCCCTGTCTCCTGAAACTGGAGAAATCATTGGGACGACTATTGAAGAGCAGACCCAGCAGGTGCTGAAAAATGTTTCAGCCATTTTGGAAGCCGCTGGAACAGATTTTGACCATGTAGTCAAGGCTACTTGCTTCTTGAGTGATATCAATGATTTTGTGGCCTTTAATGAAGTTTACAAAACGGCCTTTACAGAAGCATTTCCAGCTCGTTCAGCAGTAGAAGTGGCTCGCCTGCCTAAGGATGTGAAGATTGAGATTGAGGTTATTGCCGAGATTCTCTAAAAAAGTGCTGGAGAAAACAGCTTTTTGACGGATTCTATCTGATGAAAGGATTATTATGTCTGAGAAGAAAATTCAGCTTGTCATTGTGACTGGAATGAGCGGGGCGGGGAAAACCGTAGCCATCCAGTCTTTTGAAGACTTAGGTTATTTTACCATTGATAATATGCCGCCAACTCTGGTGCCGAAGTTCTTGCAGCTGGTCGAAGGGACTACTGACAATGATAAATTGGCTCTGGTTGTCGATATGCGCAGCCGTTCCTTCTTTTTGCAAATTCAGAACGTTTTGGATGAATTAGAGCAAAATGAGAATATAGATTTCAAGATTCTTTTCCTAGATGCGGCGGATAAGGAGTTAGTGGCTCGTTACAAGGAAACGCGTCGCAGCCATCCGTTGGCAGCTGATGGAAGGATTTTAGATGGGATTAAACTGGAGCGCGAACTTTTAGCTCCTCTGAAAAATCTTAGCCAAAATGTTGTGGACACAACAGATTTGACACCACGGGAGCTCAGAAAGACCATCTCTGAGCAATTTTCAAATCAGGCTGACATGCATAGTTTCCGCATTGAGGTCATGAGTTTTGGTTTCAAATACGGTCTGCCCTTGGATGCTGACTTGGTTTTTGATGTGCGCTTTCTGCCTAATCCCTACTATAAGCCTGAGCTACGCAATCAGACAGGCTTGGACAAGGATGTCTTTGACTATGTCATGAACCATGCCGAGTCAGAAGAATTTTACCAGCATCTGCTGGGCTTGATCGAGCCCATTTTGCCAGGCTATCAGAAGGAAGGAAAGTCTATCCTGACTATTGCTGTGGGATGTACGGGTGGTCAGCACCGCAGTGTAGCCTTTGCTCAGCGCTTAGCAGATGATTTGGCTAAAAATTGGCCGGTCAATGCCAGTCACCGCGACAAAAACCGGCGGAAAGAAACGGTGAACCGCTCATGAGAAAGCCAAGAATTACAGTCATCGGCGGCGGGACAGGAATTTCAGTTATTTTAGACCGCCTACGTAAAAAGGACGTAGAAATTACAGCCATTGTCACAGTAGCAGATGATGGAGGCAGTTCTGGTGAGCTGCGGAAAAACATCCAGCAGCTAACTCCGCCAGGTGACCTTCGAAATGTTCTGGTAGCCATGTCTGACATGCCAAAATTCTATGAGAAGGTCTTCCAGTATCGCTTTGCGGAAGGAGATGGCGTTCTAGCGGGGCATCCTTTGGGCAATCTGATTATTGCCGGTATTTCTGAAATGCAGGGCTCAACCTATAATGCCATGCAGCTTTTGACCAAGTTCTTCCATACGACAGGAAAAATTTACCCTTCTAGCGACACCCCCCTAACTCTGCATGCTGTGTTTGCAGATGGGACGGAAGTTGTCGGTGAAAGCAATCTGACCAGCAAGAGTGGAATGATTGAGCGGGTCTATGTGACCAATACCTATGATGACAAGAAGCCTGCTGCCAGTAAAAAGGTGGTCGAGAGCATCTTAGAAAGCGATATGGTGGTTCTGGGACCAGGTTCACTATTTACCTCTATCTTGCCTAATCTCGTTATCGAGGAAATCGGCCAGGCTCTTTTGGATACTAAAGCAGAAGTGGCCTATGTTTGCAATATCATGACCCAGCGAGGTGAAACAGAGCATTTTTCAGACAGCGACCACGTCCAAGTACTGCATCGCCATCTAGGCAGAAAGTTTGTAGATACAGTCTTGGTTAATATCGAACATGTCCCTCACGAGTACATGGACAGTAATCAGTTTGACGAATATCTGATACAGGTGGAGCATGATTTTCAGGGGTTGCAAGAGCAGGTTCCGCGCGTTATTTCTTCGAATTTTCTTCGTTTGGAAAATGGCGGAGCTTTCCATGACGGCGAGTTGGTTGTTGACGAATTGATGCAGATTATACAGGTACGTAAATGAGCTTTACAGTAAAAGTAAAAGAAGAACTGCTGAGTCTGGCAAGCAGAGATAAAAATGAGCTGTCAGCCATGATCAAGATGTCTGGCAGTTTGGGCTTGGCCAGCAGTGGTTTGACCCTGTCTGTCACAACAGAAAATGCCAAAATTGCCCGCCATCTCTATGAGTTGCTGTCGGACCTCTATCAGGTCAAGTCAGAAATCCGCCACCATCAGAAGACCAACTTGCGCAAGAACCGTGTTTATACAGTATTTCTAGATCAGAAAGTGGAAGAAATCCTTTCTGACCTGCACTTGGCTGACTCCTTTTTTGGTATCGAGGCAGGGATTGACCAGGCTATTTTGACTGATGACGAAGCCAGTCGAGCCTACCTACGGGGAGCCTTTCTCTCAAATGGCAGCATGCGGGAGCCAGACTCAGGCAAGTACCAGCTGGAAATCCTGTCCGTTTATCTGGATCATGCTGAGGACTTGGCTGCCTTGATGCGTCGTTTTCTGCTTGATGCCAAGACCATCGAGCGCAAGAAGGGGGCTGTCACTTATCTGCAGAGAGCTGAAGATATCATGGATTTTCTCATTGTCATCGGGGCTATGGAAGCCATGGCTGAGTTTGAGTCTCTTAAGCTCATGCGGGAAGCGCGCAATGACCTCAACCGCGCTAATAATGCGGAGACAGCGAACATTGCCCGCACAGTCACAGCCAGTATGAAAATCATCAACAATATTGCTAAAATCAGTGATAATATTGGCATTGAGAGTCTACCTGTAGACCTGCAGGAGGTAGCCCAGCTTCGCATCCAGCATCCAGACTACTCCATCCAGCAGTTGGCTGATAGTCTGAGCCGGCCACTGACTAAGAGCGGCGTCAATCATCGCTTGAGAAAAATCAATAAAATCGCAGATGAATTATAAAAGCTGCTGAGTTTGAGCTCGGCAGCTGTTTTTTTATAGGCTTGTAGAATGTTTGGGTTGGACTTTTTGCTCAGGATAGATATGGTTAATGGCATTGTTGACAGCAGTAGGTGCCTCACCTAACCCAGTCGCAATCAAGTCAATCTTTCCCTCGTAGCTGCAGCAGTCACCAGCTGCATAGATACCTGGCACGGAAGTTTCTTGCTTGCTATTGACCAAAATTTTGTGACGGTTGAGCTCCAAGCCCCAATCTTTGAGATTGCCGACAGAGGATTTAAAACCGTAGTTGACAAAGAGGTGATCCAGAGGCAGAAGCTGACTTTCCTCCCCCTTGACTTGGCTGATTTCCAAGTGGGTTATCTTGCCATTTTCACCAACCAATCGACTGGGTACAAATGGTGTCTTAATCTCAACACTAGAAGCCTTGAGTTCTTCCACACTATGCTCTAAAGCTCGGAAGTTGTCCCGACGGTGAACCAGGCTGGTTTCTGCGATTTTTTCAAAAGCTAATGCCCAGTCAACAGCCGAGTCGCCGCCGCCCAGAACAACAACCTTTTTGCCAGCGTATTGGCTGATGTTTGAAACGTGATAGTGGAGGTTGCTGTAGCTTTCAGCATCATCTAGCTCCAAAGCCCTTGGTTTGAAGGCACCGCCTCCCATGGCGATGATAATGGTTTTGGTCTGATGCTGGGCTTTAGAAGTCGTGATGGTGAAGCCATCATCAGATTTGACGATATCCAGCACTGTTTCATTGAGGCAAATCTCAGTCTGGAAAGTTTCTAGCTGCTCAATCAGACGCTGTGTCAACTCTTCGCCACTTAGATTGGTAAAGCCAGGGACATCCAGAATCTTCTTCTCTGGATAAAGAATGGCCGGCTGACCGCCCAGCTGAGGCAGGGAATCAATGATTTTAACCTTGGCTTGGCGCAGATGAGCGTAAAAAGCTGCGAATAGGCCAACTGGACCGCCACCGACAATCGTAATATCATACAGTTCAGACATAATCTTCCTCAATCTTTTTAAAATAAACTAGCATTATTGTACCACAAAAAGGGATTGAAATGTAAGTAAATGTTTTAAAGGCATCTTAAAAGCCCCTGATGGGGCTTAAAATTAGATAGCAAATAAATCATTGAGGTTTTCAGCCAGAGTTGGATGAGTGAAGATTTGTTTGCTCAAGTAGGTGTAAGGAATCTTATTATCCATGGCTACAGTCAGGATATTGATAATTTCCTGAGCCCCTGCTGAGAAGATTGTTGCTCCGACGATTTCCTTGGTCTCTGTGTTGACAACAGCCTTGAAGGCACCGCGTAAGTCAGCATTGACATGTCCACGAGGCATTGCTGCGACAGGAATCTCCTTCACTGCAATCGGCAATCCTTGCTCTTTGGCTTCCTTTTCAGTCAATCCGATTTGAGCCAAAGGCGGTGTGATGAACATGCTGGTAGGGACGTTATTACGGTCTTCCAGTGTGTAGCTACCATCGCCAGCCAGATAACTATAAAGGATGCGGAAATCATCCAGTGAGATATAAGTAAACTGCAGACCGCCATTGACATCGCCCGCTGCAAATACACCAGGTACAGATGTTTCCAAGTGCTTATCGACCTTAATCGCTCCGCGCTCTGTCAGCTCGATATCTGTATTTTCCAACTGTAGTGGTTCAACATTCGGCTTACGACCGGTAGCATAGAGTAGGGCATCAAAGCGGAATTCTCCAGATTCTGTCACAACTACAACTTCGTCACCATCATTTTTGACCTGTGTGGTACGTACATTTTGTAAGAGTTGGATTCCGTCTTCTTCCATGTATTGCTTAGCTAGAGCAGCGATAGAAGGCTCTACTCGAGGGAGAAAGACAGGAGCAGCATCCAGCACAGTCACCTGACTGCCCAATTTGTTGTAGAGTCCAGCAAACTCTAGGCCGATGTTACCGCCGCCCAGAACTCCCAAGCGTTTAGGAAGTTCCTTCAGATTTTGAATGCCAGTTGAGTCATATACGTGCTCGGTCTCAGTCAGTCCTGGAATTGGCAGGACATTGGAAACAGCACCAGTATTGATGACAATAGTTTCAGCAGTCAGTTCCTCTTTCTCATCGCCAGCTGTGATTTCGATGACTTTATTGGAAAGGAAATGAGCTTCCGCATCGATGATGTCAACACCAGCACCACTGATTGCTGCATAGTTCTTCCCGTTGAGACGGCTGGTTACAGCATTCTTTTCAGCCATGACTTGGTCGAAATCCAGGCCTTTTTCAGCTGCGACAAGCAGGGTCTTGGTTGGGATGCAGGCGATATTGATACAGGTTCCCCCGTACATAGCCTTGCTTCGCTCAATCAAAGCAACTTTTTTTCCTTGGGCCGCCATTTTAGCTGCCAATGTTTTACCGGCCTTCCCAAAGCCGATGACAATTAAATCATAGGTTAACATAATTTACCTCCATTTTTCAAAAAAGATTGTATCACATCTAGTCAGAAATTGCTGATTTCTGCTACGCTTTTTTTCTTCAGTATTTTTAGTGTTTATTTTTAAACAGAATGTCCATTTTTGAGCAAGATTTTCGCAGTTCCAGTCAGTCTGTGTTATACTAAGTTTCGTTATTTATTTTAGG
>JABZYU010000077.1:0-8845 GCA_015264985.1 Streptococcus sanguinis | reverse complement strand
ACCTTTAGGAGCGATGATATAAGCCTTCACACCGTCAGTGTAGTGAACCAAAGCGATGTTTGCTGAACGATTTGGATCATACTCAATTGTTTTTACAACTGCTTCAACAGCGTCTTTGTTACGCTTGAAGTCAATCAAACGGTAGTGACGCTTGTGGCCGCCACCTTGGTGACGAACAGTGATGCGACCGTTGTTATTACGACCAGCCTTGCTCTTCAAAGAAACAAGCAAAGATTTTTCTGGAGTGCTGGTAGTGATTTCAGCGAAATCCAAAGAAGTCATATTACGGCGACCGTTTGTTGTTGGTTTATAAACACGAATTCCCACGATATTTCCTCCTTAGATTATTCTTCTTCTGCACCGAACAACTCGATTGCTTTAGAATCAGCTGTCAGTGTTACGATAGCTTTTTTAGTTTTGTTTGTAAAACCAGTGTAGCGTCCAACGCGTTTTGCTTTTGGTTTTACATTGATAGTGTTAACGTTAGCAACCTTAACTCCTTCAAAAGCAGCTTCAACAGCTTGCTTGATCAAGAGCTTGTGAGCGCGAGTGTCCACTTCAAATACGTATTTGCCTGCTTCGTACTGAGCCATTGAACCTTCAGTGATAACAGGTTTTTTGATTACGTCGTACAAATTCATTATGCAAGAACCTCCTCAATTTTAGAGATAGCTGCCTGAGTAACCAGAAGTTTATCGCTGTTTACGATGTCCAGAACGCTTGCAGTTGTTGCAGTTGCAACTTTCACGTTTGGAAGGTTGCGAGCTGAAAGTGCAGCGAATTCATTTCCTTCTTCAAGGATAACAAGGACTTTCGTATCGATGCTCAGTGCAGCAAGCACTTTTGCAAACTCAGCAGTTTTTGGAGCTGTAAATGAAAGGCTGTCTACAGCTACGAATTTGTTTTCAGCAACTTTTTCAGAGTAAACTGATTTCAATGCTAATCTACGAACTTTACGTGGAAGTTTGTAAGCATATGAACGAGGAGTTGGACCGAATACGATACCACCGCCACGCCATTGTGGAGAGCGGATAGACCCTTGACGAGCACGTCCAGTTCCTTTTTGACGCCATGGTTTGCGTCCGCCGCCTGATACTGCAGAACGGTTTTTAACAGCGTGAGTTCCTTGACGAAGGCTAGCGCGTTGGCTGATGATAACATCAAAGACAACTGATTCATTTGGCTCAATACCAAAGACCGCATCATTCAGAACTACTTCACCAGCTTCTTTACCAGTTTGGTCAAATAATTTTACGTTTGCCATTGTGACTGATTTCCCCTTTCTTTATTATTTACCAGCTTTAACTGCTGACTTGATAGTGATAAGAGATTTCTTAGCACCTGGTACGTTACCTTTAATCAGGATAACGTTCTTCTCTGGAACAACCTGTACGATTTCAAGGTTTTGAATTGTTACACGATTGCCACCCATACGTCCAGCCAAGCGTTTGTTTTTGAAAACACGGTTTGGCGCAACTGGTCCCATTGAACCAGGACGACGGTGGTAGCGTGAACCGTGAGCCATTGGACCACGAGATTGGCCGTGGCGCTTGATAACACCTTGGAAACCTTTACCTTTTGAAGTTCCTGTTACATCAACAACATCACCAGCTTCGAATGTATCGACAGTGATTTCTGCTCCTACTTCCAAGCCTTCAATGTTTTTGAATTCACGAATGAAGCGCTTAGGAGCTGTGTTAGCTTTCGCTACATGGCCTTTGGCAGGTTTGTTGCTCAATACGTCACGAAGGTCATCAAAACCAACTTGAACTGCGTTGTAACCATCTGTTTCAACTGTTTTAACTTGAAGAACAACGTTTGGAGTTGCTTCAACAACAGTTACAGGGATTAATTCGCCAGCTTCAGTGAAGATTTGAGTCATTCCCACTTTTTTCCCTAAGATTCCTTTTGTCATGAGAAAATAGTTCCTTTTCTATAGTTTTTTATTCAAAAAGTTTTTAACGAGCGTTTTTTATGCTCAAGGTATCAAGCTTTAGATTAAAGTTTGATTTCTACGTTCACACCACTTGGAAGATCCAATTTCATCAAAGCGTCAACTGTTTTTTGAGTTGGGTTGATGATATCGATCAAGCGCTTGTGAGTACGCATTTCAAATTGTTCGCGAGAGTCTTTGTATTTGTGAGTCGCACGAATGATTGTGTAGAGGCTGCGCTCAGTTGGAAGTGGGATTGGACCCGCAACTTCAGCACCAGTACGAGTAGCAGTTTCTACGATTTTTGCAGCCGCTGTATCAAGTGTACGATGTTCGTAAGCTTTCAAACGGATGCGGATTTTTTTGTTTGCCATCTTTTTCTCCTTTTCGTCTATTTAAGATAATAGGCTAGCTCCACAAGAAAACCGACAGGCAATTGCGTGGCAATGCAACCGAGCGTGTCGCAACCTCTTGCATCAAAGCTACACGCTGTATTTTTACAGCACCATAGTATCTTAACACAAAGAACCAGTCATTGCAAGGGATTTGAGTAATTTTTTAAAGATTTTTAGGATAATTTTTTATGAAAGTGTTTTCTAAACAATTTATAAGTCTTGTAAATCATTATCTAGAAGAAAATTTAAACTTTTTCACCTATTTATTCGATTTTGTATTCAGAAAATACAAAATCTCACTGACGCACATCAGTGAGATTAGAAACGAAAATTTACCCTTGGCTATTTTGTTTTATAACAAGGGGCTGTCCTTCTCGATGCGAAAGCTATTGCCCGACTGGCAGATGACAAGGTCTGCAGCTGCTAGATAGGGTTGATAAAAGTGCCTATATTGCTCTCGTCGAGCCAGATGCGTCTGCCCTATCCACTCTGGCCTGCGCTCTCGCACAGCCACATCCCGTGCCAAGCGTCGTTCTAACTCAGTCTGATCGTCCGTGTAAAAGCAAAGCGACAAATCAAACAAACTTTCAGGCAAAAAGGCAGCCGACATACCTTCTACTATCAGAATAGGCTTTTGGGCTGATAATCGCAAGCTAGGCGACCAAGCTGTGCCAATCGTCAGAATATCCAGACCAGACTGCAAGGCACAAATATCTCGCTCCAGACTCCCGAGTTCATGAACGGCTGGGAGGCAGGCTGTGACTTTTTGATGAGGGAAATCTTTGGAACTGAGCAAATCTCGATACTCCCCAGTAATTACATAAGGATCTGTTTCCAGCAGATTGGCTCGTTCCTCACCCAATATTAGTTGGAGTTTTCGAGCAAAAGTTGACTTCCCCGAAGCACCATGACCATAAATACGCAGGGTATGGTGTTGGTCGTCTGACAGATAAGCTGTCAATCTTTTCAGCAATTTCTCTTCATCAGACATAGCTTCCCCTTTCAAATAGAGCTTCTTAGAAATTTCGGCTGGATTTATTGTAGCCGTAGCGCTCAATAAAGTCTTCACGGAATTCCAGCAAGTTGTCATCCATGATGGCTTGGCGGACCTTCTTCATAAGGTTCACCAAGAAGTAGAGGTTGTGATAGCTGGTCAGGCGGATTCCAAAGGTTTCGTCCGCTTTGAGCAAGTGGCGGATATAGGCCCGCGTGTAGTTGCTACAAGTGTAGCAGTCGCAGTCATGGTCCAGCGGCGTGAAATCTTCCTCAAACTGAGCATTTTTAACCACCAGACGTCCTTCGCTGGTCATACAGGTACCGTTTCGGGCAATCCGGGTCGGCAAGACACAGTCAAACATATCTACACCACGGATAACCCCATCAATCAAGCTATCTGGCGCTCCAACTCCCATGAGATAACGAGGTTTGTTTTCAGGAAGAAGTTGGGTTGTGAAGTCCAAGACTGCATTCATCTCTTCGTGAGACTCACCAACTGCCAGTCCTCCGATTGAATATCCTGGGAAATCCATGCTGACCAATTCTTGAGCAGATTGGCGGCGCAAATCTTCAAAGCCAGCACCCTGAACAATCCCAAAGAGACCTTGGTCGTGTGGACGGCGGTGCGCCTTGAGTCCACGCTCTGCCCAACGGCTAGTCCGCTCAATGGACTTCTTGACATAGTCATAAGGCTGGTAGAACTGTGGGCACTCATCAAAGGACATCATAATGTCACTGCCTAGATTATTCTGGATGGAGATGGCATTTTCGGGTGACAGGAACATTTTGGAACCATTGAGGTGGTTTTTAAAAGTTACTCCTTCTTCTGTGATATTGCGGCTGTCAGCTAGAGAATAGACCTGAAAACCGCCACTATCCGTCAGAATAGGCTGATCCCAGTTCATGAACTTGTGCAAGCCACCTGCACGAGCAATCAGCTCATCGCCCGGCCGCAGCCAGAGGTGGTAAGTATTGGACAAGATGATACCTGAACCCATTTGCTTGAGCTCTTCTGGTGACTGGGTCTTGACCGTCGCCTGGGTCCCAACCGGCATAAACATAGGTGTCGGAAAAGTCCCGTGAGGCGTGATAATCTCCCCCAAACGAGCACCTGTGTGCTTTTCTTTTTTGATCAAACGATACTGAATCGGTGATGTTGACATGTTTCCTCCTGCTGGGAAAAACAGTCCCAGCGATTTTTCTTCTATATAATGAGCAGCAAGGGCTCACAAGATACCGTATGATTTTACCAAAAAAACTTCTATCTGTCACGGGGTATGATATAATGTAACAGACAAATCCAAATGGAGGAATTATGAATCTAAGTCACATCAGAGCTCAGGCTCGTACCGTCCGTAGCCAAACGAGAGGGATTTTTCTTTTGTTTGCGGCCCCAACTCTTGTCAGCATCCTCAGCATCTTACTTTCCCTTAATGACAATCTAAGAGATTCCATTCCCAGCCTAACTTTTAGCCAGTCCATCTATCTTCTCATTAGCAAAAATCTTTTCCCGACGACCATTCAGTTTATCTTGACCTTGCTACTGCTTTCTGCCAGCTACACCATGATGAAAGTTCTTCGTAATAAAAAGGATGACGTTGGCTTTTCAGATATAGGACATCTTTTTACGAGCAAGACTTTCACACCTGTCTTCAAGACGGTTTTACTCAAGCAGCTGCTGATTTTTCTTTGGAATATTCCTATGTTCTGCGGGAGTCTTCTAGCAATCTTTAATGCTTATAAAATCCTCTCTATTTCGGAAAAAATCCCAGCCCATACAGTAGTGACGGCTCAAAGTGCTGCAGGCCAGCAGATTCTTCAATACACCCCTGGTATGTTACTGGGAACCCTCTTGATATTCACTGGCTTAGGTATTGCCATCCCTCAGTACTATGCTTATGCTCAAGCAGAGTTCATCCTCTATGACCAGCTTGAGGCTGGGAGTTACCAGGGAGCTTTCTATGCTATCCGTCAAAGCCGGAAGCTAATGAAAGGCTATAAAGGAAAGCTTTTTATGCTTAATCTGAGCTTCATCGGCTGGAATTTATTGGCCAGATTAACTTACGGCTTGCTGAATTTTATAGTTCTCCCTTATACAGCGACTGCTTACATTCTCTTTTATGAAGAATTGAAAAAAGAAAACGCAATCTCACATGAAAACAACCCACAGGCACAGGACTCCTTGTCCTAAGCTTGTGAGTTGTTTTTTTATTTACTATTATATTCTGTCTTGTCCAGGGCAGAGCAGATTTTGTCAAAGGCTGCCTCTAGTGAATCCTCATCTGTGAAAAAGGCTTCTTCTTCCCAGCCCAAGAAGTCTCTGTCTTTCCACCAGCGCTTCATGTCGGCTGGGGTAAATTCTTCTTGTTTAGCTCTGGTCTGATGGCGGCGGACAGTTTCTTCAAAGGATAGGTCATAGTAGTAAGCAAAGACCTGCGGAGCGAAGATTTTTTTCAACCGTTCTAGCATCTGTCCATAAATGTCTGTCTCATAAAATCCTTCTACCAGAACCAGCAAATCATGTTCGTAACCGAAGCGTGCCAATGTCTCTGTTAGGTCAATAGACAAATTCCCTGGCTCAACCTTGTCCTTGAGCATGTCTCGTCTAACAGCATCCTGCGCAATCAAGAGAGTCCCTCGGCCGTAGTGAGTCTGCAGTTTCCCGGCGAGACTAGACTTTCCAGAGCCGGAATTTCCACGAATGATGACTATTATTCGCCCAGAATCAAGCGAGTATGCTCGCGTTTAATACAGCGGTCCATGACAATATCATCCCGACCGGCTGCCCGCAAAATCTGCTCAGCCTCCTCACTCTCCAAGCCCAACTGAGCCCAGAAAATCTTGGCATCCGACTGCAGAAAATCCAGTGCCACATCTGGCAAAAACTCACTGCGACGGTATACATCGACAATATCCACCGGGAAAGGAATATCTTTGAGACTGGCATAAACAGTCTCACCAAAAATCTGACTGCCCGCTGCCCGCGGATTGACAGGGATAATGCGATAGCCCCGATCTTGCATCTCTTTGGACACACGGTTACTGGTCGTTTCTTCACGGTCAGACAGTCCGACAACAGCAATCACCTTGCTGTTGTTCAAATAATGCTTGACGATTGCATCACTGGGATTTTGAAAATGATAAGTCATAGGCTTCCTCCTCATTCATAATAAAGTTGGATAGTTTTGTAGTATTCATGTTTTAACAGAATCTAGTCTAAGTACCGTGTGAAAAAGACAAGCTTCCTCGCAGTCATCGAACGCTGTGTCAGCTTTCTATTTTCACTTTGTGTTTTACGCCCTTGATATCTTAAACTGAACACGAGCTAAAACCTTGGAAAATAGATAATCCGTTCTAGGGCATCGATCCTTCGTCCGGATTCCTAATTTTCAGTCGGTTTTGGCGCTCTTTGTATCTTATCTTACTTCGCCTCGTACCAAGTTTGGCCGGCATTTTCATCAGCCACTAGTGGAACGGCCAGCTCAATCGCAGCCTCCATGGTTTCTTTGACTAGTTGGCGGACGGCTGTTAACTCGCCGTTTGGCACTTCCAGTACGATTTCATCGTGAACCTGCAAGAGCATGCGAGATTTAAAATTCTTCTCTGTCAGAGCTCGGTCCAGATTAATCATAGCGACTTTGAGAATGTCTGCGGCCGATCCTTGGATCGGGCTGTTAATGGCTGTGCGCTCCGCAAAATTTCGGATGTTAAAGTTGCGGGAATTGATGTCCGGCAAAGAACGACGACGATGGTAAATGGTCTCTACATAGCCTTTATCACGCGCTTCGCGAACGATAGTTTCCATATAATTCTTGATGCCTGGGAAACGCTCAAAATAAGTCTGAATATAGTCTTTAGCAGCCTTACGGGAAATGCCCAGATTATTGGCTAGGCCAAAGTCGGAAATGCCATAGACCACTCCAAAGTTGACGGCCTTGGCATTGCGACGGTCATTAGGCGTCACATCCTCTGCCTTTTCAATACCAAAGACCCGCATGGCTGTAGCCGTGTGAATATCTTCTCCATGTTGAAAGGCAGCAATCAGATGCTCGTCCTGCGAAATGTGAGCCAGCACCCGCAGCTCAATCTGGGAATAATCCGAGCTGAGTAGTACGCTGTCTGCCCATTCCGGCACAAAAGCCTTGCGAATGAGGCGCCCCTGCTCCAAACGAACAGGGATATTCTGCAGGTTCGGGTCAACCGAGGACAGGCGACCCGTCTGGGTCAAATCCTGAACATAGCGAGTGTGGATCTTGCCGTCAGCCGCTATCGCCTCCTGCAGTCCGATGATATAAGTGGACTGAAGCTTGCTGATTTGACGATATTCCAGAATCTTAGACACAATCGGTGCTATCGGTGCTAAACGCTCCAGTACATCCACCGCTGTCGAGTAGCCCGTCTTGGTCTTTTTGGTGTACTCCAGCGGCAGCCCCATATCCTCAAAGAGAATAGTTCCCAGCTGTTTCGGTGAGTTGATATTGAACTCCTGACCAGCCAGATCATAAATCTCCTGAGTCAGACTTCCCAGCGTCTTTTCATTTTCCGCCTGCATGCCCTGCAGGGTTTCCCGCTCAACCTTGATCCCCGCAATCTCCATCTTGGCTAGGACAAAGGCCAGCGGCTGCTCCATTTCAAGCAACAAATCCAGCTGATCGTGGGCGCGAAGCTGTTCTTGCATTGGCTCTTCTGTTTCCAGCAACACTTGGATTTTACGAGCTAGATGCTCAAAGAGCTGCTCTTGCTCCGGCAGAGCACGCTTGGCCCCCTTACCATAAACCTCATCATCCGTCGGCAGGATTGTTTGGCCGTAGAGGCGAGCAATAGTCGCCAGCTCATTATCCTCGACCGTCGAAAGCAGATACTTGGCTAGGCGCGCATCAAAGGCTGCTACTGGCAGTTCGATACCATAATGACTGAGCAATACCTTGGCCCGCTTGAGGTCGTAGGTTTTCAGAGCTGTTTTTGTCAAAAACTCCTGAAAGAGAGGTTGCTGTAGTAAATCGCTGGAGCCGACATAAATCTGACGGCTATCGCCCCAGGCAAGACCGACAATCTCTTCCTTGTGGTAGTTGTCACCCAAGATTTCAAAATAGAAGAACTGCTCTGGTGCCAGCATATCTGCTGTCACCTCAGTCACTTTGGTAAATTCAATTGGTTTGACTTCTACCGGATCTTGACCAGTTCCTAGCTGAGCCTTGAGCTGCTTGAAGCCCATCTCGTCATAGAACTTGCTCAGGGTCTCTATCTGAGGACCCTTATAAACCAAATCATCCAGCCCGATTTCAATCGGAGTCTGAGTATTGATGGTAGCTAGGGTTTTAGATAAGAAGGCCTTGTCCTTGTCATTGATCAGGTTTTCCTTCATCTTGGAAGCCTTGAGCTGGTCAATATTTTTATAGAGATTTTCCAAAGAGCCATACTCCAAGAGGAGCTTGAGACCAGTCTTCTCACCAATCTTGGTCACGCCGGGGATATTGTCCGACTGATCGCCCATCAGCGCCTTGAGGTCAATGAATTGCTC
>JABZYU010000076.1:0-8973 GCA_015264985.1 Streptococcus sanguinis | reverse complement strand
CCAAGATGGTAAGCGTCCAGCTTCTGTTAAGGTTAAAATTCTGAATGGTGATACGGTTGTTGATGAGCAAAATGTGACTTCCGCTAACGAATGGAAGTATGAGTCTAAGGCTTTGCCTAAGTATGCAGCAGGTCAAGAAATCACTTATACCGTAAGTGAGGAAGCTGTACCAGGTTATACTAGCAAAGTGGATGGTTACAACATCACCAATTCTTACACTCCAGAGACAACGACTGTGTCTGGCAGCAAGACTTGGGAAGATGGCGATAACCAAGATGGCAAACGTCCAGCTTCTATCACAGTTAATCTGCTAGCTGACGGTCAAAAAGTCAATACTCAAACAGTCGGAGAGGCAGAAGGCTGGTCTTACAACTTTACTGGCTTGCCAGTCTACAAGAATGGCCAACGAATTACCTATACAGTAACGGAAGAAGCTGTACCAGGTTATTCAACCAATCTTAATGGCTACAATATCACCAACTCTTATACACCAGAGAAGACAGAAATCACTGCCAGCAAGACTTGGAATGACAGCGACAATCAAGACGGCAAACGTCCAACTAAGATTAGCATTAAGCTGATGAAGACCGTCGGCGGTGTCAAGACAGAAGTCGCTAGCAAGGAAGTGACAGCTGCTGATCAATGGCAAATCAAATTTGAAAATCTACCAGTTTATGAAAATGGTCAGAAGATTGATTACTCTATCGAGGAAGATGATGTGGCTGGCTACACTAAAGAAATCAAAGATTTCACAGTTACCAACTCTTACACTCCAGAGATGATTAAGATTTCCGGTCAAAAAGTCTGGGATGACGCTGATAACCAAGATGGCAAGCGTCCAGCTTCTGTTAAGGTTAAGGTAAAAAATGGCGATACTGTCGTAGATGAGCTGGAAGTAACAGCTGCTAACGATTGGAAGTTTGAGTCGAAAGCCCTTCCTAAGTATGCAGCAGGTCAAGAGATTGCCTATACTGTTACTGAAGAAGCAGTTGCGGACTATCAAACTAAGATTGATAAGTTTACCATTACTAATTCTTACACTCCTCAAAGTACAGAATATGCTGTGACTAAGGTTTGGGAAGATGCTGATAACCAAGACGGTAAGCGTCCGGCTTCTATCACAGTGCAACTGTATAGCTCAATAAATGGTCAAGAGCCAGTTGCTGTCGCAGGTAAGACATTAACCTTGACGGCTGATAATAAGACAGCTGCTAACACTTGGAAAGCAAGCTTCACCAATCTGCCTCAGTTTGATAAGGGGCAGGAGATTACTTACTCTGTCAAAGAGGATGATGCAACAGTAGCCGCTTTGAAAGAAAAAGGTTACAGTCCGAAAGTAGAAGGTCAGACAATCACTAACTCTCATACTCCAGAACAGGTTAAAGTTTCTGGTCAGAAAGTCTGGGATGATGCAGACGATCAAGACGGCAAACGCCCAACATCTATTACAGTTAAGGTAATGGATGGAAGCACTATTGTTGATACACTTGAAGTAACAGCTGCTAATGGATGGAAGTTTGAATCTAAAGACCTGCCTAAATATAGAAATGGTCAAGAGATTGCCTACACACTTAAGGAAGATGCTGTTGCTCAGTATGAAACTAAGATTGATAAGTTCACCATTACCAACTCCTACACTCCAGAAACTGTTAAAGTCTCTGGTCAAAAGGTTTGGGATGATGCTAATAATCAAGATGGCAAGCGCCCAGCATCTATCAAGGTCAAGATTTTGGACGGAGATAAGGTGGTAGATGAGCTGGAAGTGACAGCTGCTACTGACTGGAAGTTTGAGTCCAAAGATCTGCCTAAGAATAAGAAGGGCAAGAAAATCAACTATACAGTCCTTGAAGAAGTGACAGTTGAGGGTTATAGCAGCAGCCAAGAACAAGCAACAGATGGCAGCTTCACTTTGACTAATAGCTATAAACCAACACAGATTGCTGTTAAGGGAACTGCGGTATGGTCAGATGCTGAAAATCAAGATAAGGTACGACCTTCTAAGATTACTGTTCGCCTCTTGGCAGATGGCAAGCCAATCAAAGAAGAGGTTGTGTCAGGAGAAAATGGTTGGCAGTATGACTTTAGCGGCCTTCCTAAGTACAAGGATGGCAAGGAAATTGTCTACAGCGTTGCGGCTGATCCAGTAGATGGCTACAAGCTTGAGATCAACGGTACTCAGCTAACCTTCAGTCATATCCCTGCTAAGAAAGATGCTGTTGACGGAGTGGTAACTAATAAGCCAGGCGGTCAAGCTCCGAAAGTCGGAGGAAAAGCTCTTCCTCGTACTGGACAGGAAGAAAATCTCCTTGTTACTATTCTTGGCTTCCTAGCAGCGCTTCTCGCAGGAGGAATGCTGATGGCTAAAGCGAAACGCAGCTAATTTGTTTTGATACTTACTGAAAATTACAGTGAGCATCTCATTCGAAAAAGCGAACAGGTTCTTTTGGACTTGTTCGCTTTTATCATGTCAGTTTCATCTCAAGTATTTTAAAGTAGCTGCTTTCTATGAAAAATGAACCTGACCTTAAGAAATGCCTTCTATGCAAAACAAGCAAGCTAAATCTCGCATTTTTTGTTATAATGAGTGTATTAACTTTTAAGGAGCAATCTTGCAAGGAAAAATCATTAAGGCTCTGGCTGGTTTCTATTATGTAGAGTCGGACGGACAGGTTTATCAAACCAGAGCGCGGGGTAATTTTCGTAAAAAAGGGCAGACACCTTATGTCGGTGATGAAGTCGAATTTTCAGCTGAAAAAGACTCGGAAGGCTATATTTTAAAAATAGCAGAGCGAAAGAACAGTCTCGTGCGGCCGCCGATTGTCAACATTGACCAGGCAGTTGTAATCATGAGCGCGAAAGAGCCAGATTTCAATGCCAATCTGTTAGATCGTTTTCTGGTGCTTTTAGAGCATAAGAGGATTCATCCTATTATCTACATCAGCAAGTTAGACCTGCTTGAAGATGAACAGAGCTTGGACGCCTATGTACAGGCCTATCAGTCCATCGGCTATGAGGTCATTAAGACGACTGAGGAGTTGCTGCCATTGCTGACAGGGAAAATCACTGTTTTTATGGGACAGACTGGGGTTGGAAAGTCCACCCTGCTCAATAAAATCGCCCCAGACCTGCAGCTGGAAACAGGAGAGATTTCTGAAAGTCTTGGCCGCGGCCGTCATACGACGAGGGCTGTCAGTTTTTACAATCTAAACGGTGGGAAGATTGCCGACACACCAGGATTTTCGTCTTTGGATTACGAGGTGACTACAGCTGAAGATCTCAATCAAGCTTTTCCGGAGATTGCTGAGGTCAGCCAGTCCTGTAAATTTCGTACTTGCACTCATACCCACGAGCCAGCTTGTGCCGTTAAGCCAGCAGTCGAGTCCGGCCAGATAGCGTCATTCCGCTTTGATAATTACCTGCAGTTTCTCAGCGAGATTGAAAATCGTCGGGAAACCTATAAAAAAGTTGCCAAAAAAAATTCTAAATAAGGAGAAGAACTATGACTTCATTCAAAATTGCCCCTTCAATCTTAAGTGCGGACTATGCTAATTTTGAATCAGAACTAAAAAAGTTAGAAGCAACAGGCGCTGAGTATGCCCATATTGATATTATGGATGGTCATTTTGTACCCAATATCAGCTTTGGGGCAGGGGTTGTTGCCAGTATGCGTCCTCACAGCAAGCTAGTCTTTGACTGTCATCTGATGGTTTCCAATCCTGAGCACCATATCGAAGAATTCGCTCGTGCCGGTGCAGATATCATCAGCATCCATGCCGAAGCGACGCCACATATCCACGGAGCGCTGCAGAAGATTCGGGCAGCGGGAGTCAAGCCTAGTGTTGTGATTAATCCGGGAACACCAGTCGAAGCAGTCAAAAATGTTTTGAATTTGGTCGATCAAGTCCTTGTGATGACAGTTAATCCAGGTTTTGGCGGTCAGGCCTTTCTGCCAGAAACCATGGATAAGATCCGTGAGCTGGTCGTTCTGCGTGAAGTCAATCAGCTGAATTTTGATATTGAAGTGGATGGCGGTATTGACGATAAGACCATTGGGATTGCTAAAGAAGCTGGTGCCAATGTCTTCGTAGCAGGCAGCTATGTCTTCAAAGGTGATGTCAATCATCAAGTTCAGACCTTACGGGATGCCCTGCATGACTAAGGTTGCACTGTTTGCTGGCGGGAATTTGGAGCATTTTAGCTTAGATTTTGATCTTTTGGTCGGAGTAGACCGTGGGAGCCTCTTTCTGCTTGAGCAAGGAGTTTGTCCTGACTTAGCTGTCGGGGATTTTGACTCTGTGACCGAGGAAGAATTGCTGCGCATAAAAGATAGGGTCAAGGAAGTCGTTCAGGCCCATCCTGAAAAGGATGATACAGACTTGGAGTTAGCTGTTCTGGCTTGTTTTGAACGGTATCCAGATGCCCGTTTGACCATTTTCGGCGCCTTTGGAGGCCGTCTGGATCATGCCTTGGCCAATGTCTTCCTGCCCAGTAATGAAAAAATTGCACCTTATATGGAGAAGATTTTTCTGGAAGACGAACAGAATCTGCTGACCTATGTTCCCAAGGGGCGCCATGAAATCAAGCCGGTAACTGGCATGCGCTATCTAGCCTTTCTGCCATCGGATGATGCTGCCTTAACGATTGAGGGCGCCAAATATCCGCTCAATAAAGATAACTTTTTTTTCAAAAAAGTGTATGCTTCTAACGAATTTATAGATAAGCCCATTTATTTGGACTTTGATAGCGGCTATACAGTCGTCATTTACAGCAAAGACAGGAGCTGATATGGAGTTTATAATCATCCTCATTCTTTTGGGGAATCTAGTGCTGACCTTTCTCCTATGGCAAAAGCTTAGTCAGCAGACCGAGACGCTAAAGCAAGTCTTGGAAAATCAGGCAGATCATCTATCGGATCAGTTGGACTATCGCTTGGAGCAGGAAAGCCAGAAAAAGCAAACGGCTCAGAAAGAGCTGGAATTAGCTCTTGGAGACCGTTTAAGCGAGGTCAGGACAGATTTGCACCGCAACTTGACAGAGCTGCGCTTGGAAATCAGTGACAACCTGACCAAGAATCGGGATAAAACTGACGAGCGTATGCGGCAGATTCAAGAGTCCAACGAAACCCGTCTAGAGCAGATGCGGCAGACTGTTGAAGAGAAACTGGAGAAAACACTTCAGACTCGTCTTCAGACTTCTTTTGAAACTGTTTCTAAGCAATTGGAGTCTGTTAATCGCGGTCTGGGAGAAATGCAGAGTGTTGCCCGAGATGTCGGTACACTGAATAAGGTCTTATCCAACACCAAGACCCGAGGGATTCTAGGGGAATTGCAGTTGGGCCAGATTATTGAGGACATCATGACGGCCAGTCAGTATGAGCGAGAGTTTGTGACGGTGGCCGGCTCCAGTGAGCGTGTCGAATATGCCATTAAACTGCCGGGACAGACAGAGCATGAATATGTCTATCTGCCCATTGATTCTAAGTTTCCTCTGGCTGATTACTACCGTTTGGAAGATGCTTATGAGTCTGGCAGCAAGGAAGAGATTGAGCTCTATCGCAAGTCTCTCTTAGCAAGTGTTAAACGCTTTGCCAAGGATATTAAGAGTAAATATCTGGCGCCGCCGGCTACGACTAATTTTGGAATTATGTTTCTGCCAACGGAAGGTCTCTATTCGGAAGTTGTCCGCAATCCAGCCTTTTTTGACAGTTTGCGACGGGAGGAGCAGATTGTGGTAGCGGGGCCATCTACCCTATCTGCCTTGCTCAATTCACTGTCTGTCGGCTTTAAAACGCTCAATATACAAAAAAGTGCCGACGATATCAGCAAGGTTCTGGGTTCTGTCAAATCCGAGTTTAACAAGTTTGGTGGCATTCTGACCAAGGCACAGAAACACTTGCAGCATGCTTCGGGCAATATTGATGAACTCTTGACCCGTAGGACAGGGGCTATCGAAAGAACCTTACGCCATATTGAGCTGTCTGACCAAGACCTCGATTTGAACTTACTTGATTTTTCAGAAGAAAGGGAAAACAATGAAGATTAATAAAATGAAAAAAGATGAACTGTTTGAAGGTTTCTATCTGATCAAGTCAGCAGAAGTCCGTCAGACAAGAGCTGGGAAAAATTATCTGGCTTTCACTTTCCAAGACGATACAGGGGTAATTGAAGGCAAACTCTGGGATGCTCAACCACATAATGTTGAAGAATTCACTGCTGGCAAGGTCGTGCACATGCAAGGCCGACGGGAAGTCTACAATAACACACCCCAGGTCAATCAACTGATCCTGCGTCTTCCTAAGGCTGGAGAGCCCAATGACCCAGCGGATTTCAAGGAAAAACCGCCAGTTGACCAGAAAGAAATTCGAGACTATTTATCTCAGATGATTTTCAAGATTGAGAATTCGGTCTGGCAGCGCGTGGTCCGCTCGCTTTATAGCAAGTACGACAAGGAGTTTTATTCTTATCCAGCTGCCAAGACCAATCACCATGCTTTTGAGTCGGGACTAGCCTTTCATACCGCTACTATGGTCAAGCTGGCAGATGCTATCGGAGACATTTATCCTCAGCTTAATAAAAGCTTGCTCTTTGCTGGGATCATGCTTCATGACTTGGCCAAGGTTATTGAGCTCAGCGGTCCGGAAAATACAGAGTACACCGTGCGAGGCAATCTGATTGGCCACATCGCTTTGATTGATGAAGAATTGACCAAGACCTTGATGGAGCTGAAAATTGATGATAGCAAGGAAGAGGTTATCGTCCTGCGGCATGTGCTTCTCAGTCACCACGGTCTCTTGGAATACGGCAGTCCTGTCCGGCCTAAGATTATGGAGGCAGAAATTCTGCATATGATTGATAATCTGGATGCGGAGATGATGATGATGACTGCTGCCTTAGGACTTGTAGATCCAGGTGAAATGAGCAATAAAATATTCGCTCTTGAAGGCCGTTCTTTCTACAAACCAAAACTTGAACAGTAAAATACGAAAAATGGACATTACTTGGAAAAGAATGTTCGTTTTTTTGTTTCTGTTGTGGTATAATGAATAAAATAACTTTAATTGGTGAAAAAATGAAATTAAGAAGAAGTGAGCGTATGGTGGTTATTTCTAATTATTTGATTAACCATCCTTATGAATTAACGAGCTTAAATACATTTGCAGAAAAATACGAATCTGCCAAATCTTCTATTTCAGAAGATATTGTCATTATTAAGCGAGCCTTTGAAGAGATTGAAATTGGGACTATCGAAACGATTACTGGTGCCGGTGGAGGAGTGATTTTCAGCCCATCCATCTCCGATACAGAAGCTAAGACCATTGTACAAGGTCTTTGTGATCAGCTGTCTGAAAGTAATCGGATTCTTCCAGGGGGCTACATTTACCTATCTGATCTGCTCAGCACTCCATCCATTTTGAATAATATCGGACGGATCATTGCCAAAAGCTTTAAAGATCAGCAGATTGATGCTGTCATGACGGTTGCGACTAAGGGTGTACCTTTAGCCAATGCAGTAGCCAATGTTCTCAATGTACCTTTTGTCATCGTTCGGCGGGATTTAAAGATTACAGAAGGGTCAACGGTCAGTGTCAACTACGTATCGGGCTCCAGCGGAGATCGTATTGAAAAGATGTTCTTGTCCAAGCGCAGTCTCAAGGCTGGCAGCCGTGTCTTAATTGTGGATGACTTCCTCAAAGGCGGGGGGACCATTACAGGGATGATTAGCCTCTTATCTGAGTTTGACTCTGAGTTGGCAGGTGTAGCGGTCTTTGCGGACAATGCGCAGGCCAATCGCGATTATCTGGACTATAAATCGCTCTTGAAAGTAACCAATATTGATGTCAAGGCGAATACCATTGATGTGGAAATTGGAAATATTTTTGATTAGGGAAAAGGGCGGAGATTATAGATGAAAACAGTTTTAGAAAAGTTTGACCACAGTCCGCTGTGGATTCGTTTAGGAGTATTGTCGATTTTATTTGGGATTCTGATTACCGGCATGGTTTTTGTACAGGGACAGGCTAATTCCACCAGAAATTCAGTTAGTTCAGCCGCTAGCATCGCATCGAGCAGCTCTTCTTTACAGCTATCTTCTGCTCAAAAAGAAGCGCAGGAAAAAGAGATTCAGGAAGAGGAGCAAGCAGTTCAGGGCGCAGAAGAAGCGGTTAAACAGCTTGAAACCATGCAAACTTTGGAAGATTTGCAGCTGGCTAAGACTGCAGTAGAGAAGGTTAAGGATGCAGCGACGAAGGCTAGATTCCAAAGTCGTATTCAGGCGATAGCAGTCTTGATTGATCCGGAAGCAGCTCAGGCCGCTGTTTCTGAAAATTCAGCTGCTGTATCAGAAGAAGCAGTGGCTCAGCCGCAGCAATAAGTTAGCAGCAATCTAATAAACAGAGATAGGCTTAAAATAGAAAAAATGTATTGACAGAAAAGTATCGTCGTGCTATAATGATAGACGGTACTTTTTACTTTTGGTCTCTCAAAAGTGTACAGAGACGTGCTGACAAATGTTGCAAAAGTACACGCAGATGGTAGCTGTCACCAAGTGTATCATCACCAAAATTAAAAAAATACAGGAGAATGTAGATGCCTACAATTAACCAATTGGTTCGCAAACCGCGTAAATCAAAAGTAGAAAAATCTAAATCACCAGCTTTGAACGTTGGTTACAACAGCCATAAAAAAGTTCAAACAAACGTATCTTCACCACAAAAACGTGGAGTTGCAACCCGTGTCGGAACTATGACACCTAAGAAACCGAACTCTGCCCTTCGTAAGTTTGCCCGTGTACGTCTGAGCAACCTGATTGAAGTTACAGCTTACATCCCAGGTATCGGACACAACCTGCAAGAGCACAGCGTAGTGCTTCTTCGTGGTGGACGTGTAAAAGACCTTCCAGGGGTACGTTACCATATCGTCCGTGGTGCACTTGATACTGCAGGTGTTAACGATCGTAAACAAGGCCGTTCTAAAT
>JABZYU010000075.1:0-9053 GCA_015264985.1 Streptococcus sanguinis | reverse complement strand
TCAACCTCAGCAAACCAATCGGTCCTTTCTACTCAGAAGAAGAAGCTAAAGCGGAAGCTGAAAAGAGCGGAGCGACTTTCAAAGAGGATGCTGGCCGCGGTTGGCGTAAGGTTGTTGCTTCACCAAAACCAGTGGATATCAAGGAAATTGAAACGATCCGTACACTTTTGAATCAAGGTCAAGTAGTGGTAGCTGCAGGTGGTGGCGGGATTCCTGTCGTTAAAGAAGACAATGGCCATCTTACTGGTGTTGAAGCCGTTATTGACAAGGACTTTGCTTCTCAACGCTTGGCTGAGTTGGTTGATGCTGACCTCTTCATCGTTCTGACTGGCGTGGACTATGTCTTTGTTAACTACAACAAACCAGACCAAGCAAAACTGGAACATGTGAATGTTGCTCAGTTGGAAGAGTACATCAAGCAAGAACAATTTGCACCAGGCAGCATGCTTCCAAAAGTAGAAGCAGCTATCGCCTTTGTCAACGGCCGTCCAGAAGGAAAAGCAGTCATCACATCTCTGGAAAATCTAGGCGCTCTGATTGAGTCTGAGAGCGGTACGATTATTGAAAAAGGATAGCATAGAACTGATTGAAAGTCGATAGCAGCTGAGCTCTGTCATTGCTGCAAGTCTTTTCCTGAAAACCTATGATTATTTTCAAAAACACTGGCTTTTTCAATGTTAATATGGTAAAATAAAAACAAAGTAAGCGTTTTCTTGTTTGCTCATACACGGGAATGCAGGTTCGTAACCTCGTTAAAAAATTTTTAGGAGGGAATACAAATGAGTGAAAAAACAAAAAAAGGGTTTAAGATGCCTTCATCTTACACCGTATTGTTGATAATCATTGCCATTATGGCAGTGCTGACTTGGATTATCCCAGCAGGGGCTTTTGTAAAAGGTGTTTATCAGCCTCAGCCACAAAATCCACAAGGGATTTGGGATGTCCTGATGGCACCGATTCGTGCAATGCTGGGTACGCATCCAGAGGAAGGATCCTTAATCAAGGAAACTACTGCAGCGATAGATGTTGCCTTCTTCATCCTCATGGTCGGTGGTTTCCTTGGTGTTGTCAATGAAACTGGCGCTTTGGATGTGGGAATTGCCTCTATCGTTAAGAAGTACAAGGGTCGCGAAAAGATGCTGATTGTTGTCTTGATGCCTCTCTTTGCCCTCGGTGGTACTACCTATGGTATGGGTGAGGAAACCATGGCCTTCTATCCGCTTTTGGTGCCGGTGATGATGGCGGTTGGTTTTGACAGTCTGACTGGGGTGGCCATTATCCTGCTTGGTTCGCAAATCGGATGTTTGGCTTCTACGCTAAATCCATTTGCAACTGTTATCGCTTCAGAGACTGCTGGTGTTGGAACTGGTGAAGGGATTGTCCTTCGTCTTATCTTCTTTTTTGTCATGACAGCTCTCAGTACTTGGTTTGTTTATCGCTATGCGGATAAGATTCAAAAGGATCCGACCAAGTCACTGGTTTACAGTACTCGCGAAGAAGATTTGAAACACTTCAACGTTGAAACTTCTTCATCTGTTGAGTCAACACTGAGCAAAAAGCAAAGACTTGTCTTAGTATTGTTCATTTTGACATTTGTCCTTATGGTATTGAGTTTCATTCCTTGGACAGATCTCGGTATTACTATCTTTAAGGATGTCAATACCTGGCTGACAGGTCTTCCAGTACTCGGTAAGATTATTGGTTCATCTACTTCTGCACTGGGTACTTGGTACTTCCCAGAAGGAGCGATGCTCTTTGCCTTCATGGGAATCTTGATTGGCGCTGTTTACGGTCTCAAGGAAGACAAGATTATCTCAGCATTTATGAACGGTGCAGCTGACCTGCTTAGCGTAGCCCTAATCGTAGCAATCGCTCGTGGTATCCAAGTTATCATGAATGACGGTATGATTACAGACACTATTCTCAACTGGGGTAAACAAGGACTCAGCGGTCTGTCATCACAAGTATTTATCGTCTTGACCTACATTTTCTACCTGCCAATGTCCTTCCTTATCCCATCATCATCTGGTTTGGCCAGTGCAACTATGGGAATCATGGCTCCGTTGGGAGAATTTGTCAATGTCAAGGCAAGCTTGATTATCACAGCTTATCAGTCTGCTTCAGGTGTGCTGAACCTGGTTGCTCCAACTTCTGGTATCGTTATGGGGGCTTTGGCACTCGGACGTATCAATATCGGCACTTGGTGGAAATTTATCGGTAAGCTGATTGTAGCTATCATTGCTATCAGTATTGGTCTCTTACTCCTAGGAACTTTCTTACCGTTTCTATAAGCTAGAAGCTGAGGTGATTCCATGAAAAATTTTATAACGGAAGAAGTTAAAGAAGATTTTCTTGAATCTTTGAAAACAATCGTTTCTTATCCTTCAGTACTGAATGAAGGTCAAAATGGAACACCTTTTGGACAAGCTATCCAAGATGTCCTAGAAAAAACTTTAGAAATCTGTCGGGGGCTAGGTTTTACAACCTACCTTGACCCTAAAGGTTATTACGGATATGCAGAAATCGGTCATGGAGCTCAGCTCCTGGCCGTTCTCTGTCATTTGGATGTTGTTCCATCAGGTGATGAGTCGGACTGGCAGACGCCGCCCTTTGAAGCCACTGTCAAGGATGGCTGGATTTTTGGTCGTGGGGTGCAGGACGACAAGGGACCTTCTATGGCTGCTCTTTATGCTGTAAAGGCATTGCTAGACAGCGGAGTGGAATTTAAAAAGCGGGTTCGCTTTATCTTTGGTACAGATGAGGAGACGCTTTGGCGCTGTATGGACAGGTATAACCAGCTAGAAGAGCAGGCTGTACTTGGCTTTGCACCAGACTCTTCTTTCCCTTTGACTTATGCTGAGAAAGGGCTTCTGCAGCTTAAGCTGGAAGGGCCAGGCTCTGACACTTTAGAGCTCGAAGCTGGTCAAGCTTTTAATGTCGTTCCTGCCAAGGCTTCCTATTCAGGCAGCCTACTGGAATCGGTCGTCACAGGGCTGGAAGATTTAGGCTATGAATATGAGCGAACGGCAGAAGAAGTAACGGTTATCGGCTTGCCCAAGCACGCTAAGGATGCCGCTCAAGGAGTCAATGCTATTATTCGCCTAGCCAAGGTCTTGCAGCCCCTGGATTCGCATCCAGCTCTTGCCTTTCTGGCTCAGGCGATTGGTGAAGATGCGACAGGCAGCCATCTCTTTGGTCCTGTTTCTGATGAACCGACAGGCTTTCTTTCCTTTAATGTTGCCGGTCTGACTTTAAGCTCTGACCGCTCTGAGATTCGGATTGACATGCGGATTCCAGTCTTGGCGGACAAGGAAAAGCTGGTTGAAAAGCTAGCAGAAATAGCCAGTCGGTACGAGCTGACCTATCAGGAATTTGACTACTTGGCTCCCCTCTACGTACCTTTGGATAGTGAGTTGGTCAGCACTCTGATGGCAATTTATCAGGAGAAAACAGGAGACAACAGTCCAGCTATGTCTTCTGGCGGAGCGACCTTTGCTCGTACGATGCCTAACTGTGTTGCCTTCGGCGCTCTCTTTCCGGGAGCTGATCAGACAGAGCATCAGGTCAATGAACGATTGCGCTTAGATGATCTGTATCGGGCCATGGATATTTACGCGGAAGCCATTTATCGTTTGGCTACAACACCTTAAATGCTGACTTTTTAAAACCCTCTTCAAATCTTATTTGTACTGCCTTGCTCTGTTCAAGTATGGCTTGCTGATTTGCTGATGATTTTCATTAAGGCAAAAATCGTAAATAGAAAAAGCTGAGACAAAATTGTCTCAGCTTTTATTTACTAAAGAAGAATGGTGGGGTGAATTCTTTGAGCTTCTCAAAGCAGTCAAGGGCCCCTTGATCATCCTCGCAGATAATCAGACAGACGTCATCACCACAGACAGTAGCAACAATCTGAGGCAGTTCTAGAGCATCTAAGATTGCACCGAAAGATTGAGCCAACCCAGGCAGAGTTTTCATAACGACTTGATTTTGAACTGGCCGCAGCATGACCAAAGCATCCTCCATGTAGAAGCGGAGGCGTTTTTCCCAACGGGATGGCGCGATGCTATTGATGATATAGTAGGAAGTATCGTTCTCACTGACCTTGACCAGATTGAGTGCTTTCATATCTCGTGAAAGAGTGGACTGGGTTACAATGACGCCGTTTGCTTCCAAATGCTCCTGAAGTTCTTGCTGGGTATGGATTTTCTTTTCCATGATTAAGGAGCGAATAAGACGGTGTCTGCTTTCAATTTTATTCATAAATTTTCACCTATAGTTATTTGATAAACATAGCATCACCAAAGCTGAAGAAGCGATAGCGCTCAGCAATAGCGTGCTCATAAGCTTTAAGTGTTAAGGAACGTCCGGCAAAGGCAGAGACTAACATGACCAGAGTTGACTTTGGCAGGTGGAAGTTGGTTGAAAAAGCATCAACGACCTTCCAATCGTATCCCGGCTTGATAAAAATATTGGTCCAGCCAGAGTCAGCCTGAATCTGCCCCTGGAATTTACTGCCAATCGTCTCCAAGGTGCGGATAGATGTCGTGCCGACTGCAATGACACGTCCGCCATTAGCCTTAACCTGACGAAGTGTCTGGGCAGCTTCCTCGGACAGACTGTAAAACTCGGAGTGCATCTCGTGATCATCTAAACTGTCTACAGAAACCGGTCGGAAAGTTCCCAGTCCGACATGAAGGGTGAGATAGACTAGCTTGACTCCCTTAGCAGCGATCTGCTCCAGCAACTCTTCTGTGAAGTGAAGTCCAGCAGTTGGCGCAGCAGCAGAGCCATTTTCTTTAGCATAGACAGTCTGGTAGCGTTCGCGGTCTGCCAGTTTTTCGTGGATATAAGGTGGCAGCGGCATTTCTCCCAAACTTTCCAAGACTTCTAGGAAAATCCCTTCATAGCTAAAGCGTACAATTCGACCACCATGGTCAAGCTCCTCTACCACAGTAGCAGTTAAGCGGCCATCGCCAAAGGAAATTTGAGAACCTACTCTGAGGCGCTTGGCTGGCTTGGCTAGCACTTCCCAATCATCGCCCTGGGTATTTTTGAGTAGCAGCAGCTCGACATGGCCCCCTGTCTCAGGCTTGATACCATAAAGGCGGGCAGGAAGGACACGTGTATTATTCATCACTAGGGCATCGCCGGGCTGGAGCTGATCAATAATCTGGTCAAAATGCTGGTCGGAGAAGGCACCTGTTTCTTTATCGACCACTAGCAAGCGGGAAGCATCCCTTTTCTCCAAAGGTGTCTGAGCAATCAGCTCTTCGGGCAAGTCAAAATCAAAATCAGCGGTATTCATCGTATCTCCTTATATTGTTTTCATCAGCCAGAGTAGGTAGGCAGCGAGTAGGAAGGGACTGGCTGTCAGCAAGCCTCCTAAAATCAAACTTACAATCTGCCAGCCTGGTTGTTTTTTCATGAGGAAACTCAAGCTGCAGAGTAAGACTCCGACTAAAAATAAAATCAATAAAACAATCAGTAAAAACATGTCTCTATTATAACACGATTTGCTGCAAAAGGAAGCGAGCATGACTGAAAAGTATGTCTATTTTGCATACTTTTTCTTGACAAAAATTGGTCTATACCATATAATTAAATTAAGAAAAGAAGTGGAGGTAGAAAATGAAAATTATTCAAGTGGAAAACCAAGTAGAAGGTGGTAAAGTGGCTCTCGAGCTGCTCAAAGAAAAGCTGGCTCAGGGGGCAAAAACTTTAGGCTTAGCTACAGGCAGCAGTCCAGAAGGATTTTACAAGCAGATCGTTGAGAGTGACCTTGATTTTTCAGAGATGTTCAGTGTCAATCTGGATGAATATGTTGGTTTGCAGGAGGACGATCCTCAGTCTTATCGCTATTTCATGAATCAACACCTCTTTAATCAAAAACCTTTTAAAGCAAGTTTCCTGCCTAATGGCGCAGCGAAAGATTTAGAAGCGGAAGTGGCTAGGTACAATCATCTTCTAGCAGAGCATCCGGCTGATTTGCAGATTTTGGGAATCGGTACGAATGGTCATATCGGATTTAATGAGCCGGGGACTAGTTTTGACAGCCAGACTCACTTAGTGGATTTGACACCGTCCACCATTCAGTCCAATGCTCGATTCTTCGACAAGATGGAAGATGTTCCGACTCAGGCCATTTCCATGGGGATTGGCAATATCCTCAATGCTAAATCCATCATTCTCTTTGCTTATGGTTCAGCTAAGGCCAAAGCTATAGCAGGGACTGTTGAGGGTGAGGTGACAGAGGAGCTGCCAGGCAGTGCTCTCCAGAAGCATCCAGATGTTGTGATTATCGCTGATAAGGAAGCACTTAGCTTGTTAAATCACTAAGATTTTGACGTTGTTGCTAGAAAACTGGCTTTGCCAGATAAAAGTCTCTTAATTTCCTATCTATTTTTTAGGTAGGATTTTTAGATTTATGGTTGACTTTGCGTAAAATATGATATACTAGATAGGTATAATTGTTCTTTGGAGGATCTTGTGAAGAAAAAGCTTTTGTTATTGGGAATTGTGTTCCTGACCTCTTTAGCGCCACTAGCTGCTAGGGCTGATGAATTGGTGGATATGGCTAAAAAGATGTATCCGCATGATAATGTTCAGGCGATTAATCGTCCCAAGTCTTCTCTCGTTATTGATGGCAGTACAGGTGACGTTGTCTGGGAGGATAATGTCGATGAGGTGCGTGATCCCGCTAGTATGAGTAAGCTCATGACGCTTTACTTGGTCTTTGAAGCGATTAAGGAAGGAAAAATCAGCGAAAAGACGGTCATTACAGCTACACCTCAGGATCAAGCTACCGCTAATATTTATGAAATTTCTAATAATAAAATTGTCGCTGGTGTGGACTATACCGTATCTGAGCTGATTACCATGACAATCGTGCCTTCATCCAATGCGACAACAGTCATGCTGGCCAATTATCTATCGGACAATGATCCAGATGCTTTCTTGGATCGGATGAATGCCAAGGCTCAAGAGCTGGGTATGACGAATACCAAGTGGTTCAATGCCAGCGGTGCAGCAGCGATTTCTTTCAAGGGATATTACAATCCTCAGAATTACGATAATACTCTCAGCAATCAAACAACAGCCCGTGATTTGGCGATTCTGGCTTACAATTTTGTCAATCACCATCCTGAGATTCTAAACTATACTAATAAAGCCAAGGTTACAGTTAAAGCTGGAACTCCTTACGAGGAGACCTTTGAAACCTATAATTACTCCCTGCCGGGTGCTAAATACGCACTCAAGGGCGTAGATGGTATGAAGACGGGCTCTAGTCCTAACGGTGCTTTCAACTATATCGCGACCATTAAGCGTGGAGATCAGCGCATGATTGCTGTGATTATGGGAGTCGGTGACTGGTCTGACCAAGACGGTGAGTATTACCGCCATCCTTTTGGTAATGCTTTGATTGAGAAGGCTTATGCGGACTATGAGTACAAAAAACTCTTATCCAAGGGTGAGCAGGAGATTGATGGACAGAAGTATAAGCTGCCTGAAGATTTCTACGCTACTGTTAAAAAGGGAACCAAGCCTAAAGTCAAGGTTGAAAACAATGTTCTCAAGGCTGAAAATGGCTTGAAGACCTTGTCTAGCAAGATCTCTGATGAAATGAAAGTCGAGAAAGTTGAGAATCCAGTTGCTCAGGCCATTGAAAATGTGACTGGAAGCAAATCAGAAAGCAAGCCTTGGTATGGCGTGTTCTTCAGCGATAAGATGTTGATTCTGCTGCCTGTTGGTATCCTGCTAATAATTCTGTACTTTGAATACCGCAGTCGTCAAAAACGCAGGGCTGCAAAACAGGAACGTCGTAGAAATACAGATGTTGAATAAAGGGAATGTCCTCTGTCACATACGAACGGAATGACTTTCCAAGCTAAAACTCAGTTCTTTTGCTGAGTTTTCTTTCTGTTTTAAGGAGATTTTCATGCGAAAAAAGTTTCACAACAGCTATTTAGCTCATTTTTTACTCTTTAATTTTTTCTTTCTAGCCTATTCTCTTTTTTCGACTCTGATATCAGTCTATATGCAGGACTTAGGCTATTCAAATGCCCAAGTATCGATGGTAGTGTCAGCTTCTTTCTTTGCCTCCATGTTGGCTCAGCCAATTTTTGGAGTTCTCAGCGATGCTTTGGGAATTAAAAAGATCTTCCTTTTTAGCTTTCTAGTTATGATGGTTGGGGCTGTATTTTTCATGAAAGCGACTCAGCTTTGGCAGTTACTGGTCTGGTATAGCCTAGTTCTCATGTTGGTTAACGGGGTCAATCCAGTCATGGATGTTCTTGCAGCTCAAAGTCCTTATACTTATGGTAAGATTCGGATTTGGGGAACCATTGGCTATGCACTAGGCTCTCAGCTGGCAGGATTGATTTATCAAAGAGTCGCACCACAGGCTATTTTCCCAGTCTTTATTGGCATGATGCTTATCAGCAGCATAGGACTTTTAGGAATCCAGCCCAAGCACGACCGAGCAGCCCTAGAAAGCAGGAATACCCGCAAGCAGACAGGTCTGGGGAAGCTCTTGACCAACAAAACCTATCTCTTTTACCTGCTTTTGGTCGCCCTTTACTCTGGGGTGGGGAATACTGGTCATACCTATATCCCTGCCATGTTACAGCATAGTGGCTTAGAGGTGGATATGGCTTCGACTGTCGTTGCCTTATCAGTTCTGGTTGAAGCGCCTTTTATCTTTTATTCCTATCTTTTTATGGACAAGATTTCGATGAAGAAGCTTCTTTATATCTGTCTGGGAATCATCTTTCTCCAGTACAGTGTCTATGCCTTGGACCTGGGTTTGATTTCGAAAATCGGGATGACTCTCCTTTCCAAGCATGTGACGGGCATGGTTTTGATTATGGTGACCCTGAAAATCGTGGCCAGCTTGGTCGATGAAAAATATCTGGTAACTGCCATTGCTTTGATCCAAACAGCCCGTAGTCTGGGCACTATTCTCATTCAAAATCTGGCCGGCCATTTTCTGGACAGTTGGGGTTACGAAGGAATGAACCTATTTCTAGCAGCAGTTATCTGTCTAGTCTGTCTGC
>JABZYU010000074.1:3693-9097 GCA_015264985.1 Streptococcus sanguinis | reverse complement strand
GTAAAAGGATCCGACAGCCATATGGCTTCTCTTGGCAATATCAGAAATTCCAGCTGCCTTATAGCCTTTTTCCGCAAAGACTTCTCTAGCCGCAGCCAGGAGCTCATTTTTTTTATCCATTTCCACGCCTCTTTTGTGAATGAATTTATTTTTATGTTCATTCATATTTTAACACAATATTGCCACTTGTCAAGCATTTATGTTATACTATACAAAAAAGATAGTTTGCTAATCAAATTATTTTTTAGATTATATTTTGGAGGTTGAGCTATGCTCAAGGAAAGACGAAACCAGGGTACCATCGCCCTACTGGTAATTTCTCTTATTTTTCTAGCAGTTGCTGCAGTGATGGGCTTTATCCAATACCAAAAAGTCAACACCAAGACTGCCTATGATCGAAATAGCGAGTCTGGAGCAGATTCAGCAGTCTATGCTGAAGTGTCATATATTTTCCCGGAGGCCCTGATTGAAGTAGAAGATAATACTCAAGTTTGGCTGGTTGCCTACCAAGACGGATATGTTGGTCTGCAGGCTAAAAAAGGGGACAAGCAGATTGCCCAGCTCTTGGAAAAAGAGAAAAAGGGCGAGCTGGAAAAAAATCCTGTCCGAATCGTTGGCTCCTACGTTAATGCTAACTCCCCTAAGAAAAATCAGGGATATATCTCTAATTATGGCAGCCTCGTTCGCGGTCTCCTAGCAGACAATCCCGAAGTCATCACAGTAATGTCAAGCAGCTCCTATATCTCTATCACTGAATTTGAATCTGACAATCTTGCATTCATGTTCTACATTCTGTTTTTGATTGGACTCAGTGTTTTCTTTGTCGTTATAGGAATTATCGGCCGCAAGAAAAATATCGCTGCCTACGAAGAAATCTATGCAGCCTATCCAGAGACCAAGGATAATCTCAATATCCTGCTTGAGCAAGCTTCTTTCCACGACGATGTGCTGAAAATTGCTGTTTATAAAGACCATCTCATTACCTACTATCGAGGTTTCAAGGCGATTGATCTCAAACAGGTTGTCCATCTCTACCACCACATTCTCACCATGCATCGCGGCTTCGTTGCTTCAAACAGAAACTCAACCTTAGTTGCTGTCCGAAACAATCAAAAGAAATACCAAATGCCTATTAAGAACATTGGTAAAACAACGGACACCAAACTCCAGTCAACCTTTGACTATCTCTACAACCACTTCCCTCATATCAGATTGGGAGTGTAATAGCACATAAAACTCAAGCTAGAAAATTTAGCTTGAGTTTTTTAGATACAAAAAACAGGAGCAGGATACAATCCAGCTCCATTTGTTTTTATGATATGCTTGTCAGAATGATTTTCAGCAAGTTACTTGCCTTCTTTTTCCTTTCTGCGCTTAGCCAAGGCGCTGTTAATCTTCTTGGTCTTAAGATTTGTATCCAAGTAAAGAAAGAGCCATACAAATAGATAAATCAGAATAAAATCCAGCCAGAAATGCCAGTTGGCAATTAAAAATCCCCAGTTATTGTAGACCATGAAGCAGCATACCAAGACTGCGACCGCAGCAAAATGCAGCAAAACTGAGACTGAAAAAGAGAATCGGTCTTCAAGAGTTTTTAACATTGAACTGATGAGTCCGATCAAGCCACTCATCACCATGACACTGATGATATTACTTGTTGTGGGCGGATTTTTTTGAATAGAGAGAGCAAGGACAATCAGATAGACTGCACTCCCTGTCTGGATGCCCATTAATATAGCGTGTAGACATTTTTTTATACTCATCACTTACCTCCTAGATTCCCAGATATTCCATCAAGAGCTTGACATAGCGACGGCTGACTTCGGTTTTGATTTGATTGGTCAGCTTGGCCGTCATATTGCCAGAAAAGCTGTCAGACAATGACTCCAAATGGTCAATATTGATGACAGCATGACGGGAAACCTGGATAAAGTTCGAGCTGCTAATCCGTTGTTGAAAGCGAGTCAAGGTCTCTGTCGTCTGGTAAATGCCATCTCTACTGTATATCATCAGAGTTGTCTGGTTGATGTCTGCTAGGATAATATCTTCAGTTTTCAGCATGACCAGCTTATCATCCGACTTGACAGGCAGGACGCCACTTGGCCCTGCCTTGTACTGCTCTAAATAATCTAAGATGGCCTTGGCTTCTGCCGCTAGCTGGTCTGCCTTGACCACAACCAGCGGATCCTTGGAAGAAATGGTTGGATCTGTTTCAAATTTTGCTTGCAAGAGGAAGCTCCCTATTCACATTCTATTGTAGTTTCAGCCGACGGATGGCAATCATATTTTGCACTATCCAAATAAGCGCTATTGCAACTAAAACTATTCCAACTATATAGAAAGTTTCTGTCCTTGTCAAGAGTTCCTGCCATTCAATGCGAATTCCCATTGTTTTTTCAAAAGCTGCTTGTAGCTGGCTGTTATTGGCAAAAGTATCTGCTAGACTTTCCTTCATGAGAACCTGTCTGAAAAGAGATGCCATGTAGTTAGAAGGCGTAAGCTTCATCAGGTTTTGCGCCATATTCGGCAAGGTTCCAATGGGAATATAGGTACCCACTAGAAAACCAGAAGTTGCTCCAACTACTGTCGCCAATTTCCCTAAACTATCCACTGATTTGAAGCATTGAACAATCAGAGCATTTATCAGTGTGGCCAAGAGGCTGTTTAAGAGCATCAGAAGAACCAGGTAAGGAAGGATTCCCCACTCAAAGGAAATTTTATCCGCCAACGTAAAATAGCTGAGCATAAAGGCAAACATAATGACCTGCATCAAAAAGCCGATAATAACAGAGCTGACAAGATAACTAAGCTGCAAGCCCCATGGTCCCAAGTCTGTGATAAAGAGGTCGTCTGTCACCTTCCGCTCCCGATCTTCGACCTGCCGAGAGAATGCTGCCAATGTGGTCGTTAATCCTGTAACTGCCAACACGCCGCCAATCAGCCACAAGTCCATCAGCTGGCTGGAATGGTCTTTGTAATTATTTTTCAAAAAAACGATATAAAGCACAAAGGGAATAATGGCTCCGAAGAGGGACAAAATTACCCCACTGCGGTTGCGGAAATAAAGTAAAAAATTACGTTTTATCAAAGCTAGCATATTAGCGTACCTCTCTTCCTGTCAGTGCCATAAAGGCATCGTCCATGGTTCCGGGTTGGAATTCAAATTGTTCGATATAGGGACCAGCCTGAGCCAGTAAGGTCAGAGCTTCTTGAGTCGTTTTAGGGTGGAGGATAAATTCCCCTTCCTTGACTTGCTCCCAAGTGCAGCCTCTTGGCAAGCTTTTCTCTAAACCTGCTGCATCTTGACTCAAAATCCGTAAGACATTGCGGGCGTAGTTTCCCTTAATCTGGTCTGCTGAGCCTTGGGCAATGACCTGCCCATGGTCTACGATATAGATCTTATCTGCATCATCAGCTTCATTGAGATAGTGGGTTGTCAAGACAATGGTCATCTGCTCTTCTTTCTGAATTTGCTTGAGCAGGCTCCAAATACTTTCCCGAGTCTGAATGTCCAGGCCTGTGGTCGGCTCATCCAGAAAGAGCAGGTCGGGACTATTGAGTAGGGCTCGCGCAATGTCAACCCGACGCTTTTGACCACCAGACAGTGTCCCATAAGGCTGCTTGGCAAAGGCTGACAAGCCCAGCTGAGACACCAAGCGCTCGATTCTACCTGCCGGCATCTCCTTGTACTGCTTGGCTCTGATGGTCAGATTTTCTAAAACTGTCAGCCGGTCGTCCAATACACTGTTTTGGAAAACCACACCCAGCCTAGGCTTTTCAGCATAGCAAATCTGCCCGGATGTCGGCTGCAAGAGCCCTATCAGCATCTGAATGATTGTAGATTTTCCTGCACCATTAGGGCCTAGAATAGCTGTAAAACTGCCTCTCTCAATCTGAACATCGAGACCATTGACTGCCACCTTATCGCCATAAACCTTGCTTAGATTTTTCGTTTCTACTAACATGATCTTTTCTCCTGTCCTTAACTTCTGAGACTATGATAGCAAGTCTTTTTTGAAAAATCTCAGCTTTTTGGACAAGCGGTAAAATGAGGGAGATGAGAGGTGAAAATCCAGACATCAAAAAATCCCCGACCAGAGGTCAGGGATTTGCTCTTAGCGGGCGACAATCTTGCGGTAGCTGCGTGAAGTCAGCAGAAAGACCAGAATATAGGTCAGGAGGAAGACTCCGCAAGTTGCAAGTGTTGTCTGGATTAAGAGAGGAAGATTGGTCACACCTAGTAGGGCAACTATCAAGCGTAGCATATGAAAGACTGCTGCTACATGTAGAAAAGCAAAGATGAGAGGTAGGAAGAAAACAGTCAAAATCTGCTTACGAATGGTACTTCTAGTCTGCTTTTCATCTAAGCCAACCTTTTGCAAAATGATAAAGCCATCTCGGTCTTCATAGCCTTCAGAGACTTGCTTATAGTAAATCACGAGAACGGCTCCTAGGAGGAAGATAACCGATAGGAAGACACCGATGAAGAGCAAGGTTCCAGTAAGTTCTTGATAGCTCTTTTCTGCACTATAACGGTCACTAGCCATTGCGAAGCTACCATCTTGAGCTTGTTCCTGATCCAAAGTGTCCCTCAACCCCAGTTGGACTTGCTCGACAAACTTTTTACTGCCCTTAGTCTCTGAAGCAACTCCAATGTAGTAGTAATAATCCACATCGAGATTAACCTCTTTGCTATCATTGACCACCATATAGAGGCCCTGTTCCATGGCCACATCGTTTGGATTAGGGATTTCGCCATGCGTGAAATTTGACGATAAAAGTTGCTTAATCTTCCAGTCTTTACCATTCACTCGGAGAGGCTTATCCTTATTCAAGGAACTATTTTTTCCATAGACAAGAGTTTCATCGTCTGCCAAGTCTGTCTTTTCCCCTGTCATTTTTTCATAATCCTGACGATTGATGACCGTAATCGTGCCTGCAGACTTAGTCAAGATACTTGTATCTGACTCCAGCTCGCTTTGCATTGGAACTGTCACATCATTACCAGCTAATTTCATGATGAAGGCTGATTGGTAGAGATAGGTAGTATAGCTTGGATTCTTCAGACCTGTGTCCTGAGCGACTTGCTGGACCTTGGCCAACAGAGCCTCCTTCTGATCAGTCGATTTCGGCAAGACGACGCTGACATTATAATCTTTTGGATGCAAGGTAGTAATATAATCCTGACCTCCAACATAGATATTGATTGTACCGACCAGAGTCACTAGGAGCATGGTAGATAGAATGGAGATAGTTGCCAATCCTGCTGCATTTTTGCGCATCCGCGAGATGAGATTGGAAACAGAAATGAAATTCTGCGTTTTATAGTAGTAACCTTTGCGCTTTTTGAGAAATTGCAATAGTGTAATCGAACCTGCATTAGAAAGTAGATAGGTTGCTAAGA
>JABZYU010000074.1:0-3683 GCA_015264985.1 Streptococcus sanguinis | reverse complement strand
AGATAACCATGCCCACAGCTAAAAAGAAATTGCCGATAGCAGCGACAGGTTTGGTAACGGTCAAAGCCATATAATAAGCCACACCCATGAGTACGAGCCCCAGCAAGGTTTGCAGAAAAAGGAAGCGTCCTTTCTTCTCGCCTGCTTTCTTTTCTTTCATTAGTTTAAGAGAGCTATAGCGTAGAAGGCGCGTAGAGTTGAGCAACAAAATCACCGCAAAAGCAATACCCAGACTGGCTAGAGTCATCCAGACGATCTTCCATTGGAAGGTCGAGGCAAGAACTGCCGGCATTCCCATCAATTTCAAAAGGACTGCGTAGAGCATCTTATCTAAAGCTAGGCCAGACAAGATGCCCAGACCAACTGTAACCAGATAAAAAACACAGAGCTCAAAGAAGGTCATGACTAGCAGATGCTTTTTCTCCATGCCCAGTAGACTATAGACTCCCAACTCTCGCGAACGGTTCTTCATAACAAAGCTATTAGCATAGGTGATGAGGATAAGGACGGCAATCTGAATGACATGGATACCAAACTGCAAGGTCATGCGAGCAGCTGCACCGCCATAAGAGGCCTCCATGTTGGGGCTATGAGCTAGTGAGACAAAACTATACAAAATCGCTGTTGCCAGTACCGTCGCCAAAGCAAATGGATAATACAAACTGCGATTTTTAACCAGATTGGACAAAGCCAATTTACTCGTTAGTTTGAACATAATTGCCCACCTCACTTGCCATAACTGTCAGAGTGTCAGAAATCTCTTGGAACATCTGCCGCTCGGTCTTGTCACCGCGGAAGATTTGATTATAAAGAATCCCATCCTTGATAAAGAGCACCCGCTTGGCGCGGCTAGCCGCTGACGTTGAGTGGGTTACCATGAGAATAGTTTGACCGCGGGCATTAATGTCATCAAAGACATCCAGCAGGGCTGCCGAAGACTTGGAATCCAAGGCTCCCGTCGGTTCGTCCGCCAACAGAATCTCAGGATCTGTGATGATGGCCCGAGCTACTGCTACCCGCTGCTTCTGGCCACCAGAAATCTCATAAGGAAACTTCTCTTGCAAGCTGTTAATCCCCAGCTCATTGCAGGTCGTAACCAGCTTTTGCATCATCTCAGTAATGGGACGGCGAGAGAGAACCAGAGGCAGGAGAATATTATCCTTGACCGACAAGGTATCCAGCAGATTGAAGTCCTGAAAGACAAAGCCTAATTTCTCCCGGCGGAAGCTGGAAGCCTGGCTGTTTTTTATGGTTGCTGTGTCAGTTCCGTTGAGAAAGACGCGGCCTTCAGTCGGCTTGTCCAACATAGCTAAGATGTTGAGCAGGGTGGATTTCCCAGAGCCTGATTCCCCCATGATGGCGACATATTCGCCCTTTTCTACCGTAAAGTGAATGTCCTTAAGTGCCTCTACTTGACTACCCTGAAAACGGGTTTTATAAATCTTTTTCACATGTTGTACGTCTAATAATGTCATCTTGCTTCCTTTCTGTCTAGCAGGCACCTATCAATGCCCCGCTTTTAACAATATTTATAAACTGCCTCCTAATTGATAAGTCTATTTTATCTCAATACCAACCGCCCTGCCATAACCTAAGCTTACATTTTAAAGTGCAATCTTACACTTTTGTAAGATGAGATGAGCTTCATTTTACCCAAAAGGCAATCAAAGCAATTAGCCAAAGGTGGGCTGGATAGAAAATATAGAAGAAATATTTGCTCCACTTGCTGCTGGATCCTCGCTCACCATTGTAGAAGTGCAAGAGAGGAAGAACAGTGATAAAGAGCCAGTCTGAATTATAGAGCAGCATTGATAGCGTGTCCTGCAGAGTTGGATAAATTTGAATACTCATGGCAAAGAGAACTCCCGCCCAGGCTACATAGGACAAGTTTCTGAAAAAGACTTGATTTCTAAAAAGGTAGGTCAAGAGCATGAAAGGAAGCAGAGCCATGCCGCCTTCGCTAAAGAGAAGCCCAGCCAGCAAGACTAATACTCCTGCTGTCAGCCGCAAACCACGCTTCCCATCCTTAGTAGCTCCGCCATTGTCAGAAAAGCCAAAGAAAAGACTCAGCATGAGGACACCGCAGGCCAAGGTCAGAAAGATATTGTGAGTGAGGTAGATGCCCTTCTCCTGAAAGAGGAGCGTCAGGATACAGTTTCCTGTCTGCATCAGGGCTGCCCAAAAGAAGAGCCGCATATTGTAAGCCAGGCGGTTGCGAGTGTGGAGAAAGCCTTCCACTGCCATGAAGGCAAATGCTGCTCCGACACAGCGGGTTAGGGCATGCAAGACGCCAGCCCAGCCCTCCGGCACCAGCCCTGGTATCTGGCTGATATGGTCAAAAACCATAAGAAAGGCCATGAAGAGCTTCAACTGAAAAGCATTTATACCTTTTGATTTCATTTTTCTGTCTCCTTCTTATTTCTTGCCTCTATGATAATAAAAAAGAAAGGCTGGTTCCATACCCTAACCTTTCATTTCAAACAAAAAACCTTACAAAATTGTAAGATTTAATTCTTTTGTTGAAAATCATCTAACTCTAGTAAGGAGAGTTCGTCTAAAGTAATTCCTTCTTTTCTACTTAAGCGAATAGATTGTTGCATGACTAAATTATCATATATATTCCTAACAAATCTTCCATTCGAAAAATTATCGTTTGACAAACCAAGTTCATCTGAAAAGAAAGATAATAAAACTCTCCTCAAGTCTTCGCTTATTTTATAATCATCTTTTAAACATAGAACATCTAAAATTTCCAATAATTCTAAAGCAGTATAGTCATTAAATTCTATAAATCGATTAAAGCGAGACTTTAACCCGGCGTTTAATTCAAAAAAAGTACACATCGGTTTTGTGTAACCTGCAACAATAACAACCAAATCTTCACGAAAGTCTTCCAAAGCTTTCGTGAGTTCGGTTAAACATTCACGCCCGTACGAATCACTATTTTCATTTTCAGTTATACTGTACGCTTCATCAATAAATAATACTCCACCTTTAGCTTGTTCAATTACTTTTTTTACTTTTAAAGCTGTCTGACCTTGATAACCAGCAATCAAATCTGTTCTCGAAGCCTCAATAAAATGACCTTTCGATAATAAACCTAATTGTTTGTACATTCTTCCTATGATTCTAGCAACAGTTGTCTTTCCTGTTCCCGGATTTCCTGTAAAGGCCATATGTAAAGTACGGAAAGGTATTTTTAAACCTTCTATTTTTCTTAAAGACTGAACCTTTTGATAAGCAACTAAATTATTAATTTCTTTCTTAACATTCTCTAATCCAATTAATTGATTTAACTCTTTTTGCAAATCTTCTAAAGAAATATTTTCATCTAGTTTTGGCTGTATTTTATTTTTGGAATCTCGTATATAAGAATATCCAACAAACTTCAACAAATCATCCGATACAATTTTTGCAAGCTTTCTAGTTTCTCTCCCTGTTGCTTCATTTTTATATATTTTAGAAATCTCTCTTAAAAAAATTGTCGCATTATTATCAGAGTAATTTGAGATAACCTTTTGCACTAGAGAAATAAGGGAACCGTGCGAGCCAGTAATTGCATCTAATTTTATAGTTAAATCCATCAATTCAGTTTGATAACTATTCATAGTGACTACCTCAATAAACTAAAAAATAATATAAATATTAAAGTAGAAATTGTAAATCCTAATAATATAAAGAAA